>NZ_WLYK01000006.1:0-300000 GCF_009707545.1 Nakamurella alba | reverse complement strand
GGCCGGGATGGTGGCGGCGGCGGGATCCCGTGGCGCCCGGATCATCGCGCCGGGTGCGCTGCCCGATGGGGAGCTGGCCGGCGGGTTCTGGCACCGGCCGACCCTGATCACCGACGTGGCCCAGGGCGACCCGATCGTGCAGGACGAGGTCTTCGGACCGGTGCTGACCGTCATCGGCTTCGACACCGTCGACGAGGGACTGGATCTCGCCAACGACAGCCCGTACGGACTGGCCGCCTCGGCCTGGACCACGAACGTGCACACCGCCCTGCGGGCGTCCGCGGAGCTGCGGGCCGGTACGGTCTGGCTCAACGACCACATCCCGATCTGGTCGGAGATGCCGCACGGCGGCTACGGCGCCAGCGGCTTCGGCAAGGACATGTCGGTCTACTCGCTGCAGGAGTACACCCAGATCAAGCACGTCGCGATGGACCGCACCGGCATCGGCCGGAAGTCCTGGCACCGCACCGTGTTCGGCGTCCCCGACTGACGGTTCCGTCCCGGACGTCCCGCACCTGTGAGCGATACCTCCCGGTGGCCGGACGTCCCCACGAGCCGTCCTCCCGTCCGCCCCTGGAAAGGCACTCCTCATGTCCCCGCTGTCGCCCGGCGGTCGTTCTCGGGCCCGCTCCATCCGCACCTCCCTCGCCGACGCCGAGCCGCTCTGCTGGTGGCTGGACGACGTCGACGCCCCCGACCCGCAGGAACCGCTGACCGGCAGTGCCCGCACCGATCTCGCCGTCGTCGGCGGTGGCTACTCCGGACTCTGGACGGCGTTGCTGGCCAAGCAGGAGGACCCGTCCCGCGAGGTGGTGCTGCTCGAGGGGAAGACCATCGGCTGGGCCGCGTCCGGCCGCAACGGCGGATTCTGCTCCGCCTCGCTCACCCACGGCCAGGCCAACGGCATGGACTGGTACCCGGAGGACATGCCGCGGCTGGAACGACTCGGCCGGGCCAACCTGGCCGGCATCGTGAAGACCATCGAGGACTTCGCGATCGACTGCAAGCTGGAGCGCACCGGTGAGCTGCGGGTGGCCACCGAGAGCTACCAGATCGGCGACCTGGCCGCCGACTACGAACGGATGCTCGACTTCGGTGACGACGCCGAACTTCTCGACACCGACGCCACCCGCGCCCAGGTGAACTCGCCGACCTACCTCGGCGCCGTGTGGGGCAAGGACAAGACTGTGCTCGTCGACCCGGCCCGACTGGTCTGGGGACTGGCCGAGGCGTGCCGGTCGCTCGGCGTCCGGATCCACGAGAACACCCCGGTCACCTCGATGGTCCGGGACGGCCGGGACATGCTGCTGACCACCCCGCACGGCGAGCTGCGTGCGGACCGGGTGGCGTTGGGCACCAACGCCTTCCCCTCGCTGCTCAAGCGGGTGCGGCCGTACGTGATCCCGGTCTACGACTACGCGATGGCCACCGAGCCGCTGTCCGAGGCGCAGCTGAAGACGATCGGCTGGGGCAACCGACAGGGCGTCGGCGACGCCGGGAACCTGTTCCACTACTACCGTCTCACCGAGGACAACTGCATCCTCTGGGGCGGCTACGACGCGATCTACCACTACGGCAACCGGATCGACCCGTCGCTGGACCAGCGTCCGGAGACCTTCCGGCTGCTGGCCGACCACTTCTTCCAGACCTTCCCGCAGCTGGAGGGGCTGCGGTTCACCCACACCTGGGGCGGGGTGATCGACACCTGCTCCCGGTTCTTCCCGTTCTTCGGCACCGGCCACGGCGGCCGGGTCACCTACGCGGTCGGCTACACCGGACTCGGCGTCGGCTCCACCCGGTTCGGCGCCCAGGTCATGCTCGACCTGCTGTCCGGCGAGCGCACCGAGCTCACCAGCCTGTCCACGATCCGCGGCAAGCCGGTGCCGTTCCCGCCGGAGCCGCTGCGCTCCGGCGTGGTCAACCTGACCCGCTGGTCGGTGGCCCGGGCGGACGCCCGGGCCGGGCACCGCAACCTCTGGCTCCGCGCCCTCGACCGCTTCGGCCTCGGCTTCGACAGCTGAGTCGTTGCGCCCCGCTGCCGGTTCGTTGCGGACCGGTTGCCGATCCGGTGCGAACCGCCGGTGACACTTGCCCGAACGCGAGGGGACCGGGGAAGCTGAGGAGGTCGACCGCTGCCACCGGTCGACGCGGCCCGACGACACAACCCCAGGGCCGAGGACGAACAAGAGAGTGAACACTCCCATGGCGCGCTACGGCGCAATGTACGGCCCCGATGTCACGTTCACCGGTGTGCCCCGCTGCGATCTGTCCGATCCCGTCTCCTACGCCGACGCCACCTGCGTGATCGTCGGCGCCCCGTACGACGCGGGGACCTCCTACCGGGCCGGCGCCCGGATGGGCCCGATGGCGATCCGGGTCTGCGACTACTCGGAGCACACCGGGTCCCGCCCGCACCTGTCGCTGCGGGTCGACCCGCTCGGCGATCTCGGCGTGGTGGACGCCGGTGACGTCGAGATGGCGCCGACCGAGACCATCCGCTCGCTGCAGAGCCTGCAGCGGGTCATCGAGCAGCTGGCCGGCGCCGGCAAGATCCCGGTGATCCTCGGCGGCGACCACACCATCGCGATGGCCGACATCACCGGCCTGGCCGAGGTCTACGGCTACGGCCGGATCTCGGTCATCCACTTCGACGCGCACGCCGACACCGGCGACATCCAGTTCGGATCCCTGTACGGGCACGGACTCCCGATGCGCCGGGTGATCGAGTCCGGCGCCGTGCCCGGGCACAAGTTCTTCCAGGTCGGGCTGCGCGGCTACTGGCCGGAGCCGCCGGAGCTGGCCTGGATGGCCGACCAGGGCATGCGCGGCTACGAGATGGCGGAGATCCGCCGCCGCGGCCTCGACGAGGTCATCGCCGAGGTGATCGCGAAGGCCTGCGAGGACGTCGACGGCGTCTTCCTCTCGGTCGACATCGACGTGGTGGACCCGGGTATGGCGCCGGGCACCGGCACCCCGGAGCCCGGCGGGCTGACCGCGCGCGAGCTGCTGGACGCCGTCCGGGCGATCGGCCGGGACACCCCGCTGGTCGGCATGGAGATCGTCGAGGTGGCTCCGCCGTACGACCATGCCGACGTCACCGCCCTGCTCGGCAACCGCGTGGTGCTGGAGACATTGGGCGGGATCGCCCGCCGGCGAGCCGATCTCGCCGCCGGTACCCGGTGGGACGAGTCGACCCCGGTGCTCGCCGGCCGGTCGGCGAAGCCCGTGCGCTCCGCGGAGGGCAAGCTCCGGGTGCTGCTGGTCGGCGCCGGCGGTGTCGGCTCCGCCGTGGTCGCCACGGCGGCCCGCCGGGAGTACATCGAGGCGTTGGTGGTCGCCGACTACGACCTCGGCCGCGCCCGGCAGGCGGTCGAGATGTCCGGCGACGGACGCTTTCTCGCCGCCCAGGTCGATGCCACCGACGTGGAGGCGGTGGCGAACCTGCTGGAGATGCACCGCTGCGACGTGCTGCTCAACGCCACCGACCCGCGGTTCGTCATGCCGCTGTTCACCGCAGCACTGCGGGCGAGGTCGCACTACCTGGACATGGCGATGTCGCTGTCGCACCCGCACCCCAGCGACCCGTACAACGTGCCCGGCGTGATGCTCGGGGACGAGCAGTTCGCGCTGGACGGCGAGTGGCAGGCCGCGGGCCGGATCGCCCTGGTGGGCATGGGTGTCGAGCCCGGGCTGGCCGACGTGTTCGCCCGTTACGCCGCGGACCACCTGTTCTCCCGGATCGACGAGATCGGTGTCCGGGACGGTGGCAACCTCGAGGTCGAGGGCTACGACTTCGCGCCGACCTTCTCCATCTGGACCACCATCGAGGAGTGCCTGAACCCGCCGATCGTCTACGAGAAGGCGCGCGGCCACTTCACCACGGCCCCGTTCTCCGAGCCGGAGGTGTTCGACTTCCCGGAGGGCATCGGGCCGATCGAGTGCGTGAACGTCGAGCACGAGGAGGTGCTGCTGGTCCCCCGCTGGCTCGACGTCGGCCGGGTCACCTTCAAGTACGGACTCGGCCAGGAGTTCATCGAGATGCTGAAGCTGCAGCGCAAACTCGGCATCGACTCGGCCGAGCCGATGCAGGTCGGCAGCGTCACCGTCTCGCCGCGCGACGTCATCGCCGCGCTGCTGCCCGACCCGGCCACGCTCGGCGACAAGATGCACGGCAAGACCTGCGCCGGCACCTGGGTCCGCGGGCTCGGCAAGGACGGCCGGCCGCGCGAGGTGTACCTGTACCACGTGGTCGACAACCGGTGGTCGATGCGCGAGTACAACTCCCAGGCGGTGGTCTGGCAGACCGCGGTCTGCCCGGTCATCGCCATGGAATTGATCGCGAAGGGCATCTGGTCCGGCGCGGGCGTGCTCGGGCCCGAGGCGTTCGACGCCGTGCCGTTCCTGGAGCTGCTCGGTGAGTACGGCACCCCGTGGGCGCTGCGCGAGCAGGGTGCGGACGCGATCGAGGGCGGCGGCACGGCCCTGGTGGACGGACCGGCCGCGCTGCAGAGCCTGCAGGAGGCGACCCTCGCCGGTCCGGTCGACCGTCCGGTGCGAGGGCAACTGGCGGCGAAGAGCCCGACCGCCGGGGCCCACGAGAGATCCCTGTAGCAGTCAGGTCCCGCGCAGCACGGTGATCGCGAAGGCGACCACGGCCGCGTTGTAGAAGAAGCTCAGGATCGACTGGGTCATCACGTGCCAGCGCATCGGCGTGCTGGTGACCTGCACGTCGGAGGTGGAGAAGGTCGCCCCGATCCCGAAGGCGAAGTAGAGCAGGTCGACCGGGGTCGGGGTGATCGCCTTCCCGTCGTCGTCGACCGGGAAGCGCAGCCCACCCCCGTGCCGGGTGAGCAGCTGGGCGTAGCGGCGGGCGTAGCCGGAGTGCAGCAACAGCCAGGAGAACACCATGGTGATGCCGCCGAAGAAGTTGATCGCGGCGTCGAGGTCGGTGTCCTGGTCGGACCACGCGATGTGCAGTCCGACGGTCAGTCCGACCATGCTGGTGATGAGAGCGAATGGGAAGGCCAGCCGCAGCCGGTGGGCGTGCGCCTGCAGTGCCACCGACCGGTGCCGGGTGGACCGCAGCACCAGCCCGCCGACCAGGATGTAGGCGAAGGCCAGCAGCATCCACCACAGCAGGAACTCGAGGAGCTGGTCGTCCTCCTCCCAGACGACGACCAGCACCCCGAGCACGATCAGGGCGGTCTCGACCAGCCGGCCGAGGACGTTCAGTGCTATCCGCACCGGACGCCCACGGCCGAGCGGGATGAGGTCAGACGCGCGACTTGCCGCGCCGGAAGGCGCCGGCGATCAGGCCCGCGACGAAGATGATCGCGGCGATCACGAACGCCCACCAGGCCAGCTTCGCGATGAAGCCGACCCCGAACAGGACGATGGCCAGGATGATGAGGACGATGGCGAGCAACATGTCCCGTTGATGCCCGATTCTTCTCCCTGCGAAACTTCCCGCAGGTCCGGGACTTCTGTAGAGGAATCATGCGAACAGCTCCTGCATCATCGGGCCGAACATCTCCGTATGGGCGTCGACGTCCGCCCCCGTCGTGGCCGGGCACATCAGCGCCATGTTGTGGAACGGGGTGAGCAGGAAGCCCCGGTTCAGCGCGTACAGGTGCACGTACTGCTGCAGCTCGAAGTCGTCGGACGCGGCGGCTTCGGCGCCGTTGCGCGGCAGGTCCCGCGAGAAGCCGTACTCCGCGCGGCAGCCCAGCCGGGTCACGTGCCAGGGCGCCCCGACCTCGTCGATCGCCGCCTGCACCCCTGCGGTCCAGCGGACCGCGAGGTCGGTCATCCGCCCGAAGGCGTCGTCGGTGAGCACCTCCCGCAGGGTGGCCGCCATGGCGGCGCTGGAGAGCGGGTTGCCGGCGAGGGTGCCGCCGATCCCGCCGACGTCGATGTCCTCCAGCCGGACCAGGCGCTCGATGCGGGCGGCCACCTCCGCGCTCAGACCGAAGGCCGCGCACGGGATCCCGCCGCCGATCGATTTGCCGACCACCAGGACGTCGGGCTCCAGGCCCTCGGCCGCGGTGCTCCCGCCCGGACCGGCGCACAGCGTGTGCGTCTCGTCGATGATCAGCAGCGTCCCGTACTTCCGGGTCAGCTCGCGCACGCCGGCCAGGTAGCCGGGATCCGGCAGCACGATGCCGATGTTGGTCAGCGCCGGCTCCATCAGCACCGCGGCGATCTCGCCGGTGGCCAGCGCGGTCTCCAGCCCGGCCAGGTCGTTGAACTCCACCACGACCGTGGTCACCCCGACCGGGACGGCCGGCCCGATACTGGACGGCCGGTCGATTGTCGCCCCGGAACCGTCCAGCACGGCGAAGGTCTCGTCGACCGAGCCGTGGTAGCACCAGTCGTGCACGACCACCTTGCCCCGGCCGGTCAGTGCCCGGGCGTAACGCAGTGCGTGCCGGTTGGCGTCGGTGGCGGTGAGGGTGAACTGCCAGCTCGGCAGCCCGAAGTGCCGGGCGAGTTCGGCCGAGACGTCCAGAGCGGCGGCCGACGGCAGCATCGTGGTGATGCCGCGGTCGAGCTGGGCCCGGACCGCGGCCATCGTCGCCGCAGGGGAGTGTCCGGCCATCGCCCCGGTGTCGCCCAGGCAGAGATCGACGTAGGAGTTGCCGTCGACGTCGGTGAAGTGCGCGCCGGACGCCGACTCGACGTAGACCGGATGCGCGCCGGGCCACTTGACCATCCAGGACATCGGGACCCCGCCGAGCAGATGTGTGGCCGATCGGGACAATTCACCCGACCGGACGTGGGTGGCGAGGAACCGGGCATCCTCCCGTCGGGTCAGCTGTCGGAGTCGATCGCGGTCCAGGGCGCCCATGATCGATGATTTTGTACCAGGAACAGCGGTTCCGGCCAGAGCCCGGAACTGCGGTGGGAAGACGGAGCGTGGCGAGCCGTCACGCTGAGGTGACAAAGAACGCTCAATCGATTCGATCGTGGGCACTGGATTTTCCGGCTTCACGCATTAGTGTGATGACCGTGTCCGCACCGGTCAAACCCACCCGATCGGCGGTATGGCGTCAGGAGACATCGGTCCACGGCCTGCCGCAGGTGATCCTGGGTTCCCTCGTACCCTCCGGCGACACGAAACGGCAGGAGCCCGGCGCCTGGAAGGTGCTCGGCCTGCTGCACACGCTGAGCGGGCTGATCGGCGTGATCAACGGTCTCGTCCCCGGATCCGTGCGGACCGACGGGTTCCGCTGGGTCTACATCGCCTGCGTGGCCGCCTCGTTCGTGATCGCCGGGCTGATGTTCGTGCGCCGCCGGGCCGGCCACCTGATGGTGCTGGTGATCATCAACCTGAGCTTCGTGCTCTACATCTTCATCTCGATCTCCTCGAGCCAGCCGCGGATCTCCGCCTCGCCGCTGCTGATGATGTTCCCGATCCTGGCCGCGGCCTGGTACCTGAAGGGGACCGCGCTGGTGCCGCCGGTGGTGCTGGTGACGCTCGGCATCTGGCTGGCCATCCGGGGCCAGGACCTCTCGCCGGTGCAGACGGTCATCCAGGTCGGTGTGCGGGTCGGGATCCTGGTCACGGTCATGCTGGTGATCGCCTTCCTGGTCCGGCGCATCCGCGGACTGCTCGAGGTGGCCAGCCAGCACGCGCAGATCGATCCGCTCACCGCGCTGTACAACCGGCGCGGGATGCTGGACCGGGCACCGGCGCTGTTCGCAGGCGCCGCGATGACCGGCGACCGGGTCGCCGCCATCCTGCTCGACCTCGATCACTTCAAGAAGGTCAACGACAACCACGGCCACGACGTCGGCGACGCCGTGCTCCGCCGGGTGGCGGCCACCCTGTCCACCCGGACCCGCCGCACCGACCTGATCATCCGCACCGGCGGCGAGGAGCTGCTGGTGCTCGCACCGGTGCGCACCGTGCGGCAGGCGGCGGAGGGCGCCGAGCGCCTGCGGCAGGAGATCGTCACCAGCTGCGCCCGGCAGTTCCCTGAGCTGGCGGTCACCGTCTCCGCCGGGGTGTCGAGCATGGAGGCGCGGATCCTCGTCGACCCGGAGGCGGAGCTCGGCGAGCTCGTCCGCGAGGCGGACCAGGCGCTCTACCTGGCCAAGACAGGTGGCCGCAACCAGGTCCGCGAGTTCGCCGGCTCCGCCGCCGGTGCGGCCTGACCGTCGACTGCTAGAGGTACTGGCCGGTCCCCGAACCGGTCCCGCCGCCACCCTGGCCCTCCACGCCGACACCCGGCGGGAGAGCGCCACGGCGCATCTGCTCGAGCTGGGCACGGGCCGCCATCTGCTGCGCCACCAGGGCCGTCTGCAGGCCGTGGAAGACACCCTCCAGCCAGCCGACGAGCTGGGCCTGGGCGATCCGCAGTTCCGCGTCGCTGGGCACCGAGTCCTCGGTGAACGGCAGCGACAGCCGCTCCAGCTCGTCGCGCAGCTCCGGCGTGAGACCCGCCTCCAGCTCGGTGATCGACCGGGCGTGGATCTCCTTCAGCCTGACCCGGCTGGCCTCGTCCAGCGGCGCGGCCCGGACCTCCTCGAGCAACTGCTTGATCATGGTGCCGATGCGCATGACCTTCGCCGGCTCGCCGACGAGCTCCGCGGCGCTCGGGCCGTGCGCGTCGTCGTCCTGGTCGGCCCGACCCTGCGGGACGTCCGCCATCCCGACCGGTGAACCGTCCGGTCCGATGACCACCACGCGGTGGCCCTCCTGCTCCGCCATGCCGTTCTCCTCCAGCTCACTTCAACTCGTGCTCGTGCCGGTACCCGGACCGGGCAGTGTCACCACGATCTTGCCAACATGTCCGCCCTCCGCGAGCCGCGCGTGCGCGGCGGCGATCTCCACCAGCGGGACCACCTCGTCGATCACCGGGCGCACCCGGCCGTCGGCGATCGCCGGCCACAGATCGCGGCGGACCGCGTCGATCACCTCGGCCTTGGACCCCGGCCCGACGAGCGGCCGGGTGCGCAGGGCGGTGGCGGTGACCGACCCGCGGATCTGCAGCAGGGCGCCCAGGTCGAGCTCGGCCTTCGCGCCGCCCTGCATGCCGATCACCACGATCCGGCCGCCGTCGGCGAGCGCGGCGATGTTGCGGGCCAGGTACTTCGCGCCGACCAGATCGAGCACCAGATCGGCGCCGTGCCCGCCGGTGATGTCCCGGACCCGCTCGACGAAGTCCTCCTCGGTGTAGTTGATCGCGGCCTCGGCGCCGAGTGCCAGGCACTCCTGCAGCGCGTCCGGCCGGGACGCGGTGACGATCACCCGGGCACCGAGCAGCAGGCCCACCTGGATCGCCATGGTGCCAATGCCGGAGGCGCCGCCGTGCACCAGCAACCACTGCCCGCGACGCAGACCGCCGACCAGCACCAGGTTCGACCACACCGTGCAGGTCACCTCGGGCAGCGCGGCGGCCTGCTCGAGGGTAAGGCCGTCCGGAACCGGCAGCAGCTGGGTGACCGGCACCGCGACCCGCTGGGCGTAGCCGCCGCCGGCCAGCAGTGCGCACACCGCGTCCCCGACCGACCAACCGGTGACGCCGGCGCCGAGAGCGGCGACGGTGCCGGCACATTCGAGACCGAGGATCTCCGATGCCCCCGGGGGCGGCGGGTAGTGACCCTGCCGCTGCAGCAGGTCGGCGCGGTTGACGGCGGTCGCCGCGACATCCAGCAGCACCTCGCCCGGACCGGGCACCGGATCCGGCACCTCGGCGATGCGCAGCTGTTCCGGTCCTCCGGGCTGGTCCACGACGACGGCGAGCATGCTCCGAGGGTAAACAGGGCGCGCCGGGACGGGTCGGGCTGGGAGGCTGGGGCCGTGCAGAGCTCGCGGGAGACCCTGGTCCGACTGTGGCCGGTGTTCGGCCTGCTGCTGCGCACTCCGCGCCTCGAGCTGCGCCCGCTGTGCGACGACGACCTGGCCGAGCTGATCGACCTGGTCCGCGGTGGTGTGCACGATCCCGCCGAGATGCCGTTCCTGATGCCCTGGACGGATGCGCCGGACGCCGAGCTGGTGGCCAACACCCTGCGCTACCACTGGCAGGCGCGGGCGGCGTCGGTGCCGGAGCGCTGGTCGGTGAACTTCGCGGTGCGCATCGACGGCGAGCTGGCCGGCACCCAGGAGCTGATGGCCACCGACTTCGCCGTCACCCGCTCCGTGTCCACCGGCTCCTGGCTGGGCCTGCCGTTCCAGGGGCGCGGCATCGGCAGCGAGATGCGTGCTGCTGTGCTGCTCTTCGCCTTCGACCAGCTCGGCGCGGTGCGCGCCGAGAGCAGCGCCTTCACCGACAACCCGCGCTCGCTGCGGGTCTCGGAGAAGCTCGGCTACCTGCCGGACGGCACTCGCGTGATCCAGCGCCGACCCGGCGAGCGCGCGACCGACCAGCGGCTGCTGCTCACCCCGCGCGACTTCCGCCGGCCGGTCTGGGAGCTCGGCGTCGAGGGTTTCGCCCCCTGCCGCCCCACCTTCGGCATCGTGTGATGTGACATTGCACAGAGCCGCCACCGCTGCCATACTTCCTCACCATGGTGGCGGACGTCCTGGTGATCGGCGCGGGGATCGTGGGCGCCGCGACGGCGGCGGCGCTGACCGCGGCCGGCCTGACGGTGGTGGTGGTCGACCGCACCGGACCGACCGCCGGGACCACGGGCAGCGGCGAGGGCAACATCCTGGTCTCGGACAAGGGGGCCGGCGCCGAGCTGGATCTCGCGCTCCGCTCCCGGGTGCTGTGGGACGGGATCGTCGCCGAGCTGGGCGCGGAGACCATCGAGGCGGAGTTCAAGGGCGGCCTGGTGGTGGTCCGCGAGCCGGAGCAGCTGGCGCTGCTGGAGACCTTCGCCGACGGCCAGCGGGCGAGCGGCGTGCAGGTGCAGAAGGTCGGCCCGGACGGGCTGCACGAGCTGGAGCCGCACCTGGCCGACGGGCTGCCCGGCGGCATCCTCTACCCGCAGGACATGCAGGTGCAGCCGATGCTCACTGCCGCACACCTGTTGCGGCTGGCCGCTTCCCGTGGATCCCGGACGATCAACGGGGCCGAGGTGCTGGGACCGCTGGGCGGCCCCGGCCGGATCACCGGTGTGCGAACGACCAAGGGGGACATTCCGGCCCGGTACGTCGTCAACGCGACCGGCACCTGGGCCGGCGAGGTGGCCGCGAAGCTCGGCGCCCCGATCCCGGTGCTGCCCCGGCGGGGCTTCGTCCTCGTCACCGAGCCGCTGCCGAACCTGGTGCGGCGCAAGGTGTACACCGCCGACTACGTCGCCAATGTCGCCTCCGGTGATGCCGGGCTGGAGACCTCGCTGGTGGTGGAGGGCACGAAGTCCGGAACCATCCTGATCGGCGCCAGCCGGGAGCGGGTCGGCTTCGACCACCGCTTGTCCGTCACCGCGGTGCAACGCCTTGCCGCACAAGCGGTCCGGCTCTTCCCGGTGCTCGCCGGCGTCGACCTGATCCGCACCTACCACGGGTTCCGGCCGTACTGCCCGGACCACCTGCCGGTCATCGGCCCGGACCCGCGGGTCGAGGGACTGCTGCACGCCTGCGGCCACGAAGGGGCAGGCATCGGGCTCGCCCCGGCCACCGCCGAACTCATCACCGCAGCGATCACCGGCGCCGCGCCGGCGGTCGATCCGTCCCACTTCCGCGCCGACCGATTCGCTGAGGTCCCCGTATGAGCTTCACCTTCGCCGGCCGGCCGGTGCCGTTCGAGCCCGAGCAGTCCGTCGGTGCCGCCCTGATCGCCACCGGCGTGCTGTCCTGGCGGCGCACCCGGTTCGGCAACCGCCCGCGCGGCCTCTACTGCGGGATCGGGGTCTGCCAGGACTGCCTGATCACCATCGACGGCCGGCCGAACCAGCGGGCCTGCCTCGTCCCCGCCGCTGACGGCATGCAGGTCGCCACCCAGATCGGCAACGGCCATGCAGGCTGATCTGGTGGTGGTCGGGGCCGGCCCGGCCGGGCTCGCCGCCGCGGTGGCCGCTGCCGGACAAGGCCTCTCGGTCGCGCTCGTCGACGCCGGGCACCGGCCGGGTGGCCAGTTCTACCGGCACCGCGCGCCGGGCATCGACCTGGACGCCGACCTGCACCACGACCTGGACACCTTCCGCCGGCTCACCCGGGAGCTGGACCGGCACCGCGCCTCCCGCCGGATCAGCTACCTGCCGCAGCACCACGTCTGGACCGTGACCGCGCCGCGGAGCGACGGTGACCGGTTCGCCGTGCACGCGGTCGACCGCTCCGCCGCGGACCCGGTCGGGGTCGAGATCCCCGCCGCCGGTGTTGTTCTCGCGACCGGCAGCCACGACCGCACGGTGCCGTTCCCGGGGTGGGACCTGCCCGGGGTGGTGACCGCCGGGGCCGCCCAGTCGCTGCTGAAGGGCCAGGGCGTGCGCATCGCCGACCGGGTACTGGTCGCCGGGACCGGCCCTTTCCTGCTGCCCGTCGCGGTCGGGCTGCTGCACCGTGGGGTGACGGTGGTCGGCGTGCACGACGCCGGGTCGGCGGTCGGCTGGCGCCGCCACCTGCCGGCCGCGCTGCCGCAGGTCGGCAAACTCGCCGAGGGTGCCGAGTACCTGGCCGCGCTGGTCCGGCACCGGGTGCCCTTCGTGCAACGGTCCATGGTGGTCCGCGCGCACGGGGACGAGCGGGTCACCGCGGTCACCACCGTCCGCTTGGACTCCGCCGGCGGGATCCGGCCCGGGACCGAACGGCGGATCGAGACCGATGCCGTGGCAGTGGGGATGGGGTTCTCGCCGGCCACCGAACTGGCGTTGTCCCTGGGCTGTGCGACGGCGACTGATCCGGACGGGTCCGCGGTCGTCGCGGTCGACGCCGATCAGCGCACCGATCTGCCCGGGGTCTGGGTCGCGGGAGAGGCCACCGGCGTCGGTGGGGCGCCGCTGGCTGTCGTCGAGGGCACGCTGGCCGGCCTGGCCGCCGCCCGCGCCGCCGGCCGGGACGCTCCCGCACCACGACGACTGGTGCGCCGCCGGGAACGGTTGCGCCGCTTCGCCCGTGCACTCCAGGAGGTCTACCCGGAACCGGTCGGCTGGATGGACGCGCTCACCGACGACACGGTGATCTGCCGGTGCGAGGAGGTCACCGCCGGCGACCTGGCCGAGGCGATCGACCTCGGCGCCGCCGATCAGCGCACCGCGAAACTGCTCTGCCGCGCCGGGATGGGCTGGTGCCAGGGGCGGATCTGCGGCCGGGCCACCGCAGCACTGGTCACCCGGGCGACCGGCAGCACCGCCGACGCCGCGATGCTCGCCCGCCGGCCGCTGGCGGCCACCGTCCCGCTCGGCGTGCTGGCCGCCGGAGCGCAGCAAGCACCGCAGAAATAGTCCGGGCGACCCCTTGCCACCGCAGTGTCATGTGATATTGTACTGGCATCACCGCAGGTAGGGCCCACTGGTCCGGCCGCGGAGAACAACCACAGACCCCGGCCGGACGACCGGCCACCCCGAGCCCCACAGGAGTCCGCGATGACCACCCCCTGGCACGGCGTCCTCGTCGCCACCGCGCTGCCCTGGACCGCCAGCGACCGGCCCGAGCCGGACCTGGACCGCTTCGCCGAGCACGTCGCCTGGCTGGCCGCGAACGGCTGCGACGGCGTGGTCCCCAACGGCTCCCTCGGTGAGTACCAGCAGCTGAGCGACGCCCAGCGCACCGCCGTGGTCAAGGCCGCCGTCGACGCCTCGCCCGAAGGCTTCGTCGTCATGCCGGGTGTCGCCGGCTACGGGTCCGACCAGGCCGTCCGCGCCACCGAGGCCGCCGGCGAGCTGGGCTGCCCGGCCGTCATGCTGCTGCCCCCGAACACCTACCGCGCCGATCGGGACGCGGTGGTCGACCACTTCCGCACCGTCGCCGCCGTCGGTGTCCCGGTGGTCGCCTACAACAACCCGTTCGACACCAAGGTCGACCTGGTCCCCGAGCTGCTCGCCCAGCTGCACGCCGAGGGTCTGATCGTGGCCGTCAAGGAGTTCACCGGCGACGTCCGCCGGTACTACGAGATCAAGGAACTGGCACCCGATCTCGACGTGCTGGCCGGATCGGACGACGTCGCCCTGGAGCTGGCGGTCGCCGGTTCCCCGGGCTGGATCTCCGGCTACCCGAACGCCTTCCCGCAGGCCTGCGTCGAGCTGTTCCGCTCCGCCGCCGCCGGCGACCTGGCCACCGCGCTGCCGCTGTACCGCGACCTGCACCCGTTGCTGCGCTGGGATTCCAAGACCGAGTTCGTCCAGGCCATCAAGCTGTCCATGGACATCGTCGGCCGCTTCGGTGGTCCCTGCCGCCCGCCGCGCTCGCCGCTGAACCCGGCCCAGGAGGCCGCGGTGCGCAAGGCGACCGAGGCCGCGGTCGCCGCCGGTTACCGTTGATCCTGTAGCTCCAGCAGTAGGAACCCAGCAGTCACGTTCCAGCCGGAAGGGCGGCTTCATGCGCAGCACCCGTGTCCTGCACGCCGTGGACTCGCACACCGAGGGCATGCCCACCCGGGTGATCACCGGCGGTGTCGCGCCGATCCCGGGTGCCACCATGGCGGAGCGCCGCACGTACTTCATGGAGCACATGGACGGGCTGCGCACGTTCCTGATGTGCGAGCCGCGCGGTCACGCCTCGATGTCCGGCGCGATCCTGCAGCCGCCGACCCGGCCGGACGCCGACTGGGGCGTGCTGTACATCGAGGTGTCCGGCTGCCTGCCGATGTGCGGGCACGGCACCATCGGTGTCGCCACCGTGCTGGTGGAGACCGGCATGGTGCCGGTCACCGAGCCGGTGACCACCGTCCGGCTGGACACCCCGGCCGGGCTGGTGGTGGCCGAGGTCGCCGTGCAGGACGGCAAGGCGCGCAGCGTCACGATCCGCAACGTGCCCTCCTTCCCGGTCGCGCTGGACCAGCGGATCGAGGTGCCGGGCTTCGGAGAGGTCGCCTACGACCTGTCCTTCGGCGGGAACTTCTACGCCATCACCGATCTCGCGCAGTTCGGCCTGCCCTACGACCGCAAGGCGCAGCAGGAGATCCTGCAGGCGGGCCTGGCGATGATGGACGTCATCAATGCCGCGGCGTACCCGGTGCACCCGGAGAACGACACGATCGCCGGTTGCCACCACGTCTACTTCGCCGCGCCCGGTTCCGACGCCCGGCACTCCCGGCACGCCATGGCGATCCATCCGGGCTGGTTCGACCGCAGCCCCTGCGGCACCGGCACCAGCGCCCGGATGGCGCAGTTGCACGCCCGCGGGGAACTGCCGCTGCACACCGACTTCGACAACGAGTCGTTCATCGGCACCCACTTCATCGGGCGGCTGGTGGACACCGCGGAGGTGGGTGGCATCCCGGCAGTCGTACCGACGATCACCGGCCGCGCCTGGATCACCGGCACCGCCCAGTACATGCTCGACCCGACCGACCCCTTCCCCGAGGGCTTCACCTTCTGATTGTGAGCGACCGCATGCCGGACATCATCAGCGTCTCCCCCCAGCGCCCCGACGACATCGTCGTCACGGTCGCGGATGTCACCCCGGAGGAGGTGGCGGAGGCGGCGGCCGTGGCCAGGAAGGCACAGTCCGCCTGGGCGGCGAGCGGCCCGGCCGCCCGGTCGGCGGCGCTGTCGGCAGCCGCCGACGCCGTGGCCGCAGCGGCCGGCGAACTGGCGGCCCTGGTCGTCCGTGAGGTCGGCAAGCCGGCCGGCGAGGCGGCGGGCGAGATCGGCCGTGCGGTAGCCATCCTGCGGTACTACGCCCAGCAGCCGTACGACCCGGTCGGCGCGGTGCACGACGGCCCGGCCGGCACCCTGCTGTACACCCGGCGGCGCCCGCACGGGGTGGCCGGCCTGATCACCCCGTGGAACTTCCCGATCGCCATCCCGCTCTGGAAGGCAGCTCCCGCACTGGCTTTCGGCAATGCCGTGCTGCTGAAGCCGGCCCCGCCGGCCACCGCGTGCGCACTGCGGCTGGCCGAGCTGCTGGACGGTGTGCTGCCGGCCGGGGTGTTCCAGGTGCTGCCCGGCGAGGGCGCCACCGGCCAGGCGGTCATCGAGCACGCCGACGTCGTCTCCTTCACCGGCTCCGGCGCCACCGGCGGCAAGGTGGTCGCCGCGGCGACCGCGCGCAACATCCCGGTGCAGGCCGAGATGGGCGGGCAGAACCCGGCCATCGTGCTGCCCGACGCCGACCTGACCGTCGCCGCGCGGTCGATCGCCGCCGCTGCCATGGGTTTCGCCGGCCAGAAGTGCACCGCGACCAAGCGGGTCGTGGTGGTCGGGGATCCGGCGCCGTTCCGCGCCGCCCTGCTCACCGCCGTGGGCGAACTCGCCGCGGGCGACCCGAGCGGTGCCTCGGTCGCAGTGGGCCCGGTCATCGACGCGGGCGCCGTCGACAAGGTGGTCGCCGCCGCGGCAAGCGCCGTCGCCGCGGGCGCGACCGTCGTCACCGGTGGCGAGAAGACCTCCGACGACGGCTATTTCGTGGCACCGACGGTGGTCGAGAACGTCCCGGCCCATCATCTGCTGGCCACCGACGAGGTGTTCGGGCCGATCTGCACGCTCAGCTCGGTCGACACACTGGACGAGGCCATCGCCGAGGCGAACCGGGTGCGCTACGGTCTGGTCGGAGCCGTGTACACACGGGACATCGGGGCCGCCCTGCAGGTCGCGGACCGGCTGGAGGCGGGCATGGTGAAGATCAACGCACCGACCAGCGGGGTGGACTTCTACCTGCCGTTCGGCGGCGAGAAGCAGTCCAGCACAGGTGGTCGCGAGCAGGGCAAGGCGGCGGCCGAGTTCTACACCTCGGTGCACACCGTCACGCTGCAGGCGGGCTGATGACGGGACCCGCCACCGCACGCCCGGAGTTGCACTCGCTGCCGGACCGGCCGAGCCTGCGGCAGTCGGCGCTGGCGGACCTGCGCGGCGGGATCGTCTCCGGGCGCCTCCGTCCCGGTGTGCTGTACTCCGCACCGCAGCTGGCCGAGCAGCTCGGCGTCTCCGCGACGCCGGTGCGCGAGGCGATGCTGGAGCTGGCCCGTGAGGGTCTGGTGGAAGCCGTGCGCAACAAGGGTTTCCGGATCCGGGAGATCGACGACGCCGAGCTGGACGAGATCACCCAGCTGCGCGAACTCATCGAGGTGCCGGCCGTCGGCCTGGTCGCCACCGGCGACCGACGCGCGGAGGCGGAGCAGCTCCGTGACCTCGCCGAGCAGATCGTGGTGACCGCCGGGGAGGGGGATCTCACCGGTTACGTCGAGTCCGACCGGGACTTCCACCTCGGGCTGCTGGAGCTGGCCGGGAACCGATTGCTGACCCGTACCGTCGGCGAGCTCCGGGCCCGCAGCCGGCTCTACGGCCTGGAGACGCTGGTCGGCACCGCGGCCCTGCTCGACTCCGCTCGTGAGCACCATGAACTGCTCGACCTGGTGCTGGCCGGTGACCGGACCGGCGCCGAGGACCTGATGCGCCGGCACCTGCGGCATGTCCGCGGCAGCTGGGCCACCGGGCGGCAGCACGACTGAGCCGAGCTACTGCGGCGGTCGCTGCCGTCCCGGCCCGAAGCTGCCGGCTGCCCGCTGGGTGGGCATCCGCCCCGGCGGTGCCAGTTCCTGGTGCGCCATCGCGGCGAGCTCGTCGGACTCCAGCGCCGGCGCGAAGAGGAAGCCCTGGCCGAACCGGCAGGACATCTCCAGCAGCCGGTTCCGCTGGCCCGTGCGTTCGATGCCCTCGGCCACCACCGGCAGGTTCCAGGTGTGGGCCAGTCGCAGGATGCCGGTGACGAGTTCCGCTGCCTGGACGGAGGTGTCGACCCGCTGGATCAGCGAGCGGTCGATCTTGAGCTGGTCCAGCGGCAGGTCGAGCAGGTGCGTCAGCGAGGACGATCCGGATCCGAACTGGTCCACCGCGACCTGCACCCCGATGGCCCGCAACTGGGCGACCACGGCGAGGGTGCGCTCCATGTCCCGGACCAGGGTGTCCTCGGTGATCTCCAGGATCAGCCGCCCGGGCGTGATCCGGTGCCGGGCCAGCGCCGCCGCCACCGAGTCGGGCAGGTCCGGTTGGTGCAGCTGCGCCGGGGTCAGGTTGATCGAGAGCTGGACAGCCGTGGGCCATCTCGTGCAGCCGGCCAGGGCACGGTCGAGCACCCGGAGCAGCAGTGCCGGTGACTGGCCGGTCCGCGCCGCGAACTCCAGCAGGCTGTTCGGGCCGCGCAACGATCCGTTCGTGGTCCGCCAGCGCAGCAGCGCCTCCGCCGAGACCACCTGCAGCGTCAGCAGATCCACGACAGGCTGGAACATCAGGAACACCCGGTTGGCGGCGAGAGCGGCACCCATCTCGGCGTCCTGCTCGAAGCGGGCGACGGCGGTGGACAGCAGCGCCGGACGGAAGTGTCGCCAGCCGTCCTGGTTGCGCTTCGCCTCGTAGGCGGCGATGTCGGCGTGCCGGACCAGCTCGTCGGCCATGTGCTCCGGCGGTTCGTCCGTGCCCGGCAGCTGTTCCTCCCGGGTGGCGACGCCGATGCTGACCCCGATCACGAAGGTGCCCGACCCGGTCTCGTAGGGCATCCGGATCAGCGTGACCAGTCGCCCGGCGAGCTCGTCGACATCGGTGCTGCCGACGTCCGGGACGATCACCAGGAACTCGTCGCCGCCGAGCCGGCCGGCGACCTGTCCGTCCCGCACCGATGCCGACAACCGGCGGCCCACCTCGACGAGCACCTCGTCACCGATCGCGTGCCCACCGCCGTCGTTCACCCGCTTGAAGCCGTCGAGGTCGAGGAAGAGCAGCGCGCAGGGGCCGGCCAGCACCGCCTCCCTGGTCCGCAGGATGAGCGAGGCGCGGTTCGGCAGTCCGGTCAACTGGTCGACGTAGGCGAGGTCGTGCAGCCGGCGTTGCAGCTCGACCCGTTCGGTGACGTCCCGGATGGTGCAGACCAGGCGGTCGGAGCGCACCGACACCACGGTCTCCAGATGCACCCGCGGTGACCCCGGGGGCTGCTGTCCAGCACGGTCACCCCGCCGTCGGCCAGCAGCATCTCCAGCTCGGAGTCGACCACCGCCGCGGGCAGGCCGAGCAGGTCGGACAGCGATGTCCCGACCGCGTCGACCGGGCTGATGCCGAGCACGGCCCTGGCCCGCGGCGAGAGGTACTCGATCCGGCCGTCCGCGGTGCACAGCCCGATGACCTCGGTGGCGTCCCGCACCAGCGAACGGAAGTGCCGTTCCCGGTCGCCCATCGTGCGCAACAGCCGCTCGTTGTGCGCGGCGGTGAGCATGTGGCCCGCGGCCAGCACCAGCAGGACCAGACCGGCGAGCACGAAGCCGGCGGCGTCGGCGGCCGACGGCACGGTGAACCACAGCACGGCGATCGCGGTCCCGAGCACCAGGACCACGGCGTACGGCAGTTGCAGCGGCAGCCACGACGACCCGATCTGCCGTGGCGTCGTCCGCCGCAGCAGCGGCCCGAGCAGGGCCGCTCCCTCGATCAGCAGCCAGACGTGCGACAGCACCAGCAGGACCAGTGCGCTCCACAGCAGGAAGCCGCTGCCGGTGGCGAGTCCGATCAGGATCTTGGTGGTCGCCAGCGCCCGGATCCCGGTCACTCCCACCAGCAAGGTGCCGGCGTTCCGCAGCGAGGGATGTGGCGCGGGCTGGACGGTGCCGGCCGGCAGCGGTGGGTGCGCCACCGGCGGCGCCAGTCCCGGCCGCACGGTCAGCACCCACACCAGCAGCCAGTACGCCAGCGCCATCTGGCCGAGGGCGCCGAGCAGCAGGGCCGGGGACAGGTCCGGCTGCACGGCGAGCAGCACGGTCCAGACGAGCAGTGCGACGGTCCCGGCGAGCAGCCAGGCGTCGGCCACCGCGCGCATCCAGTTCTGGTGCAGGCGGACGGCCAGCAGCAGGGTGGCAGCCACGGTCAGCAGCGCCGGCAGCTCCTCGACGACGGCGACATCGCCGAACGAGGTCAGGGGATCTGCACCGTGCAGCGCGGCGGACCAGGCGACCGCGTCCGCGCCGAGCAGCCCGACCTCCCAGCAGACGGCGATCGCGACCGCCGACCGCGGCAGACCGGGAACGCGCCGGGCGACCAGCAGGGTGATCGCGGCGAGCCCGAGGAGCACCGCCAACGGCACGACGACGGCGGCTGCGCCCACCACAGCGGCCGTCCTCTCCGGAGGGCCGCCGGAACCACGTCGTTCCGCCGACCTGTCCGATTCGTGACCTGGTCCGATCGTGTGACTGATTCGCACGGGTTCCTGCCGAATCTAGACCTCCGACAACCCGCGCGGGAGGCGCAGCGATCAGGACGGCGCGATCAGACCCGTTCGGCGCAGTGGATCATGACGAGTACCCGTCCGGGCGGCGCCGTCGACCGGGGAACGCCAGGTCAGCGGGCGGTTTCGTCACCGGATGCATCCGCCGGACGCGGCTGGACGGGGATCCCCCGCAGCCACAGCCGGATGCCCTGCCAGCGGATCAGTGCGGACGTGCGCAGGGTGTTCAGCGGCCAGCGCAGGAGGCTGCGGACGACGGCACCGGTGGTCGCCGGACGCCCGGTGCCGGTGAGGGTGGCGACGAACGGTGTGGTGTCCCCGCGGCGCAGGGCGATGGACACCTGCAACCGGTCCCCGGGCGGCGGCGTCCGCATCAGGTAGCGACCACCCATCGGGAGGAAGGGCGAGACGTAGAAGCCCTTCTCGACGGAGTCGCGGCCCGCCTCGTCCGGTCGCAGCAGGTAGACGTGACGTCCGTGGTAGGTGTTGTGCACCTCGGCCAGCACCGCGACCAGGTCCGCACCGGCGAAGCAGTAGAACACCGACAGCGGGTTGAACACGTGGCCGGCGGTGCGCGGGCAGGTCAGCAGCAGGATCCGGTCGGCCTCGATCCCGTCCTGCGCCAGCCGGGCCCGCGCGTTGTCGGCGATGCTGCAGGCCGGATCGCCGAGGTGGTCCGACGGCCGGAAACGGGCCAGCGGCCGCAGCACCCGGGGCAGGCGCGGCATCCGGTCGACGTCGACGAGCCAGTAGCTCGTCGAGTAGTGGAAGGCCCGCTTCGCGGTGGTGTTCCGGGTGTGCCGGACCTCGCAGTCGTACAGCGTCGCCGGCTCCGGGGCCCGGACCAGCGAGAGGTGCGGGCCCGGTCCGGAGGTCCCGACCGGGAGCGCACTCACCAGTGCACGCCCAGCGACTCGGCGGCGCGGACGCCGGAGGCGCAGCCGTCCTCGTGGAAGCCCCAGCCCTGCCAGGCGCCGGCGAAGGCGGTCCGGCCGTCGTTGAGCGTGCCCAGTTCCTGCTGTGCCGCAACGGATTCCACCGTGTAGGTGGGATGGGCGTAGGTCATCTCGGCCAGTACCCGGCCACGGTCGATCCGGCCGTCGTCGTTGAGCGTGACCAGGTAGTCGGTGTCGTCCTCGATCCGCTGCAGCCGGTTCAGGTGGTAGCTGACACGGACCGCCCGGTCGTCGGAGTCACAGCCGGCCATCCGGTAGTTCCACGACGCCTTCGCGCCGGACGTGCGCGGCAGCAGTGAGGCGTCGGTGTGCAGGAGGGTGGTGGAGGTCAGGTACTCGAAGGAGCCGAGCAGCCGGCGCTCCTCGTCGCTCGGATCCGCGAGCAGCTGCAGTGCCTGATCCGGGTGGGTGGCCACCACCACGTGGTCGGCCCGGTGCAGCTGGTCGCCCTCGTCGCGCACCTCGACCCCGTCGGCGTGCCGGTGCAACGCCCGCACCGGCGTCGACGTCAGCACCCCGCTCAGCTCCTTGACCGCCCGCTGGACGTAGGTGCGCGAGCCACCCACCACGGTGCGCCACTGCGGCGACCCGGTGACCGAGAGCATGCCGTGGTGGTCGAGGAAGGTGAACAGGTACCGCGCCGGGTAGCTGCGCGCCCCGTCGAACCCGCAGGACCAGACACAGGAGACGACCGGGAGCAGGAAGTGGTGGGCGAAGTACCGGCCGAAGTTGTGGTCGTCGATGAACTGCCCGAGCGTCCGGTGGTCGGTCGGGTCGTCGAGCACCTTCCGGGCCACCCGATGGAACCGCTTCACCTGCGCGAGCATGCCCAGGTAGCGAGGCCGCACCGCGGACCGGGCCTGGGCGAACAGGCCGGTCAGGCCCTTGGCGCCGGCGTATTCCAGGCCGCAGCCCTCGCACACCACGCTCATCGACATCTCGGAGTCCTGGGTCGGCACCGCGAGCTCGCCGAACAACCGGAGCAGCTGCGGGTAGGTGCGCCGGTTGTGCACCAGGAAGCCGGAATCGAGGCCGGCCACGTGCCCGGCCGAGGTGATGACGTCGTGGGTGTGCGCGTGCCCGCCGAGGCGGTCGTCGGCCTCGAAGAGGTGCACGTCGTAGCGCCGTTGCAGGAGGTAGGCAGCGGTCAGGCCGGCGACCCCGCTGCCGATGACGGCCACCCGGGGCCGGCGGGTCTCGTCGGACACTGCACTCACGTGGAACTCCTCGTGCGTCGTACGGATCTTCAGGTGCTGCTCGGCACGTGGTTCGGTCCGGGGCGATCGGCAGATGGGTCGGCAGTGACGCACCGACGGGTGAGTGGTCCGCCTGATCCTTCACCGTGACGCCGCCGCCGATCGTTGCGCCACGCCCCACGAGAGGAATAACCGCGAGCGAGCAGTTCATTCCTCCCCGTGTTCCCCCTGTGTTCAGAGCTGTGTCCGGTGCCTCGGCGATTGTCCCGCAGGACACCGTGCAGGTGACGCCACTTGCGAAAGCGGAAAGCGCCTCAACGAAACTACTCGCGAAGGCAGATCGAAAGCCGGACGGTGCGGCGGAAGTCGGGCGAACGGTTGCTCGTCAGGGTGGACCGGTCGGACAAACGCAAGTTTGCAGGTCCATGACCGAAACCCGTTCACTTCCGTTTCTCTGTCCCGGCTTGACGTGACTTCCACCCCGGCTTACGTTGCTCTTCGTTCCCGGTTGTGACCCGCTGCACTCGGAAACACCCCCGACATCGATCGGGTCCGGATCGAGGAGGATCGCCGTGCCGTCACTGGACGAGTTCGCGCGCGAGCAGGCCATCCTGCTCGAGCTCGGGTCGACCGGGCGCGTGGTGGTCAACGACCTGGCCCGGTCCTTCGGCGTCTCCACCGTCACCATCCGCAAGGACCTCGACGGGCTGGAGCGCCGGTCGCTGCTGCGCCGGGTCCGCGGCGGTGCGGTCAGCGTCGGATCCAGCGACGAGGGTGCGTTCGAGATGCGGCTGCGGCACTCCCGCGAGGCGAAGAAGGCCATCGCCGCGGCGGTCGCCCCGATGATCCGGCACGGCGACGTCATCGCCATGGACTCGTCGACCACCTGCTACTTCCTCGGCCACGAGCTGCTGGACCGGCGGGACCTGGTCGTCATCACCAACGGCCTGCGGCTGGCGCTGCTGCTGATGGAGCAGTCCTCCGCGATGGTGCTGATGCCGGGCGGCGTGCTGCGGCGGGCCTCCGGATCGATGGTCGGCCCGATCGGCGACGTGCTCGCCGGGCGCGGTCGGATCGACAAGGGCTTCTTCGGGACGATCGGCATCTCCACCACCCACGGTCTGATGGACCTCTCCTCGGAAGAGGCGCAGACCAAGCAGTTCATGGCAGTCGCGTGCGGAAAGGTCTACGGCTTGTTCGACTCCTCCAAGGTGGGCGGCTTCGGTCTGCACTCCTTCGCCCCGGTCTCCTCGATCGACGCGATGGTCACCGACGACGCGGTCGGCCCCGAGGTGGTCTCGGAGTGGGCCGAGCTCGGCGTCCCGGTGCACACCGTGCCCGTCGGTGGCGCACCGGCCGGCCACGTGGCGACCCTGCAGGTGGCCCGGTGACCGGCCGCACCGTCGTCGCGGTCGACCTGGGTGCCGAGAGCGGCCGGGTCACCACCGTCTCCTTCGACGGCAGCCGCTTCGAGCTGGACGTGGTCTCCCGCTTCGCCAACACCCCGTCGCACCGACAGGGTCTGCTGCGCTGGGACATCGACGATCTCTGGTCCCACATCTCCGCCGGCATCGGCGGTCTCGCCGGCAACGGCACCCCGATCGATGCCATCGGCGTCGACACCTGGGGTGTGGACTACGGTCTGCTGAACGCCGACGGCGAACTGGTGGACGCCCCGGTGAGCTACCGCGACGGCCGGAACATCCCGCCGTTCGAGGACGCGCTGCGCGCCCTCGGTGCCGACCGGCTGTACGGCGCGACCGGCGTGCAGCTGATGTCGATCAACACCCTCTTCGCGTTGATGGCCGACGCCCGGCAGGCGCCGGAACGGCTGGCCGCGGCGAAAACCCTGCTGATGATGCCGGATGTGTTCCACCACAGGCTGTCCGGCTCGCTGGTCTCCGAGTACACCGCCGTCTCCACCTCGGGTGCCTACGACATGGCGGCCGGCCGGTGGGCCACCGAGCTGCTCGACGAGCTCGGCGTGCCCACCCACATGCTGCCCGAGGTGGCCGCGCCGGGGACCGACGTCGGGCCGCTGGTCGGCGATCTCGCCACCGGCGCACTGGCCGGCGCGCGGGTGGTGCTGCCGCCGGGACACGACACCGCGAGCGCCGTGGTCGGTGCCCCGCTGACCGATCCGCACGGGCTGTACATCTCCTCCGGCACCTGGTCGCTGGCCGGTGTGGAGACGCCGGCCCCGGTGATCACCGAGCTGTCCAAGGCCGTCAACCTGACCAACGAGGGCGGCTACGCCGGCACGATCCGGCTGCTGCGCAACGTCATGGGGCTGTGGATCCTGCAGGAGTGCCGGCGGCAGTGGGAGCGCGAGGGCACCGCGTACACCTACCCCGAGCTCGCCGCGCTGGCCGCCCGGGAGCCGGGCCTGGTCAGCGTGATCAACCCGGACGACCAGGTGTTCCTGCAGCCGGGCGACATGCCGGCACGGATCCGGGAGTACTGCCGCCGCAACGGTTTCCCGGTGCCGGCGACGGTGGGCGCGGTGGCCAGGTGTGTCATCGACTCGCTGGCGCTGTCCTACCGGGTGGTCGTCGACGACATCGCCGCGGTGATCGGGGTGCGGCCGCCGTCGGTGTCCATCGTCGGCGGCGGGTCCAACCACGAGCTGCTCTCCCAGCTCACCGCCGACGCCACCGGCCTGCCGGTGCGCTGCGGACCGGTGGAGGCCACGGCGCTGGGCAACGCCGCGGTCCAGCTCGCCGCGCTCGGCGAGTTCGACGGCCCGGCGGAGATCCGCGAGGCCATCGCGGCCGGCACCACGATGGTCGGCTACACCCCTGCCGCCGGCGACGGCTGGGACGAGGCGTTGGAGCGCTTCAATGCGCTCCGGTCCCGCCCCGCGGCACCTGAGACCGAACCTGTTGCGCCCTAGCAGGTTCCAGCATGACCGGGACCGGCCGATGCCGGTTCCGTTCGGTTCCGCACCACGGTGGTGCGGGACCTTCCAGCGAGCGACCACGGCGGTCGCCGGTGAGGAAGGTAGGGATCCGTGCGATCTCCCCGGAAAGTCACGGCTGTCATCGCAGTCGGCCTCGCGGCCGCACTGACGTTGTCCGCCTGCACCAAGAAGAACGACAGCACCACCACCGTCCCGCCGGCCGCGGGGACCACCACGGCGGCGGCGACCTCGCCGGCCGGCGGCAACAGCTCGAGCGAGGCCCCGACGGAGACCGGCGGGTCCGCGAGCGAGTCGAGCACCGGAGGCGACGGCAGCTACACGGTGGCGTTCGTGCCGAAGCTGCAGGGCATCCCGTACTTCGAGGCGATGAACGCCGGCGGGAAGGCGGCCGAGGCCGCCATCCCGGGTCTGACCTGGCTGTACCAGGGACCGACCAGCGCCGACGCCGCGGCCCAGGCCGACATCGTCCGGTCGTACATCCAGCAGAAGGTCGACGCGCTGATCGTCGCCCCGAACGACCCCGATTCGATGGCCCCGCTGCTGAAGGAAGCCGCGGACGCCGGGATCAAGGTCGCCACCTCGGACACCGACGCACCGAACTCGGTGCGCGAGGTGTTCGTCAACCAGGCATCGGTCGAGGGCATCGGGCAAGGCCTCACCGACGCGCTGCTGGGCGCCATGGGCGGCAAGGGCAAGTACGCCATCGTGTCCTGCGGGCAGACCGCGGAGAACCTGAACGCCTGGATCAAGGTGCAGCAGGCCTACACCGCGGAGAAGTACCCGGACGCCGAGATCGTCGACATCGTCTACGCCGGTGAGGACCAGGCCAAGGCGACGCAGATGGCGACCGACCTGATGAACGCCAACCCGGACCTGACCGGTCTGGTCGGCGAGTGCACCTCCTCCGCACCGGGTGTCGCGCAGGCGGTCAAGGACGCGGGCAAGATCGGGCAGGTCTTCACCGTGGGGCTGGGCACCCCGCAGTCGATGAAGCCCTACCTGGAGGACGGCTCCTCCTCGGCCTCCATCCTGTGGAACGTGGAGAACCTCGGCTTCCTGACCGCCTGGGCGGGCGTGCAGCTGGCCGAGGGCAAGACGTTCGGGGCCACCAACGACGTGTCGGCGGACCTGCCGGCCGTCGAGTACGACGACGCCACGAAGACCCTGCTGCTGGGCCCCGCCCTGCAGATCACCAAGGACAACGTGGACGACTTCGACTACTGAGTCATCCGCCCCGGGAGCCCGCACGCCGGGCTCCCGGGGCATCGCATCCCGCGCCGGCACCACCGAGGAAGTGACACCATGAGCGAATCCGGGGAATCCCCGGCCCAGCCGGATTCCGGCCTGGCCAGGCTGCACCTGACCGGCATCTCCAAGCGCTTCGGCGCCGTCCGGGCCATCCGCAACGCGGACATCACCGTCAAGGCCGGCACCGTGCACGCCCTGGTGGGCGAGAACGGCGCCGGGAAGTCCACTCTCATCAAGATCATCGCGGGCGCCGAGTCCGCGGACACCGGCACCCTGGAGTTCGAGGGCGCCCCGGTCGAGATCACCTCCACCGTGCAGGCGCTGGGGCTGGGCATCGCCACCGTCTACCAGGAGCCGCAGCTCTTCGCCGAGCTCACCGTGTCGGAGAACATCTTCACCGGCCGGGAGATCCGCAAGGGCGGCCGCATCGACTGGGCGGCGCAGAACGCGAAGGTGGTCGAGCTGCTGGGCCTGCTCGAGTTGCCGGCCAAGTACGCCACCGCCACCGTCGGGTCGCTGTCCATCGCGGAGCAGCAACAGGTCTCGATCGCGAAGGCGCTGGCCGGCAACGCCAAGGTGCTCATCCTCGACGAGCCCTCCGCCATCCTCACCGACGCCGAGATCGAGGTGCTGTTCCGGGTCGTCCGGCGGCTCACCTCCTCCGGCGTCGCCGTCATCTACATCTCGCACCGGCTGGACGAGCTGTTCCGGATCGCCCAGGAGGTCACCGTCATGCGCGACGGGCAGACCATCGGGACGTACCCGATCGGCGACCTGTCGGTGCGGCAGATCGCCGAGCTCATGGTCGGCGGCATCCTGAACGACGAGCGCGGCGAGCGGGTGGTGCCGGACGGCACTCCGGTGCTGCAGCTCGAGGGGCTCGGTGTCACCGGCAAGTTCCACGACGTCGACGTGAGTGTGAAGGCGGGCGAGATCGTCGGTCTGTACGGTCTCGTCGGCTCCGGCGTGTCCGAGATCGCCGCCACCATCTGGGGTATGGACCGGGCCGATGCGGGCCGGATCCTGCTGGGTGGCAAGGTGATCAACCCGCGCTCGCCGCGCGAGGCGCAGAAGCTGGGCATCGCGCTGCTGCCGGCCAACCGCAAGCTGGAGGGCATGTTCTCGTTCCAGCCGATCTCTTTCAACATCTCGGCCGGTCACCTGCCGCTGCTGTCCCGCTTCGGCTGGATGAACCGCGGCAAGGAGCGCGAGGTGGCCCGGTCGATGATCAAGCGGCTCGCGGTGAAGACGCCCAGCGAGCGGCAGTTCATCGGCGCCATGTCCGGCGGCAACGCCCAGAAGGTGGTGCTGGCACGGCAACTCGTCGAGCGGCCGGACCTGCTGGTGCTGGCCGAGCCCACCCAGGGGGTGGACGTCGGCGCCAAGGAGGAGATCCACCGGATCATCACCGAGCTCGCCGAGGCCGGCACCGCGGTGCTGGTGGTGACCTCGGACCTGCCGGAGGCGCTGCGCATCTCGGACCGCTTGCAGGTGGTCCGCGGCGGCACCACGACCGTCGAGTTCGGCCCCGACGCGACCCAGGTGGACGTGCTCGCCGCCGCCGCCGGCGCCGTGGATGCTGCCGGGAATGTAGAGGAGAAGTCAGCATGAGCACCACGATGAAGCCGAGCCCCCCGGCGGGGGAGTCACTGACCCCGACGATCCGGCAGCGGGTGCTGCCGTCCGCCGTCTCCGGTCAGGAGGTGGTGCTGCTCGGCGTGATCATCGTGCTGTGGGTGGCGCTGTACTTCTCCACCGCCGGCTTCCTCAGCCCCGGCTCGATCCAGTCGATCCTGGTGGCGATGGCGCCGATCGCGCTGATGGGCGTCGGCATGACGATCATCATCATCACCGGCGGCATCGACGTCTCGGTCGGCGGCGCGATCATGGTGTGCTCGGTGGTCACCGCGAAAACCATGGTGGACACCGGGATCCCGCTGGTCCCGGCGGTGCTCCTGTCGATGGTGGTGGGTGGCCTGCTGGGCCTGCTCAACGGTGTGCTGATCGCCTACGGGCGGGTGCACGCCATCATCATCACCTTCGGCACGGCCAACCTGTTCCAGTTCATCGGCCTGCGCATCTTCGACTCCAAGACCATCAACGGCATCCCGTCCACCTTCGACGTCTTCGGCCGCGGGGTCAACGGCCGGACGCTCGGCATCCCGCACTCCTTCGTGATCATGGTGGTCATCGCCGCGATCGCCTGGTGGTACCTGCGGCACACCGCCGGCGGTCGGCACTTCTACGCGATCGGCGGCGACGCCCAGGCGGCCCGGCTGGCCGGGGTGCGGGTGCAGCGCCGGGTGCTGCTGGCCTACGTGATCACGGGCCTGCTGGTCGGTCTCGGCTCCTGCTTCGTCATCGCGCAGGGCACCAGCAGCCTCGACCAGTCCATCGGCATCGGCAAGGAACTCGCGGTGATCGCGGCGGTCGTCATCGGCGGCACGTCGATCATGGGCGGCCGGGGATCGGTGCTGGGCACCGTGCTCGGGGCGCTGCTGGTGCAGACGGTGACCTCCGGCGTCACCCAGCTCCGCTGGAGCTCCCAGCTGTCGGACCTGTTCGTCGGCATCTTCATCATCCTCGCCGTCGGGGCGGACCTGCTCCGGCAGCGGACCAGGAGGTCCAAGTGAGCACCCCCGTCGTGGACAAGGCGCCCGGTGCGGCCCGGGAGTCCGTGGGCGCCAGGCTGGTCCGGGCGCTGCTGACCCAGCGCATCGTGCTGCTGGCGATCCTCATCGTGGTCGTCGTGCTGGTGATGTTCTACCTGTCGGCGAACGACTACCTGACCGCCGAGTACTCCACCGACTACATGGCCTCCTCGCTGATCAACGCGGTGCCGCTGGCCATGCTCGGGCTGGCCGAGCTGGTGGTCATCCTGTCGGGCCGTGGCGGCATCGACCTCTCGGTCGGCGCGATCGTCTCGCTGGCCGGCATGATCTTCGGCTTCGCCTACGGCGAATGGGGCTGGACGCTGTGGATCTCGGTGATCCTGGCCGCCGTGGTCGGCGGTCTGCTCGGCGCGGTCAACGGCTTCCTGGTCTCCGTCGTCGGGTTCCCGGCGCTGATCACCACGCTCGCCACGTACTACGCGTACAAGTCGATCGCGATCGTGATCAACAACCAGAGCCCGATCAGCACCCCGGCGATCCAGGACCTGTACTCCACCGCCCGCTCGGTGGAGCTGCCGGTGATCGGCAGCTACCTGCCGAACTTCCCGCTGGGCCTGTTCACCTTCCTGCTGCCGACGGTGGTCGTCACCTGGCTGCTGCTGGCCCGCACCACCTACGGCCGCCGGCTCTACGCGATCGGCACCAACGACGTCGCGGCCCAGTGGTCCGGCATCAACGTGCGCGACACCCGTTTCAAGGCCTACGTCTTCGCCGGCGTGGTGTCCGGTCTGGTGGCCGTGGTGACGGTGGCCCAGTTCGCCTCGGCGCGGCCGGATGCCGGCACCTCCGGCAACGGCATGGCGCTGCCGGCGATCACCATCGCGGTGCTCGGCGGCGTCGCGATCACCGGCGGCATCGGCCGGGTCAGCGGCATCGTGCTGGCCACCCTGCTGATCGTCTGGCTCAACGCCGGGATCCTGCTCTACTTCGTCGGCAACGAGGGCGCGCAGTACCAGCTGCTCGCCCTGGGTGCCGTGCTGGTGTTCGCCGCGCTGCTGAACGGCCTCACCAACCGCAGATACGGGGGCGCCCGATGAGGGCGCCGTTCCGGACAGGGGCAGCGTGGCCCGCCATATCGATCGAAGGACGGTCATGACCGCAGTACACGCACCCGACCTGGTCTCCGAGGACCTCGTCGCCCTCTCCCACGCCCTGGGCGAACCCGGCCGGGACCTGGTGATCCTGGCCGAGGGCAACACCTCCCGCACCCTGCCCGACGGCCGCGTCGTGGTGAAGGCGTCCGGCTCCAATCTCGCGTCGGTCACCGCCGAGGACTTCGTGGTGGTCGACACCGGGCCGCTCATCGAGCTGGCGAAGGACCCGGCGAGCACGCAGACCGCGCTCACCGAGGCGCTGGACGCCGGCGAGGTCGGCGGGAAGCGCCGCCGCGGTTCGATCGAGGCGCTGGTGCACGTGGTGATGCACGCGCTCAAGCCGGAGGGTTCGCCCGAGTTGTACGTCGGGCACACGCATCCCACCGATGTGGTGGGCCTGCTGGCCTCGGTGCACGCGGCCACGGCGTGGGAGGACTGGGTCTACTCGGACGAGGCCGTCGTCATCGGCCGGCCGTTGTACGTGCCCTACGCCTCGCCCGGGATTGACCTGGGCCGGCTCTACTACGAGGCGGTGGCGCAGCGGGTCGCCGAGACCGGTGAGCTGCCGCAGCTGGTGCTGCTGGGCAACCACGGCATCGTCGCCACCGCACCGACCGCCGGTGGGGTGGAGGGCATCTCGGCCATGGCGGTGAAGGGTGCCCGGGTCCGGGCGTCCGCGTACGCCGTCGGCGGCGTCGCCCCGCTGTCCCGCGCGTCGGTGGAGAAGTTCTTCGCCCGTGACGACATCGCCGAGCGGCGCGGCAATCTCGCCGAGTCCCGGTTCTGAACCCCCTCGCACCACCATCGAAGAAGGAACGACGAAGAAGATGACGGAAGAACTCCCCGCCGGTGTGGCCGAGCTGATCGCCCGCTCCAACCGGCTCGGCTCCGACGCCACGGTGACCAACTACGGCGGCGGCAACACCTCGGCGAAGGTCACGCAGGTCAACCCGGCCACCGGCACCGAGACCGAACTGCTCTACGTGAAGGGGTCCGGCGGTGACCTCGGCACCCTCAAGGCCACCGGCCTGGCGGTGCTGGAGCGCGACCGGCTGCTCGGCCTGGACGCGGTGTACCGCGGCGTCGAGCACGAGGACGAGATGGTCGGCCTGTTCCCGTTCTGCTCGTTCGGGACCGGCGGCGCCACCCCCTCCATCGACACCCCGATGCACGGCCTGGTCGACTTCGACCACGTCGACCACCTGCACCCGGACTCGGTGATCGCGCTGGCCTGCGCGGCCGACGGCGAGGAACTGGTGCAGAAGATCTGGGGCGGCACCGTCGGTTGGGTGCCGTGGAAGCGGCCGGGCTGGGAGCTCGGGAAGGCCATGCGCGAGCTGTCCGCGCAGCCCGGTGTCATCGGTGCGGTGCTCGGCGGCCACGGGCTGACCGCCTGGGGCGAGACCAGCGACGAGGTCGAGGCCCGCTCGCTGCAGATCATCCGGCAGGCGCAGGAGTACCTGGACGCGCAGTCGGTCGCCGAGCCGTTCGGCCCGGTGGTGGCCGGGCACGAGGCGCTGGACCCGGCGGCCCGCCGGGCCCGCGCGGCGGAGCTGTTCCCGCACCTGCGCGGCATCGCCTCCGCGGACCGCCGCCAGGTCGGGCACTTCACCGACTCGGACGTGGTGCTGGACTTCCTGTCCCGCGAGAAGCTGCCGCAGCTCGTCGCTCTCGGCACCTCCTGCCCGGACCACTTCCTGCGGACCAAGGTCCGCCCGCTGCTGCTGGACACCGCGGTGGACGCGCCGATCGACGAGGTCGCGGCCCGGCTCGCCGAGCTGCACGCCGAGTACCGCACCGAGTACCAGGCCTACTACGACCGGCACGCGACCCCGGAGAGCCCGGCGATCCGCGGCGCCGACCCGGCCATCGTGCTGGTGCCCGGCGTGGGCATGTTCTCGTTCGGCGCGGACAAGCAGACCGCCCGGGTGGCCGGCGAGTTCTACGTCAACGCCATCAACGTGATGCGCGGCGCCGAGGGCGTGTCCCGCTACGCCCCGGTCAGCGAGGCGGACAAGTTCGACGTCGAGTACTGGCAACTGGAGGAGGACAAGCTCAAGCGGCGCCCGGCCCCGAAGGCACTGGCCGGCCGGATCGCGCTGGTCACCGGGGGTGCCTCCGGCATCGGCCTGGCCACCGTGCAGGTGCTGGCCGAGCACGGCGCCAACGTGATCATCGCCGATGTGAACGCCGACGGCGCGGAGAAGGTCGCGGAGGAGCTGGGCGGTCCGGACAAGGCCGTCGCAGTGGCCATCAACGTCACCGACTTCGACCAGGTGAAGGCCGGGATCGCCGCCGGTGTCGTGGCTTTCGGCGGCATCGACCTGATCGTCAACAACGCCGGCATCACCCGGGCCGGGTCGGTCACCGACACCACCCTGGAGGACTGGGATCTCCAGTACTCGATCATGCCCCGCGGGTCGTTCCTGGTGACCAAGGCCGCCGAGGCGGCGTTGAAGGCACAGGGTCTGGGCGGCGACATCATCAACATCTGCTCGAAGAACTCGGTCTTCGCCGGGCCGAACAACATCGCGTACTCCTCCGCGAAGGCCGCACAGGCACACATGGTCCGGCTGCTGGCCGCCGAGCTCGGCGAGTACGGCGTGCGGGTCAACGGCATCAACCCGGACGGCGTGGTGCGCGGCTCCGGCATCTTCTCCGGCGGCTGGGGTGCCTCGCGCGCGAAGACCTACGGCGTGGCCGAGGAGGACCTGGGCAAGTACTACGCCCAGCGCACCGTGCTCAAGGAGGAGGTGCTGCCGGAGCACATCGCCCTGGCGGTGCTCGCGCTGACCAACGGCACCCTGCCCATCACCACCGGCCTGCTGGTCCCGGTCGACTCCGGTGTCCCGCAGGCGTTCATGCGCTGACGGGCGGCCCGGGGGACGGCAAGATGGTCGTGCCCCGGGCAGCCACCGCACCACCCGCACCAGGAGGAGAGCTTCACTGTGATCACGTATGGCAACCACGCGATGGTCTGGACCGGCAGCTGGTCGGAGGCCGACGCCCGGCACGCGATGGAGAACTCGGCGAACATCGGGTACGACCTGATCGAGCTGGCGCTCATCGACCCGGACATCTTCGATGTGCCGATGACCAGCCGGTTGCTGGCCGAGTACGGGCTCAAGGCCACCGGGTCGCTCGGGCTGGACGACGCCACCGACGTGTCCAGCGAGGACCCGGACATCGTCGCGGCCGGCCGGGCGCGGCTGGCCAAGGCGCTCAACATCGTCCGGGACACCGGCGGGTCGATCCTCTGTGGCGTCATCTTCGGCAAGCTCGGCAAGTACAACGGCCCGGCCACCGAGCGCGGCCGGGCGAACTCGGAGGAGACCATCGCCTGGCTGGCCGACAAGGCCGCCGAGTCGGACATCAAGCTGGGCCTGGAGTTCTGCAACCGGTACGAGACCAACATCATCAACACGACGGCGGAGACGCTGGCGATGATCGAGCGGGTGGGCCGCGACAACGTCGTGGCGCACCTGGACACGTACCACATGAACATCGAGGAGCACTCGTTCACCGAGGCGATCCAGGCGGCATCGGCGGCCGGGAAGCTCGGCTACGTGCACATCGGCGAGTCGCACCGCGGGTACCTCGGCACCGGTTCGATCAACTGGACCGAGTTCTTCGGTGCGCTGCGCGGGGTCAACTACGACGGCATCGTGACCTTCGAGTCCTTCTCCTCGCGCGTGCTGCACCCGACGCTGTCGAACTCGCTGGCCATCTGGCGCAACCTGTGGGACGACAACGTCGACCTCGCCACCAAGGCGCTGGCGTTCGCGAAGGCCGGTCTCGAGGGCTGATCCATCGGTGCGGGGTGTGGCCCGGCTCACGTGAGCCGGGCCATGCCCTTGTCGGTCGAACCGGCGGCGCGCGAGGACCAGAATGATCCGGTGAGTTCGCCGCCGACCAGCACGTTCCCGCGCGCCCTCGCGCTGCTGGTGGCGGGCGCGTTCTTCATGGAGAACCTGGACGGCACGATCATCGCGACGGCGGCGCCGGCGATGGCGGAGTCGTTCGGGGTGCGCCCGGTCGACATCAACGTGGTGATGACGGCCTACCTGGTCGCGGTGGCGGTGCTGGTACCCGCCAGCGGCTGGCTGGGGGAGCGGTTCGGCTCCCGGACGATCTTCCTCACCGCGGTGGCGATCTTCACCGCCTCGTCGGCGCTCTGCGCGGTCTGCACCGACCTGACCTGGCTGGTGATCGCCCGGATCGTGCAGGGCCTGGGCGGGGCGCTGATGGTGCCGGTGGGCCGGCTGGTGGTGCTCCGCGCGGTCAGCACCAGCCAGATGTTGCGCGCCATCGCGTTTCTCACCTGGCCTGGGCTGGTGGCCCCGGTCATCGCGCCGCTGGTCGGCGGCCTGCTCACCGACTACCTGTCCTGGCGCTGGATCTTCGTGATCAACGTGCCGCTGGGCATCGCGGCGTTCCTGATCAGCCTGCGGTTGGTCCCGCAGCTGCGCTCGCACCGGCTGCCCGGCCTGGACTGGGTCGGTTTCCTGCTGGTGGCCGTCGGTCTCGGTGCGCTGGTGACCGGCATGGACCTGATCGGGCACGAACCGCCGAACTGGCTGCTCGCCGGGATCGGGGTGGGTGTCGGCCTGCTCGGCTGCGTCGTCGCGGTGTGGCACCTGCGGCGGCACCGGCACCCGATGCTGGACCTGACCGTGCTGCGCATCCGGGCGTTCCGGGTGGCGTCCTACGCGGGTACCTTCTACCGGCTGATCATCGTGGCACTGCCGTTCCTGCTGCCGCTGATGTTCCAGGTCGGCTTCGGCTGGAGCCCGGTGACCGCGGGTGTGCTGGTGTTGTTCCTGTTCCTCGGCAACGTCGGGATCAAGCCGGCCACCACCCCGCTGCTGCGTACGTTCGGGTTCCGCACCGTGCTGGTCGTCTCCACCCTGGGCGGGATCGGGGCGATGGTCGGCATGGCCTTCCTGACCGCGCAGACGCCGTACGTGGTGGTGGCGCTGCTGCTCACGGTCAGCGGGGTGTTCCGCTCGGTGGGGTTCACCGCCTACAACTCGATCACCTACGCCGGGGTGGGGTCCGACGAGCTGCCGAGCGCGAACGCGTTGTCGACGACGCTGCAGCAGATCGCCAGCGGGCTCGGGGTCGCGCTCGGTGCGCTGGCGCTGCGGGTGGGGGAGCCGCTGGCGGCCGGCTGGTCGCTCGACTCCATCGGCCCGTACCGGATAGCGCTGCTGTTGCTCGCCGCGTTGCTGCTGCTCTGCAGCCTGCAGCTGCTGGGGCTGGCCAAGGACGAGGGGTCCGAGCTGACGGCCGGTGCGCGATAAGCTGACCGGCACTGGAGGCGTGTCCGAGCGGCCGAAGGAAACCGCCTTGAAAGCGGTCAGGTGTCACAGCCTCGGGGGTTCGAATCCCTCCGCCTCCGCCAGTTCCGTCCCGGCGCAGAATGGTGCCATGCACACACGGACGCTGGGTCAGGGCCTGCAGGTGTCGGCGATCGGTCTCGGGGCGATGGGCATGTCCCAGGGCTACGGGCCGAACCCGGGCAGCCGGGACGAGATGATCGGCGTGCTGCGCCGGGCCGTCGAGCAGGGCATCACCCTGGTCGACACGGCGGAGATGTACGGCCCGTACGTCAACGAGGAACTGGTCGGCGAGGCGCTGGAGCCGCTGGCCGGGCAGGTGGTCATCGCCACCAAGTTCGGCTGGAGGATCGAGGGTGGGAAATCGGTCGGGCTGGACAGCCGGCCGGAGCACATCCGCGAGGTCGCCGAGGCCTCGCTGCGCCGCCTGCGGGTGGACGCGATCGATCTCTTCTACCAGCACCGCGTCGACCCGGAGGTGCCGATCGAGGACGTCGCCGGCGCGGTCGGCGAGCTGGTGGCGGCCGGGAAGGTGAAGCACTTCGGCATGTCCGAGGCGTCGGCGGCGACCCTGCGCAAGGCGCACGCGGTGTTCCCGGTGACCGCGCTGCAGAGCGAGTACTCGCTGTGGACCAGGGATCCCGAGGCCGAGGTGCTGCCCACATGTGCCGAGCTGGGCATCGGGTTCGTCCCGTTCAGCCCGCTGGGTCGGGGCTTCCTGACCGGAACGGTGACCGGTGCGTTCGCCGCGGACGACATGCGCACCTCGTTGCCCCGGTTCACCGCCGACAACCTGGCGGCCAACGGGCGTCTCGTCGATCACGTGGCGTCGCTGGCCGTGTCGAAGGGCTGCACGCCGGGCCAGGTCGCGCTGGCCTGGTTGCTGGCCCAGCAGCCCTGGATCGTGCCGATCCCCGGGACGCGGCGCAGCGAGCGGGTGCAGGAGAACGCGGACGCCACGACGGTGGCGCTCAGCGCGGACGAGATCGCCGACCTGAACGGCGTGGCAACGGCTCTCGGCGTCGCCGGCGATCGCTACACCGATGCGCACCTGGCGATGGTCAACCGGTGAAGCGCGGGTCCTTGCGGTAGTCCTCGAGGCGGCGGTCCATCGCCAGCCGCACCTGCTCCGGCGCGTCGTCGCCGATCAGCAGGCGCAGCGGGCCGTCGTCGGCATCCAGGTGGCGGATCAGTGCGGCCGCCGCGGTGGCCGGGTCCGCACCCTGGTCTTCTTCGGGATCCGCTGCCGGCCAGGGGATCTCGGCGGAGCCGAAGATCGCGGTGCGCAGTTCGTCGTAGGCGGTGTCCGGGGTGGCGAACCGCATGCTGGACCCGCCCCAGTCGGTGGCGAACCCGCCGGGCTCGGCGATGGTGACCCGGATGCCGAAGCCGGCGACCTCGGCGGCCAGCGCCTCGGAGAAGCCCTCGAGCGCCCACTTCGCGGCGTTGTAGAGGCCGAGCAGCGGCATGCTGCCGACCCCGCCGACGGTCGAGATCTGCACGATGTGGCCGGATCCGCGGGCGCGCAGGTGCGGCAGCAGGGCGCGGGTGAGGGCGATCGGACCGGCGACGTCGGTACGCCAGATGTCCTCCACCTCCTGGGCGGAGACCTCCTCGACCGCGCCGACCAGCCCGTAGCCGGCGTTGTTCACCAGGATGTCGATGCCGCCGAACGCCTCGATGGCGGCCCGCACCGCCTCCGGGATCGCCGCGACATCCCTGACGTCCAGCACGATCTCGGCGGTCCGTTCAGGGAACTCCACGCCCAGCACATCCAGCGCGCCTACGGTGCGGACCGTACCCACCACCCGGTCCCCGTGCTCCAGCGCCGCCCGGGCGAACGCAAGCCCGAGACCTCGTCCGGCGCCGGTGATCAGCCAGGTGCGGGTGCTGCCGGGCATGGTGGGTCCTCCCAGGGTTCGCCGGGGAGCCGACTCCCGGTCCCCGTCCACTGGGAGTATCCCGATCCCCGCCACCTGATTCAGCGGAGCAGTGCGTACCCGATGATGCCCAGCCCGCCGAGCGCGCAGCCCACTGCGATCACCCAGCCGACCGTGCGCCCGACCTGCGGGTAGTGCCGTCCGGCACCCAGTGGAGCCGGGGTGATCTGGAACGGGCGCTCGGTGTCGGGGGGCGGCGGCTTCTGCCGGCCCTCGTACTCGGCTGCCCAAGCCATCGCCGGCGCGGCGATCAGCAGCAGGCCGGCGCCGATCAGCAGGAACACCCAGGTCGGGGCGGCGTTCACACCTGGTAGGAGGTCGCCGCCGCGAGGAAGGCGTCGTTCTCGTCCGGCGAGCCGATGGTCACCCGCACCCCACCGGAGGCGTCGGGGAAGACGCGGACGATCACCTTGTGGTCCTCGCAGTGCCGGGAGAAGTCCGCGGCCCGCTCGCGCAGCGGCAGCCAGACGAAATTGGCCTGGGATTCCGGGATCTCGTAGCCGTGACCGCGGAGCGCGCCGGTGACACGGGTGCGCTCGGAGACCACCTCGGCCCAGCGTGGCCGCAACTCGTCCTCGGCACCGAGCGCGGCGATGGCGGCGCGCTGGGCGAGGGTGTTGAGGGCGAACGGGATCGCGACCTGACGGAGCGCACCGATCAGCTGCGCGTCGCCGACGGCGTAACCCACACGCAGGCCGGCCAGACCGTAGGCCTTGGACATGGTGCGCAGCGCGAGCACGTTGGACCTGCGGGCGGAGATCTCGACGCCGTCGGGGGTGTCCGGGTCGGTGTCGAACTCGCGGTAGGCCTCGTCGACGACGACCAGCACGTCGTCCGGCACGGCATCGAGGAAGCGCTCGAGCTCGTCCCGGTGGACCACGGTGCCGGTGGGGTTGTTCGGGGTGCACACATAGACGAGCCGGGTGCGTTCGGTGACGGCCGCGGCCATCGCATCCAGGTCGAGCCGGTGGTCGGCGGTGACCGGGACCGGGACGGGGGTGGCGCCGGCGATCCGGCTGACGATCGGGTAGGCCTCGAAGCTGCGCCACCCGAAGACGACCTCGTCGCCGGCGTCGGCGGCGACCTGCACCAGCTGCTGGCAGAGCGCGACGGACCCGCACCCGGCGACGATGTTCTCCGCCGGTCGGCCCAGATACTGCGCGAGCACCTCGACCAGCGCGGTGCCGTTGTTGTCGGGGTAGCGGTTGAGCCCGGTCAGGCCGTGCCCGAGCACCTCCGACACGGCGTCGGCGACCGTCGGCAGCACCGGGTAGGAGAGCTCGTTCGACGCGAGCTTGATCGCGCCCGGCACCGTGCGGCCGGGGGCATAGGCGGGCAGCGCCGAGAGGGAGGGCCTGATCCGGGCGGTGGACATGGTGCTGAACCTACCGCTCCCGCCTGACCGGATCGGAACGGCGGCTGGTGTAGGAACTACAGACGTGAAACTCCGCGCTGCCCGCACGAAAGCCCTGGTCGGAACCACCCTGGTGGTGCTGACCACGGTGCTGGCGACGGCGTGCACCGTGCCGGTGCGCACCGCGGACACCTCCAGCACGGTCGACATCAAGACGGTGCCGCCGCTCCCGATGGCCTCGGTGCTGCCCGGCACGCTCACCGTCACCGTGCCCGGCTACGGGGCCGTGACCAGCACCGAGCCCGCGCCCACCTCGTCCTCCGTACCTGAGTCCACCAGCAGCGCACCCCCGTCGTCGGTGTCGGAGACAACAACCTCGGCCGAGACCACGGCCGAGACCACCACAGAGCCGGAGACGACGACGGAGCCCGAGCCCACCACCGCCGAGCCGGAGCCCACGACGGCTGAGACCACCGCGGAGCCGGACCCGGTGCCGACCGTCGAGGTCCGGCTCGCGAACTGCGCCGATTGCTCGGTGCTGGCCACTCGCGCGGGCGCGGTCGGGGACCTGTCGGCGGCGCTGGTGTCGCTGGGGCAGAACCGGGCGGCGCTGGTGTCGGTGCGGACGGACGGTTCGGTGGCGTCCATCGTGGCGATCCCGTACGGGACGGCGTTCCGCACGCCGCCGCAGGGACTGTTGCCGTGCGATTCGGGTGGGCGGTGCCTGGTGACGGCGACGCAGACGGACGGCAACGGGGTTGGGTCGGCCTACGCGATGGCGACGGACGGCAGCTGGACCGATGTCAGCCCGCCGGGCGGGTTCGTGTCGGCGTCGCCGTTGATCGAGGTCGCGGATCTGGACGGCGAGCCGGGGTTGGCGATCGTGGAGAGCGCGGACGGGGACTCGGTCTGGACGGTCTACGGCTGGGCGGACGACGGCTACTCGGTGGTCGGCTGCGCGCCCGAGGAGGGCGACCTGGACCTGTCCCAGCTGTCCCTGGACAGCTGCTTGTCCTGATCAGGGGGCGGCTCCGAACCGTTTTGCTTCGCGGTCCCGGCGACAGGTAGAGTCATCGACCGGTGGCCTCCCTGGGGTGGCCCTGGGAAGCGTGCCAGAGCGGCCGAATGGGACACACTGCTAATGTGTTGTGCTCGTCAAGGGCACCGAGGGTTCAAATCCCTCCGCTTCCGCGGCGGACACCCTCGGGTGACCGTGAGCAGTACAGCAGGACCGGCGAGACAGCAGTACCAGCAGCACAACTGAACATGCGCCCGTAGCTCAACGGATAGAGCATCTGACTACGGATCAGAAGGTTGGGGGTTCGAATCCCTCCGGGCGCACAGCACGACGAAGCCCCTCCCTGGTGACCAGGCGAGGGGCTTCGTCGTCGCAGGGTGCTTGGGCAACGCCGGTGGGCGCATCGATTCTTCCCGGCACGGTCATGCATGCTCGACTACCGTCCGAACAAGGTGCGCGGGAGGGGCGGCCGCTCGCGTTGGTGGTTCACTCCCCCCGCGATGAGGTGAGGGGGACTTCATGACGGCAATCACCGGGACCCGGATGTTGTGGGTCGTTGTGATCGCCTGTGTCGCAGTGGGACTGACCTCCTGTGCGACAAGGATGCCGAGCGGCGCGGCGGATGGCTCGGGTCCGCAGTCGGCTCCACGCAGTGCGCCTGACCTCCCGGTGCCGACCCTGGACACGAGCGGTGTGGTGGCGACCACGTGGGCTACCGGAATCGGAGTCTCCGAGGCGGCGCCGTTGACGGAGATCTCGGCGCCGACTCTGCCCGAGCTCATCGCGCGTATCGGCTGGGGCCACGACGGGGAGATCCTGCTGGTCACCTGGGGCAGCAGCTTCTGCCCGACCCTGCCGATCGAGGTGACCGTTACGTCACCGACGTCCCTGAGCATCGATGTGCGTATGGTCGCCCCTCCCGATGACGGCGGACCAGCCGCGTGCACCGCCGATCTCGCGCCAACGACGTCTGCCATCCCGACACCCGCGGGCCTCGCGATCGACCAGCCGATCGACGTCACCGTTGGTGGCACGGTCGACATGGTCCTGCCGGCGCGATGATGCGGCCGCTCTTACGAGATCCGTTGGTCAGAACGGGGGTTCTTCGTCGAGGTCCTCGTCGTCGGCGGCGCGGTTGTTGGCCCATTCGGTGGGGTCGGTGATGGCGGGTGCGGCGCGGTAGGTGTCGCGGCCCAGCGGGCTGGTGAAGGTGGCGGTGCGGTCGGGGTGGTGGGTGATGCGCCAGCCGGTGAGGGTTTTCAGCCGGTGGTGGGTGCGGCAGGCGGGTTCGGTGTTCCACAGGGCGGTGGGTCCGCCGGCGGTGGGATCGTCGTGGTTGTAGGGGATGTGGTGGTCGATGTCGCAGCGTTCGGCGGGCTTGCTGCAGCCGATCCAGGTACAGGTGGGTGAGAGCAGTCGGACTTTGCGGGCGAGTGCGATGCCGGGGGTGTAGGTGCGGTCGGAGGCGCCCAGGGGTGCGCCGGTGGCCGGGTCGATGATGACGAGTTGGACGGAGGCGAGCTGTGCGGCGATGGTGCGGGCCAGGTCGGGAGAGATGGATCCGTAGTTCTTGAGGTGGCCGGGGTGCTGGGCGAGGTCGGTGTAGGTGTCCAGGTCCATGGTCAGGACGAGGTGGGTGGCCGGTCGGGTGTCGAGCTTGCGGGTTGCGATGGGGTCGTTGATCAGGGGTTCGCCGTCGCGGTCGTGCAGCTTGATCTCGCAGGGCTGGACTGCGCACTTGCAAGCGAACGGTGCGATGGGCTTCCAGCCTTGGTGGGGTCGGCGTTCGGAGGGGACGGCGGCGGCGATGAACTCGTCCAGGGTCAGCGGCCCGTAGGGCTGGTCGGGATCAGCTGTGGTGTCGGGTGTTTCGGTGTCGTTGGTGTCGTCCGGCATGGTGGTGTCGGACTGGTCGGTGGCATTGTCTGCTGGTGGTGAGGGTTCCGGCTGCTCGGATTCATCTGCAGAGGTGAATGTTTCGGGCTCGGGACTACGGTCCGGCACGGTGGTGTCGGACTGATCAGTGGCATGAGCCGGCGGTGGCCCGTCCGGCGGTTCGGGTTCGGATTCGGCGGTGTCGCTCGGCATGGCGGTCTCGGTGTCGATGTCAGGCGAAGCCGGATCCTCGGTGACGTCGACACTGTCGTCGGCCGCCATATCGTTGGGATCGGTGGTGGACGGCTCGTTCACGCCCGGGGTGGGCGTGTCGGTGGCACCGCTGTGGTCGCTGTTGTGATCGGCGGGTCCGTCGGCGGTCGAGGTGTTCTCGTTCGGGCCCTCGTTCTTGCTGTCCGACGGGGTGTTGCTGTCATCGATGTCCGACTCGGCGGGTTCCGCCGCTGCCCGGTGGCTGTCGACGTCCGTGTCGGTGGCGTCCGTGGCACCGTCGGCGTCCTGCTCCGTGCTGTCGGCCGACGGGTGGCCGTCACTGCCGGCGTCCGGGTCGGCGGCGTCGGCCTCGCCGTCGGCTGCATCGTTGCCGGTCGAAGTGGTGTCTGCGGCGTCGGCGGCATCTGTGTCAGTGACGGTCATGTCGTCTTCTGCTGCGCCGGACATGGCGTCGTCTGCGGCGTTGGTCTCGCTGTCGCCGTCGCAGGTGGTGTTGGTCTGGTTGATGAGGTCGGGGTTGTTGGTGAGGTCGGCGGCGATGGTGAGGATGTCGGCGACGCTGATGGTCTCGCCGTGGGCGAGGCGGTCGAAGATGGCGACGAGGACGTCGGCGCGGCGTTGCGGGAGGGTGCGGTCATCGCCCAGGGTGCGGGCGATCATGTCGATGAGGTTCTCGATCATGAGGGCGGCTTCGGTGGTGATGTCGGCGTAGAACCGGGACATGGCGTGTTCGAGGTCGGTGCGGCCGGTCTGCCGGGCGGTGTAGGCGCGGTCCTCGGCATCGGATTCGGCCTTGGGTTGCAGGTCGATGATGATGCGGTCGAGAAGTTTCTCGAGCTGTCCGGGGGACCGTCCGGGGACCAGGGCGAGGGCGCGCTGTTCGAATGCGGGGATCAGGTCGGGGTTGTCCAGGCGCAGGGCGCGTTCGGCGATCATCTTGGCGCGGTACATGTCCAGGGCGCCGCGTTCCAGCATGGCCAGGGTGGCGGGGAGGTCCTGGACCAGGACAGCGGCGCGGCCCAGGTGGTTGCCGCCGGTGATGTGGGAGACGACCAGTCCGGCGGCGACCTCAGCGGCGGCCATGGTGCGGCGCGCGGCGGCGGCTCTGATCGTTTCGGGGTGGTCGGCGTGGGCGGCGGCGCCGTGGCGCAGCAGTCCTTCGGCGGTGGGGATCAGTTCGGGGGAGAGCAGCTCGGCGAGCCAGGGCTGCATGCGGGCGTGCAGGTAGGAGATCGCGCGGTGCCCGGCGACGATGCCGTCGACCAGGGTGCTGCCGTGCAGCTTGGTCGGGTCCAGGGTGGTCAACGCCTTCAGGGCGGTGGTGGCGCAGGCATCGGCGGGCGGCATCGGACGGTCCTTGAACTTGCGGGCGTCCTTGCGGGCACGGCGCCGGTTCATCGCTGACCCCCTTCCTGCTGCTGCCCCACCCCGAGGCATGTCTCATACTAGCACGGCTAGGGTGTATTTCGAACATGTGTGTCCCGATCTTTTCGCTCGCAGCGAACATCGGACGTCGCGGCCGGAGCGCACGTCGAGTAAGGCCGACCGTATGGCCAAGCGCCAAAGATGGGGCAACCTGCGCTCCGCCGGCGCCCGGAATCCAGCAACTGGGCCGCGGCTTGAGCGTCCGGAGCCGCTCTCGCCTTCCGACGCGAGCCCGCGACTTGCTCGGACTCGACCGAGACGTCGATGACGTCGCGGTGCGGTTGCGGACGACCCCAGGTCCAACGAGGTGAGGTCGCGATCGAGAGCCGTCGGGTGCATCAGCCGGTGTACAGGCGGGGCGACTCCGTCAGGCGGGAGCCGGCTTGAGGAGTGACAGGCGGGATGTCAGGCCGGCAGAGGAGGCGGAGCTCCGAGCGGGAAGCGGCGGCAGAGCTCGGCGATCAAGGCTCGCACGTCTGCCTCGGCGGTCTGCTCCTGCGCATCGAGCCAGTCGTCGGTGATCGGCCGCTCGATCGAGGCGTTGATGAGCCGTGCGGAACGGCCCACCCGGATGCGGGTGGCATCGGCATGCACCCAGTACGAGAGGTCGACCCTGGGCAGGTCCGCCGCCTGCCACCAGGCCTGCCATCGCGGGTCGAACGTCATCTGCCCGAGCAGTGCGGTGATCCGTGTCGAGTACCCGCGCGCCCGCGCGTACTCGCCTTGGGTCGGCCCGCCGCCGGTGAAGTTGAACAACGGCAACGGGGAGGACACTGCGGCCGGCTCGACATCGGAGGTGTCGAGATCGACGTCGAGCAACAAGGCAGGTGCGGTCGACTCCACGGGAGCGGGCATGGAGTCGACGTCGATCCGTAGGGTAGGAATCACGCCGGTCGACAGGTCGAGAGTGGCGAGATCGTCGCGTTCGTAGTCGAACCCGGGATATTCGAAGTTCCGGCCGAAGATCTCGATCGTGTGCGCGTCGATCCAGCGGAGGTTCTTCTTCATGGGACCCCAGTCGGCGCGCATCTCGTTCGTCACCGACTCACGGGGTAGCACCTCCTCGGCGACAACAGCTTTGGAGCGATCCTGCACCCGGAGGACGATGTCCTCGTAGCCGTCCGGATCGATGACCCGGCGCACCGATGCCGACCGGCGCCGGTCCGGCGACGACTTCGAGGGCCCGTCGAAGACGGCCACCACACCTCGCTCCAGGCAGTACCGGGCGGCGAACTCGAGTGGTTCCTCGTCCCAGCCGCGCCGCCGTGCCACGGCGGTCATCGTCCGGTGCAGCCAGCGCAGGTACAGCCCCGGCCGCTCCGCCCCGGGTGCGTCAAGGATCGTGGGATCGATGTCCGCGCTGATGCCTTCGCTGAAACCGAAGTTGTCACGGGGCTCCTCGTGGTCGATCTGCGGCGACCTCGGGACGTAGCCGACCTCCCCGATGAAGATCCGCGACCAGGACACCGTCGAGGCGATCGAGGTGGGGCACGCGGCGAGTCCCGCCGAGTAGAGCACGTGGATCGCCCTGCTCTGGCCGCTGAAACGTCCGACCTCGACCGAGCTGCCCTCGAGCATGTAGATGTCGACGGACACCATCTTGCGCCTGCGGGTCGGCGTCATTCCGGGGCCTCCGCGCCGCGGGAGTTCCGTGCGGCCGCGTACCAGGTCAACGGTCGGCGGCTACCAGGATTGCGGAGCAGGTGAACGGTCGAGCTCGCCGATACGACAACAACGACCAGCAGTGCGACGGCCACGGACCAGGCGAGCCAACGCGGCTCCCACCTGTCGCCGATGAGGACGACGAGTACCAGCCCGACGATCGCACCGACGAGCGCGGCCACGGCCGCCGGCAGGCTGCGTTCCTGGATCACACCCGACCGTCCTCGAGGAGGCGGGACTTCCTCGGGCGGTGACCGCCACCGGGTGCGCGGCCCCAACCACGGCGTCGGGCGGCGGGGTGGCGGACCAGGTAGACGGCAGAGGCGGCAGTCCAGGTGAACAGGACTGAGAACAGCACGACTGTGAACCAGAACCCCCACCTGCCGGGGTCGAGGTCGCCGACCATGATGGAGGCGGACAGCGCCATTAGCACGACATGAACGGCAGCCGCCGGCAGGTTGGGAACGCTGAGCCACCTGGGTGGCATCGCGGCAGTGGTCACCCGGACAGCATCGCAGAGGGCCGGACTGTCCGTGATGCCCGATTCGTCCGATCCCTCTCTCGGGGCAGAAAGTGGCACGACCGTGTCCGGTTGACCGGCCCGGCCACCGCTGCCAGCATCGGTGCATGTCACCTGCCATGGCCCCGAACGACCGCGACGTCGACGAATACCTGACGACGGTGGACGAGGCGCGCCGGGCGGACGCGGAGACGCTGATCGGGATCATGCAGGAGATCACCGGTGAGCCGCCGACGATGTGGGGAGCGAGCATCGTCGGGTTCGGGTCGGTGCACTACCGGTACGACACCGGTCGGGAGGGGGACTCGCCGCTCGCGGCCTTCGCGCCGCGGGCGAAGGAGACGGTCGTCTACCTGACGTCCGACTACGACCAGCGCCATCCGGAACTGCTTGCGGCGCTCGGACCGCACCGATCCGGCAAGGCCTGTCTGTACGTGAAGCGACTGGACGCAGTGGATCTCGATGCCCTGCGCGCGCTGATTTCCCATGCCGTCGAGGAAGCCCGCGCGACCAACGCATGAGACGCACGACAGCACAACAGGATCGTGCCGCCGGCACCCTGCTCGGAATGGCCGCGGGCGATGCCCTCGGCGCCGGCTACGAGTTCACCCACCCCACCCCGGACCAGGTCATCGACATGATCGGCGGCGGCATCGGCAACTTCGAGCCGGGCGAGTGGACCGACGACACCTCGATGGCCGTCGCGATCGCGCTGGTCACCGCGGAGGGCATCGACGTCCGGACCGACGCCGGACTGGACGCGGTGGCGGCGAACTTCGTCCGGTGGTTCGACGACGGCCCGAAGGACTTCGGCGTGATGACCGGGCAGGTGCTCCGGCAACGACCTGCTTCTGCACAAGCGATGAGCCTTGCAGCGTCCGCGATCCCGGGACGCCACGGCGGCAACGGCTCGCTGATGCGGACGGCACCGATCGGACTGGCCTTCCCCGGCGATCCGGCCGCCACCGCCGAGGCAGCCCTGCGCGTCAGTGCCCTGACGCACGATGACAACAGGGCCGGGGAGGCCTGCCAGATCTGGTCGCTGCTCATCGAGGATGCCGTGCGGACCGGCGAACTGGACCGGGAGTGGCGGGTGCTGCAGCACCTCGACAGTTCAGTGGCCGACCACTGGTTGCCGCTCAAGAAGCAGGCGGAAACCGGCGAGCCGCAACAGTTCCCGGACAACGGCTGGGTGGTGCATGCGCTGCAGACGGCGTGGTGGGCGATCACCACCACCGACGATCTGCCGCGCGGCATAAAGGCCGCGGTCCGGGCCGGGCACGACACCGACACGACCGCTGCCATCGCCGGCGCACTGCTCGGTGCCACCTACGGCGCAGCATCGATTCCGGACAGGTGGCGCGAGATGCTGCACGGATGGCCTGGCCTGCGTGCCGAGGACCTCGTCCGGCTCGCCCACCGGACAGGGGTCAGTGGGTCTGCTTGATGACGAAGTAGGAGCCGCGGATCGTGCCGGCCAGCTTCGACTTCTGCCGGGCGAACTTGAAGGACGACAACTCCTCCGGCACCTCCATGCCGTCGGACAGCTTGAACCCGACCGCGCGCTTGCCGGCGTCCTCGAGCGTGTACATCACGTTGATCGACAGCCCGCTCTCGTAGAACACGTACGCCATGCGGATGCCGTCGACCTCGAACTCCGTCGCCTCCAGCGGTGGGGACGCGATGACGAGATCCCTTTCACTCCTGAGGATCCCGGTCACCCAATCGACCGCGGCCGTGGCCTCGGATGCCGGCTCCACGGTGAACACGTGGTCGTACTTGTTCTTGAAGTAGCGGGCCTCGTTCGCGCGGAGGCCGGCAAGCGCATCGGCCACCGGGGAGGACTCCAGCCCGACGGTGGACACCTCGACGAAGTTCACGGCGTAGGACATGTGACGACCTCTCCTCCTGCCCGCAGGGCGCGGGCCGAGGACATCATCCTCCGAACGGGCCCGAAGGGCCGAACGCGAGGTCGGCGAACCGCTCGCCGATCAGTTGATGGGTCTGGGTGTCCGGGTGCAGGGCATCGGGCAGCGGCAGGCGTTCCGCATCCTCTGCGCCGTAGAGCGCGAGGCCGTCCAGGTAGTGCAGGTGCGGATCCGCGCGGCGCTCGACCACGGCGCGCAACTCGCGCCGGATGACCTGCAGGGTCAGCTTGCCGGCGGCCACCTCCGCCGGATCGCCGGTGGCGAGGAACTTCACCTGGCCGGACCCGAAGGATGCCGGGTCGAAGGCGCCGGGCCCTGGAGTGTCCTCGTGGATCCCGCAGAAGATCGGTGACACCAGCAGCAGCGGCGTGGTCGGGTGCCCGTCCCGAATGGTGTCCAGGAACCCGTGCACGGCCGGGACAAAGGTGCGGACCCGCATGCCGTCCAGGTTCACCACGTTGATACCGAGCTTCACAGAGATGACGTCGGCCGGGGTGTCACGCATGACCCTCGCCATGAACGGGTCGACCACTGCGCTGCCGCCGAACCCGAGGTTCCGCAGCTGCACGTTGCTGCGGAGGGCGGCGACCGCGGGCCAGATCTCGCTCGGCCCGACAGCGTTCGATCCGTGACTGATCGAGCTGCCATGGTGCAGCCAGACCCGGCGTTCGTGGCGGACCGCCTCCACCGGGGCGTCCGATCGCAGCTCGATCAGCTCGACGGATTCGTTGTGCGGCAACAGGAACTCCACCACGGAGTCGGTGCCGGCCAGATCGGAGACGACGGTGACATGCGGCGGACCGGGAATCGGGGTGGACGCGCCTGTCTGCAGGTCGATCTCCAGCAGGTCGCCACCTGTCAGCGGATCCGCTGCGGTGACGACGTTGTCGACCAGCACGTCGACCCGGCCGCGAGGTCGGGGAGCGCCCCGGTAGCCGACACGTGAGGGGTGCAGCACCAGCTCGAGCCGGGTCGCGGAGGTCCGGACGGCGAGACGCACACCCGACGGCTGTGACTCGACCATCAACAACTGGCCGTCCGGGAACTGCTCGCGCACCCAGGTCGGCAGCCGGTGCGGGCGGATCCCGCGATCGGTCTGCTCGACATCAGCGACTCCGTGCAGCAGCTCGGCGGTGATGGGGGTGGTGATCATGATCGGGGTCCTTCGATGGTGGTGGGCCAGGCGCGCAGAGCGGTGTCGAGGGCGTCGACAGTGCGCAGCCATGAGGTCTGTTGGTCGGCAGGGCGATGGGCGAACCCGCCGTGGCGCTGCAGGGACAGGAAACCGTTGACGGTGGCGCCGAGAAACCTGGTCGCGTGCACCATCTCGTCGCCGACGATGCCGTAGCCACGCAGCACCGCGGCGGTGAGGGTGGTCAGCCGGACCGCCCCGGCGGACCGCGCGGTCTCCTCCGATGCCGGTCGTTGCAGCGCTGCCCACAGGCCGGGGTGCTCCTGCTCGAACTGCCGGTACCCGCCGACCATGCCGTTGAGGGCATCTCTCCCCGAACAGCCGGCGACTTCGGTGCCGATGGTGTCGGTCAACGACGCCAGGGCGAGCTGGTGAACCCCGGCCTGGAGATCGGCGAGGTTGCGGACGTGCGAATACAGACTGGCGGGTTGGACGTCCAGGTGGCGGGCGAGCGCAGAGACGCTCAGGACCTCGAATCCGTCCCGGTCGGCGAGCTCGGCGGCCGCAGACACGACCGCACCGCGGTCGAGGTTCCTGCGGGGCATGCACCTAACCTACAGCTCGTAGGTTAAAACCTACAAGCTGTAGGTCAACAGGACCGCCTCGGAGTTGTCGAATCGGCGGACGTCCTGCAGGTGCAGACCGGTGCTGGGCACACCGGCGAACGCCGGGGTGTCGCCGGCGACGACCTTCGGCCCGATCAGCAGGTGGATCACGTCGACCAGGCCGTGTGCCATCAGGTCGGACCAGAGCGTGCGACTGCCGAAGACCACGGTGTCGCCCTCTTCGTTCCGCAGGTCGGCAACCGTCTGATGTGCGTCGACGCGGCGGACGATCGTGGTCTGCCCGCGCCAGGGTCCGGTGTCGTCGGGCCCCAGGGCATCGGAGACGACGAGGATGGGAATGCCGTCGGCCATCCGCTGCGCGATGGAACGCTCGGCGGGGTCGGGGTTCTCCAACTGACTCGGCCAGTAGCCGACCATCCCGCGGTACGTCGTCGCGCCGTACAGCAGGCGTGCCGCGCCGACGACCAGTGCGGCGTTGTGCTCGTTGAACGACTGGTCCAGCGGCATCTGCGACAGATCACCGCCCGGCCCCTCCAGGTACCCGTCCACACTCGTCGCGCAACTGACCACGATCCGTCCCATACCTCGTCAGTACCCGGATCGGCCGGGACGTACCTCCCCGAACGGACAGGGCCGGGACGGCCGTCCGAACGGTTTACCGATCCTCGTCTGGTCCCCGGCGGTGACGTCGGACACGGTGGGTGCATCGCGGTGCGGCGACGGCGCCGAACCTCCACCGCGGACCTTCCCGAGGAGACAGCCGTGCAGGTCGACGATCTTCTGAAGCCCTTCCCGATCAAGGAGTTCCACCCGTTCCCGCGCGCCCTGATGGGCCCGGGGTCCAGCGAGATCATCGGGCCGGAGGCGCTGAAGCTCGGCTTCCGCAAGGTCCTGGTGATGACCTCCGGCCTGCGCGGCACCAACGTCGTGCACAACATCGTCGAGTCGCTGAAGTACCACGGCCTGGAGGTCGTGCTGTACGACAAGGTGGAGTCGAACCCCAAGGACTACAACGCCATGGACGGCGCGCGCCTGTACATGGAGAACGATTGCGACTCGTTCATCTCCATCGGCGGCGGCTCCTCGCACGACGCCTGCAAGGGCGCCCGCATCGCGGTGGCCCACGACGGTCGCAACATCAACGAGTTCGAGGGCTTCAACAAGAGCGAGAACACGAAGAACCCGCCGCACATCGCGGTCTCGACCACGGCCGGCACCGGCTCCGAGACCTCGTGGGCCTACGTCATCACCGACACCACGACCGACCCGAGCAAGCCGCACAAGTACGTCGCCTTCGACGACGCCGCGGTGGCCACCCTGGCGATCGACGACCCGGTGCTCTACTACGACTGCCCGCGGCACTTCACCGCGCAGTGCGGGTTCGACGTGCTGGCCCACGGCAGCGAGCCGTTCGTGTCGCGGCTGAACTTCGAGCCGTCCTACGGGAATGCCATCCGCAGCATCGAACTCGTCGGCGAGCACCTGCGCAAGGCCACCTGGAACGGCTACGACCTGGCCGCCCGCGAGGGCATGATGTACGCGCAGTACATCGCCGCCCAGGCGTTCAACTCCGGCGGTCTGGGCATCATCCACTCGATCAGCCACGCCACCAGCGCCTTCTTCGACACCCACCACGGCCTGAACAACGCGATCGCGCTGCCGCGGGTGTGGGCGTTCAACCTGTCCACCGAGTACAAGAAGTTCGCGCTGATCGCCCAGGCGATGGGCGTCGACATCGGCGGCATGACCACGGTCCAGGCCGCCGACGCCGCCGTGGGCGCTGCCGTCCGGCTGCTGCGCGACTGCGGCATCCCGGAGAAGTTCACCGACATCACCCAGGACACCCACGAGAAGAACCGCCTGGGTACCGGGCCCACCAAGTACTACGAGGCGCACGCCAAGGTGCTCGGTGACGCCGAGACCATCGACAACATCACGCATCACGTGCTCGGTGACGCCTGCACCGACGCGAACCCGCGGGAGTGCACCTTCGACTCCGTCCGTCCGGTGGTGGACCACAGCTACAACGGCGACCTGGACGACCTGCTGTCCTGATCGCCCGCTGACCCACCCGATGCGGTGCCGGGGCCCGAAGTGGCCCCGGCACCGCCCGGCACCAGGAGTGCACCCGCATGGATCCGGTCTTCGAGAGCGTCGACGACGTCCTCACCCGGCTGAACCAGGTCGGCTACATCGCCGACGAGCGTCTGGCCACCACCGTCTACCTGGCCGCCCGGCTCGGCCGGCCGCTGCTGCTCGAGGGCCCGGCCGGCGTCGGGAAGACCGACCTGGCGCGGAGTCTGGCCGCGGTGCTCGGTCGGGAACTGGTCCGGCTGCAGTGCTACGAGAGCCAGGACGAGTCCAAGGCGCTCTACGAGTGGGACTACGGCAAGCAGCTGCTGTACACCCAGATCCTGCGGGAGAAGATTGCCGACCTCGTCGGCGACGCCCCCGATCTCGAGTCCGCGGTCGACCGCATCGCCGACCGGGACGACGTGTTCTTCTCCGAGCGGTTCCTGTCCGAACGGCCGCTGCTGACCGCCATGCGCAGCCCGGAACCGGTGGTCCTGCTGATCGACGAGGTGGACCGCTCCGACGAGGCGCTGGAGGCGGTGCTGCTGGAAACACTGGCCGAGAACCAGATCTCGATCCCGGAGATCGGCACCGTCGTGGCCGCGCACCCACCGCTGGTGCTGCTGACCTCCAACAACACCCGTGACCTGTCCGCTGCTCTCAAGCGCCGCTGCCTCCACCTGTTCCTGGACTACCCCGAGCACGAGCGGGAGCTGGAGATCGTCCGGTCGAAAAAGACCGGGCTGTCCGAGGCGATGACGTCCGAGCTGGTCACGGTCGTGCAGGAGCTCCGTGCGCTGGACCTGCGGCAGTCCCCCAGCATCTCCGAGACCGTCGACTGGGCACGCACTCTCGCCGTCCTCGGCGCCACCTCGATCGACCACCGCTCGCTGTCGGACACGGTCAACGTGGTCACCAAGTTCGAGCGGGACCTGGCTAGGGCGTTGCGGTTCCTGGACGAGCGCTTCGGGGTGCGCGCGGCACCGGCGCAGCAGCCGGACAAGGCCCCTCCGGCCGCCCAGTCCGCAATCTCCGACGACACGGACGGGCGGGCGAAGCGGGACGCCTACGACATCCCGAAGCGGCACGGTGCAGCGGCGTTCTTCGGTGCCCGGCCGGCCCGTCAGGACTCGGTCGCAGCGTCCCGCCGGCGACCGGTGTAGCCGCCGTGGAGGAGGCGCTGCTCGGGTTCATCGCCTGCCTGCGCGGGCAGGGGGTGCGGGTCAGCACGGCGGAGGCGGTGGACGCCGCCCGGTGCGCGGCCCAGCCGTCGATCCTCGGCGACCGGGTGCGGCTGCACGCGGCGCTGCGGGCCGCGCTGGTCACCAGCGCGTCGTCGGTGAGCACCTTCGACGACGTCTTCGCGCTGTACTTCTCCCTGCGCCCGGTCCCGGTGGCTTCCCGGGCCGGGGAGGTCGCCGCCGCCGACTCCGATCTGGGCGGCACAGCCGGCGAATCCGGCGAGATGGAGGACTTCTCGCTGGTCGACGGCACGGAGGGGGCGCCCCCCATCAGTAACTCTCCGTCCGCCGAGTCCGACATGTCGCAGTACTTCGATCCGGAGGCGCTGTCCGAGGGCTACAACCTGGACGACGACGCCGACATCGTGAACCTGGCGTCGATGACCGACGAGATCTCCTTCTCGCCCGGCGGTGGCAGGTCCCGGTCCCAGGGGATGAAGGTGCAGCTCGACGTCTCCCGGACGCACGGCATCGACGCGCCCGGATCGCTCAGCCCGGCCACCGGGACAGCGATGGACCTGGATCTCACGGACGACGAGGAGGGCCGGCTGCTGCGGTGGCTCGGCACCGGTCCGAGCGGCGGTGCGCCGCGGGAGGACGACGCGATGATCCGCGGCCTGCTGGACCGGCTGCCGGAGTACCTGGTCGAGCACCTGCGCCGGCTGGCCGACCTTCGCCGCACCAGGGACGTCGTCGACCACGCCCGGATCGCCGTACTGGACGAGGTGAGCGTGCTGGAACGGCAGAAGCTGGAGGAGTCGCTGCGCCGGATCGCCACCACGCTGAAAGGCGGCCTGGCCCAGCGCCGGAAGGTGGACCCGCGGGGGCGGGTGGACCCGGCCCGCACCGCCCGCCGCTCTCTGCGCTACGACGGAGTCCCGTTCCGGCCGGTCACCGTGGCCCGGGTCCGGGAGCGGTCGAGAGTGGTCGTGCTGGCGGACGTCTCGCTCTCGGTGCGGGCCACCGCGCGGTTCACCCTGCACATGGTGCACGGCATGCAGTCGATCTTCGGGCACGTCCGCACCTACGCCTTCGTCGACACCGTCCGGGAGATCACCCAGCTCTTCGCCCACCACCCGCTCGAACACGCCCTCGGCCTGGTCTTCGGCGGTGACGTGCTGGACACCGACGCGAACTCCGACTACGGCCGGGTGTTCGAGGACTTCCTCGCCGACAGCGGATCCTCGTTGGACCGCCGCACCTCGGTGGTGGTGCTCGGCGACGGCCGCAGCAACGGGAAGGACCCGCGGATGGACGCCTTCGCCGAGATCGCGCATCGGGCCCGGCGGGTGGTCTGGCTGACCCCGGAACCGTCCTACTCCTGGGGCCTGGGCACCTGCGATCTGCCGAAGTACGCCGGCCTGTGCGAGCGGGTCGAGGTGGTGCGCGACCTGTCGGCACTGGAGCGCACCTCCCTGGACCTGGCGTTGGCCACGTGAGCGCCGATCCCGCCGAGGTGGTCCGCCCGATCGACCCGTTGGCGCCACTGCAGCACGGTCGGTACGTGGACGACCTGGTCACCGTGGTGCGGGATCCGGTCACGCCGCCGGCACACGGGTCCAGGGTCGCCGTCACCGCGCACTTCGAACTGTGGCGTGACGGCTCCCGGCTGGTGGTGCGGCACCATGTCCCGGACGGCCGGATCGATGACTCGCTCACCTCGCTGATCGACGCCGAACTGTTCGCCCCGGGGTGGGCGAGCGGCAGCGACCTGTTCGAGCGGATCTTCACCGGCATCGTGCTGACCGCCCGGCCGGATCCCCTCGACGCGTGGATCCTGTTCTACGACCACACGTTCCGCCGGATGCGGGAGCACCGCCGGCGGCATCGCGACCGGCCGGCAGCAGGCACCGGCGACGCGGTCGAGGAGTTCGCCGTCATCCATGCGACCGCGGACGGCCTGGTGCCGCCGGACGCCTCGGTGCTCGAGATCGGCGCCTGCTTCGGCTTTCTCGCCCTGCACCTGGCCCGACTGCCCCGGCGGCGGGTGGAGGCCTGCGACCTGACCCCGGGCACCATGCGGTTGCTCGGGGTGCTGGCCGACCGTCTCGGCGTCCCCGTGCGCACCTTCGTCGCCGATGCGGCGCGGGTCCCGCGCCCGGACCGCAGCGCCGACGTCGTGCTGCTGGTGCACCTGCTCGAGCACCTGGACGCCGCACACGGCCGGCGCGCGATCGAGGAGGCGCTGCGGGTGGCCCGGCACCGGGTGGTCATCGCGGTGCCGTACGAGCAGACTCCCAACGCCGCATTCGGCCATGTGCGCTGCATCGACCGCTCGGACCTGGACGCCTGGGGGGCCGCGGCGCAGGGCTGGTCGGCCCGGACCTTCGACGCGCTGGGCGGGTGGCTGGTGCTGGACCGGCTCCTCTGAACCGGATCAGACCCGGATCAGATCAGTCCCATCTTCCCTGCGAGGTGCACCGCCTCGGCGCGGCGGGAGACGCCGAGCTTGCGGAGGATGTTCCCGACGTGGAACTTCGCGGTGGTGTCCGAGATGAACAGCACGGTGGCGATCTCGCCGTTGGACAGACCGCGGGCCAGCAGTTCCAGCACCTGCTGCTCCCTGGCGGTCAGCTTCTTGTCGCTCTCCTGCGCGCCGGCATGGATGCCACGCACCATCGCCGCGGCACTACGGGCGTCGAAAGCACTGCCACCCCTGCTGATGTCGCGGATCGCCGAGATGAGCGCGGACGTGTCGACGTCCTTGACGACGTACCCGCGGGCGCCGTTGTGGATGGCGGAGAGCACCAGGTGGTCGTCCAGGAAGGTGGTCAGCACCAGCACCCCGAGCTCCGGGTGGGCGGCGATCAGCTCCGCGCACAGCGCGAGTCCCTCGGTGTCCGAGCCGGTGGACAGCTTGAGGTCCAGCAGCACGATCTGCGGCCGCACCCGGTCCACGACGGCCAGCGCATCGGCGGTGCTGGCGGCCTCGCCGACCACCCGGAGGTCCTCCTCGCGTTCCAGGATGGCCCGCAGTCCCTGCCGGACGATCGCGTGGTCGTCCACCAGCACGATCTCGATGGAACCCGTTCGGGTGGGAGTGCTCATGGTGTCTCCAGGATCTGGCCGGGATCGGTGGCGAACTCGGGGGGCCGCAGCCGGTGCAGCGGTAGTGGGATGCGGACCTCGACCCGCACCCCGCCGAGTCTGGCCCGGCGGAAAGCCAGTGTTCCGCCGAGCTTCTCGGCGCGGGTGGCCATGTTGGCCAGGCCGCGGTGCCGACCGTCGGCGACCGCCTGCCGTTCGAGTCGGAGCAAGCGACTGAGCGCGACCGGGTCGCCCTTGCCGTCGTCGGCGACCGTGAGCACCACCTGGTCCGCCCGGTAGCGCAGCCGGACCACCGCCCGATCGGCGCTGGAGTGGTTGGCGATGTTGAACAGCGCCTCACCGGCGATCCGTGCCAGGTCGTGGTCGGCGGCCGCGTCCAGCGGCGCCGGATCACCGGGGCTGCCCTCCACCTTGACCTGCACGTGCAGCCGCGGCCGGTAGTGGGCGGTCAGCTCGGAGAGCAGGTCGGACAACGAGGCCGGTGCCTCCCCGCTGGTCGCGTGGTGCAGGGCGTAGATGGCGTCGCGAAGCTGCTGGATCGCCTCCTGCGTCAGCCCTTTCGCCCGGTCCAGCTCGCGGGTGATGCCGGACGCCGCCGGTCCGACCGCCGCGGCCTCGCCGCGGGCGATCTCCACCGCCATGCCGGCCGACAGCACGTACTGGCTGACGCTGTCGTGCAGTTCCCGGGCGATGCGGTGCCGTTCACCGTCGAGCAGCTCGCGCTGGTGGGCGGCGGCCAGCCGCAGCTCGGTCCGCCGTAGCTCGTTGGTGCGGGCGGTGAGATCCAGTGCCTGGGCCGTGGCCTCGTCGTAGAGCTGCTGCGCACGGCGGTGCAGTTCGAGGCCGGCCTGGTACTGGTCGGAGGTGTGCAACGCCACCGCCGCCTGGTTGGCGAGCACCCGGAGCACCGACAGGTCGCCGGGCTCGGGCGCCGTCGGCAGCCCGTGCATCGCCACCAGGCCACCGACCAGCTTGCCCTCGAGCGTCATCGGCACCCGGACCCACGGGCTGTCCGACCGGGCCGGGCGGCTGAGGCCCGCCCGGATGGCACCGAGTTCGAGCCGGACGGTCTGCATCAGCCGGCCCTCGTCCTCCCAGGCATCGCCCCGGCCGTCGACGGCGACGAAGCGGGGCCGGGCCCGGAGCAGCGCACCGTCGCAGAGCCCGAGCAGCACCCACGGCGCCGCAAGGTGCTCGCAGGCGGCGCGGGCGATCTCCTCCAGCAGGGACCGCGGACCCTCCACGGTGCGCACCAGCGCCCGGGAGATCGAGTCCAGGGCGCGGACGGTGTGCTGCATCCGTTCGTCCGACCGGATGTATTCGCGGTAGTACGACCGCTTGCCGGACCGGACGCCGGTGAGCTTCTCGATGTCACCCGGGGTCGGCGACAAGCTCTTTGTCACAGGGCATCCCGCAGCATCCGCTCGATGTCGGCCAGGTCCGCCGTGCGTGGGTTGGTGGTGAGGCAGGCGTCGTCCAGGGTGGACAGGGCGAGCCGGGCGATGTCGTCCTCGCCGACCCCGAGCGCGCGCAGTCCGCGGGGCACACCGACCTCGTCGGCCAAGCGGCGCACGTAGGCCGACAGCATGTCGGCGACCTCGTCACCCGGCACGCCGTCCACCGGCAGTCCGACTGCACGGGCCAGGTCGACGAAGCGTTCCGGGGTGGACTGGGCGTTGTAGCGGATCACGTGCGGCAGCAGGATCCCGTTGATCAGCCCGTGCGGAGCGTCGAGCAGCCCGCCGACCTGGTGGCTCATCGCGTGGGTGGCGCCGAGGATCGCGTTGGTGAACGCCAGGCCGGCTTCCAGGCTGGCCTGGGCCATGGGCCGGCGTGCCTCCAGGTTCCGCGGGTCCCGGATGGTCTGCGGCAGGTGGTGGCTGACCAGACGGACCGCGTTCAGCGCGTGCGAGTCGGCCAACGGGTTGTGCGCGAGGGAGACGAAGGCCTCGATGCCGTGCGTCAGTGCGTCGAGACCCGTGGTGGCGCTGAGCCATTCGGGCATGGTGGTGAGCAGTGTCGGGTCGGTGATCGAGATGTCCGGTACCAGCGCCCGGCCCATGATGGTGATCTTGACCGACCGTACGGTGTCGGTGACGATGCAGAACTGCGAGACGTCGGCGCCGGTGCCCGCGGTCGTCGGGATCATCAGCAGCGGCGGGATCGCCCGCGTCACCTGGTCCACCCCGGCGAAATCGAGGATGGATCCGGCATTCCCGGACAGGATCGCGATGCCCTTGGCGGCGTCCATCACCGATCCGCCGCCGATGGCGACCAGGACATCGCAGCCGCTCGCCAGGTAGTGGTCGAAGCCGTCCGAGATCTCGGTGTCCTTCGGATTCGGCGTCAGATCCGACCACACGGTCGGCGTCAGCCCGGCGTCACGCAGATGCCCCAGCAGGGCATCCACCCAGCCGGCGCCGATCACCCCGGCATCGGTGACCACGAACGGCCGACGGGCTCCGAGCCGGACGGCCGCGAAGCCTGATTCGCCGAGAGCACCGACACCGAATACGATCTCGGGCGCGTGGAACTTCACCACGGAGTGCAGGGTGCCGGCCGCACCGGTCGATGCGGGCACTCCGTCGTGCCCGATGGTCATGCTGTTCACCTCCGGGACCGCCTCCGTCGTCGTCCTGCCGTGACCGGTGGTGGAACGGGGCCGGCCGGACCGGGGTGCTGCCGTATCCGGCGGACCGCCACTGCGCCGTGCCGGTGTCCGAGGTACCGAGACTACGCCGCCACCCCGCTGCAGGAACGCTGCGTGCGGCGGGGTGGAACCTGCCCGATCGGGTAGGTGGTCGCCCGCGGACCTGTTCCTTCGGCGGGACCGTTGCCCGTCCGTCCCCTCCATCCGGAGCGGGCCGGTCCGACCGTTCCGGATCCCGGACTGCCGGAGCTGCCCGCACGGTGGCAGCGTCCCGGTTCACCTGTCCCGTATCGCAAAGGAGCGACCCATGACGGACACCTTGCCCGCCCCAGCCACCACGGCCGCCGCTGCGCCGGCCGCACCACCGACCTGGGGCGATCCGCTGCCGTTGGGGCTGGCCAGCTTCGGCATCTCGGCGCTCGTGCTCGGGGCGGTGAACGCAGGCTGGGTGGCCGCAGCGGCGACGCCGGGCGTGCTGGCCCTCGCCTTCGCGCTCGGCTTCCTCACCGAGATCGTCGCCGGGGTGATCCATTTCCGGCGTGGGGAGCAGTTCGCCGGCGTCGTCTTCACCACCTACGCCGGGTTCTGGCTGTCCTTCGGCCTGTTGGTCTCGGTGTTCCTGCCGCAGGTGCCGGACGCGGCCGCGGCGAACGACATCCTGGCCTGGTTCCTGTTGGCGTGGACGGTGTTCACCACTTACATGCTGCTCGCGGCAACACGGACCACTCGCACCATCACCCTGATCTTCGCGCTGTTGACCGCGACGTTCTGGATCCTGACCATCGCCACGTTTGCCGGCAACGCCGGGCTGGCGCAGTTCTCCGGCTACGTGCTGGTGCTCGACGCCGTGGTGGCGCTGTTCCTGTCGGCCTCGGCGATCGTGAACGGCACCTGGGGGCGGACGGTGATCCCGGCGCCCTGAAACAGCGCGTGCACCGTCGTCAGCAGTGGCCGCAGCATCTGGTGGAAGATGCTGCGGCCGTGTGCCGCGGTGGCGTGGGTGGGGTCGCCGAGGATGCCGTTGGGGGCGACGGCGGCGGTGCCGCCGGCGCGGAGTGCGGGCATGAGATCGCTGATGGGGGTGGTGTTCCCGGGTGCGGCGAGGTCGGTCCGGACGAGGTGGGGGTGCAGGTGCAGCAGCAGGGAGGTCTCGTGATGCCCGGCGTGGGGGTCGGCGTCGGGGTGGGTGGCGTGGTGGACGTGGACGCTGCGGCCCTCGTAGGTGAGCAGGGTGACGGCTTCCCGGAGGGCGTCGTGGTTGCCGCCGTGGCCGTTGATGATCAGGACGTGTGCCCAGTGGCGGGTGGCGTGCCGGACGAACTCGACGACGATCTGGGTGAGGGCGGGGGTGCCGATGGACAGGGTGCCGGGGAAGTGTTCGTGCTCGCCGCTGGCGCCGACGGGCTGGGCGGGGGCGAGCCCGGTGGCGGGGAACAGTTGGTGGGCGGCGTCGGCGAGGGCCTGGGCGATGAGGGTGTCGGTGCCCATGGGCAGGTGCGGGCCGTGTTGTTCGGTGGAGCCGATCGGCCAGAGCAGCAGGGTCCGCTGGGCGGCGGCGATGTCGGGCCAGCGGGCGTGGTGCAGCGGTTCAGGCACGCCGCCACCTGCCGATCCGGGGCAGGTCGCGGATGCGGGGGCGCAGCGGTTCGGTGGTGCGCTGCTGGACGGCGCCGTGCCAGACGCCGATGCTGTAGGCGAGATCGTCCAGGGTGCGGGCCAGCAGTGATCCGGGAATGTGGGTCAGGGGGCGTTTCTCGCGGATCTCGAGTGATGTCAGGTAGGCCAGGCCCGCGGCGGCGGCCAGGGCGAGGCGCCCTCCGGTGCGGGGATGCGCCAGCGCGACCGCTGCGGTGAGTGGCCACAGGGGGCGGATGAGCCAGCGGCCGAGGGCGCCGGCGGCGCGGAGGTGTCCGGTGGCGGCGAGGCGGCGGGCGTGGGCGGGGGACAGGTCGGGCATGCCCCAGGGGGCGATGGCGATGGCGGTGGTGGCGGCGGCGAGGGCGGCGCCGGCGGCGGGGTGGATCAGGATGGCGGCGGCCCAGGGGGCGAAGGACCAGGCGGAGATGTCGACGTGGCGCAGGGCGCCGGGGTGGCGGCGGCCGAGGTCGGCGGCGGAGCGGCCGTAGTCGACGCGGCGGGCCAGTGCGGCGGTCAGGGTGCCGCGGGGGCGGTGGGCGACGGCGATGTCGGGGAGGTAGCGGATGCGGCCGTGGGTGGCGAGGCGCCAGACGAGGTCGACGTCCTCGCCGACGTGCATGTCCTCGTCGAACCCGCCCACGGCGCGGAAGGCGTCGGTCGCCACGAGGAGGGCGGCGGAGGGGACGTAGGAGACGGGCAGGCCGATGCCGACGTCGGAGGGGGTGCCGCCGAGATCGAGGGCGCAGACTTGTTGTTCGAACCAGGCGGAGGTGCCGGTGCCGGGCAGGGCGTGGATGCGCGGTGCGGCCAGCACCACTTTCCCGGCGCCGGTCTGGTCGGTGTGCTGGATGTGGCCCAGGAGCCGGTCGATCCAGTCGGGGTCGGGCAGGGTGTCGGCGTCCAGGAATCCGATCCAGCCGGTGGTGACGAGTGCGGCGCCGGCGTTGCGGGCGGCGGCCGGGCCGCGGGAGGTCTCGTGGCGCAGCACGGTGGTGTGCGGGCGCTGGTCGGCGAGAACGGCGAGGGGGGTGGGGGATCCGTCGTCGACGATGGTCACCGGCAGGTCGGCGGGCAGCCGGGCGAGCAGGGCCCGGAGCGGGTCGGGGTGGGACCGGGCAGGGATGACCAGGGTGACGTCGTGGTGCCCGGCGGCCGGTGGGGTGGGGGCCTGAACCAGGCCGGCGGTTTCCAGGCGGCGCAGCACCTCGGTCATCGCCGCCGGCAGGTCGTGCCCGGGGCGGTCGAGGACCTTCTCGCGGAGCAGGCCGGAGCCGGTGGGGGTGAGGGTGATGAGACGGTAGGGGGCGCCGCCGGCCAGGGTGTGGCGGTCCAGCCACCGGGTGCCCGGCGTCAACGACCAGGTGCTGGTCATCCGACGAATCCTCCGTCGACGTGGATCGCCGCGCCGGTGATCGCCGACGATGCGGGACTGGCGAGGAAGGCGACGGCGGCGGCGATCTCGGAGGGTTCCAGGATCCGTTGCAGGCGCTGGTGGGGGGCGAAGGCCTCCTTGTCGGGCAGGCCGTAGACGTGGGCGGAGTGGTCGAGCAGGGCGGAGCGGGTGGATCCGGGCAGCACGGCGTTGGCGGTGACGCCGTGCGGGCCGAGATCGGCGGCCAGGGCGCGGATGTAGCCGAGTGCGGCGTGTTTGGCGGCCACGTACCCGGCGAGGCGTGGTAGGCCGGTCTGGCCGGCGGTGGACACCACAGCGACGAACCGGCCGTGCCCGCCGGGGGCGTGCAGCAGAGCGGGGACGGCGGCGCGGGCCAGGTTGGCCACGCCGTGCAGGTTGACCGACAGGTCCAGGTCCAACTCGGCCGGGGTGAACTCCCACGCCGGTTTGTCGGCGCCGATGATCCCGGCCACCGCGACCGCGGCCTGCAACCGGCCTGCCGGCACGTGTTCCAGCGCGGCGGACACGGCGGCGGCGTCCCGCACGTCGACCGGCAACGCCACCACGGCGGCGCCGAAATCCTCGCACTGCAGGACGGTGTCGGTCAGCTCGTCGGCCGTGGCCAGCCGGTAGCCCAGGCCCTCGATCAGGTCCGGCGACGGTGTGTCCAGCAGCAGCAGGTCGAACCCGGCCACCGCCAACTGCCGCGCCACCGCCCGCCCCATCCCCCGGGCCGCCCCGGTGACGACCGCCCACGGCCGACTCCTGTCGTTCGTCATGCGTTCTCCCCACTCGTCGGGCACACGGTCTCCAGGGACTCACGCAGCAGCGGCAACAGGTCCGAGTCCCCGTCCGCCAGCCACTGCTCGTACGCGGCGATCGAGGCCGCCAACGCCACATGGCCGAGCGTGCGAGGACGCAGGTCCTGCTCGATCCCGCCGAGCCGCCGGGCGGCGAAGTTCGCGATCACGGCCCGCCAGGCAGCGTAGCGCAACGTCGAGTACGCCTGCAGCGCAGGCGAATCGAGGATCACCGCCATCCTGATCCGCAGCGATGCGGTGGCCGCGTCGTCGAAGGTGTTGAAGTCCAGCACCGCGTCGCGGATCGCCGTCGACACCGGCACCTGAGGTGGGCAACGGTCGAACCAGGCGGTGAACTGCTGCAGTTGTCCGTCGAAATCGCCCCACACCACATCGTTCTTCGACGGGAAGTAGCGGAAGAAGGTGCGCCGGCCGATCCCCGCCGCCGCGGCGATCTCGTCGACGGAGGTCACGTCGAAGCCCCGATCGGCGAACATGACCAGGCAGATCCGTTCCAGCTCGGCCCTGCTGGTCACCGCCGGCCGCCCGGTCTCCGCCATGCGCTCCTCCTTTCGGCGACGATGCCCACGGGGTGACCTGACCGATCGGGCAGGTCGTGTCCCGTCATCCCGGACGGGACCGGTGAGGGTCGACATCCGTTCCACGACAGATTATCTCAGACTTCCTTGACAATCGGCACCCGGTGCCAATTAGGGTCCGGAGGAACCGGTCGCCGACCCGGCCCCGGCCTCATCCGGACCCACGTCAGGGGAATCCATGTCCGACACCGCAGTCGCCCCCGTTGCCACCGACCAGAACGACACCGAGACCGACGAGTCACAGTTGGTCGTCCAGGACCTGCTCGTCGAGGACGTCTCGATCGACGGTATGTGCGGTGTCTACTGACCTCTTCGACGCCGGTCGCGGTTACGAGCTGGATCCCTCCGTGGAGGTGCGGCCGGAGCCGTTCGGCGCGTTGTTGTACTCGTTCAGCACCCGTCGGTTGTCCTTCCTGAAGGACCCGACGCTGGTGACCGTTGTGCGGTCGCTGTCCCGGTTCCCGTCTGCCCGGGAGGCCTGTGTGGCGGCGGGGATCGATGATCCCCGTCGGCTGGCCTCCTTCGAAGCGGCCCTGGGGACGTTGACGGCGACCCGGACCATCAGGGAGCGTCACCGATGACCACCCTCGAACGACCGCCCGCGGTGCTGCCGCTGGTGGAGCACTTCTCCCGCGGCCTGGATGCGCCGATCTGCCTGACGTGGGAGCTGACCTACGCCTGCAACCTGGCGTGTGCGCACTGCCTGTCCAGTTCGGGCCGGCGGGATCCGCGGGAGCTGTCCACGGCGGAGGCGAAGGCGGTGATCGACGAGCTGGAGCGGATGCAGGTGTTCTACGTGAACATCGGCGGTGGGGAACCCACTGTGCGGCCGGACTTCTGGGAGCTGGTCGACTACGCCACCGCGCACAAGGTGGGGGTGAAGTTCTCCACCAACGGGGTGAAGATCAACCCGCAGGTGGCGCGCAGGCTGGCGGCCTCGGACTACGTGGACGTGCAGATCTCGCTGGACGGCGCGACCGCGGAGGTCAACGATTTCGTCCGCGGTCGCGGTTCGTTCGACACCGCGATCCGGGCGATGGAGAACCTGGCCGCCGCCGGGTTCGTGAACTTCAAGATCTCGGTGGTGTGCACCCGGCAGAACATCGGCCAGCTGGACGAGTTCAAGGCGATCGCCGACCGGTACAACGCGCAGCTGCGGCTGACCCGGCTGCGGCCGGCCGGCCGGGGTGCGGACGTGTGGGACGAGCTGCACCCGACCGCCGCGCAGCAGCGCGAGCTCTACGACTGGCTGGTCGCCAACGGGGAGAACGTGCTCACCGGGGACTCGTTCTTCCACCTGGCGGCATTCGGTGAGGCGCTGCCCGGGTTGAACCTGTGCGGGGCCGGTCGGGTGGTGTGCCTGATCGACCCGGTGGGTGATGTGTATGCGTGCCCGTTCGCGATCCACGAGAACTTCCTGGCCGGGAACGTCCGCGACACGGGTGGTTTCGCCGGGGTGTGGCGGACGTCGGAGTTGTTCACCGAGCTGCGCCGTCCGCAGTCGGGCGGTGCGTGTGCGTCGTGCTCGGCGTTCGATGCCTGCCGGGGCGGGTGCATGGCGGCGAAGTTCTTCACCGGTCTGCCGCTGGACGGTCCGGACCCGGAATGTGTGAAAGGCTACGGCGAGTTGGCGCTGTCGAAGGTGGAACCCGGTCTGCCACCGAAACCCTCGCTCGATCACTCGCACAGCAAGCCGCTGCGGAACGGTCCGGTCATGCTCACGCTGTTCCGCCGCACGCCGGTCTCCATGTGCGACGAGAGCCCGGTCGCCGGCATGCTTCCCGCGGACTCCGGGGTGCGGCGGTGAACCGGCCGGCCTGGTTGGCGAACCCGTGGAAGCCCAATCCGTGGTTCGAGTCGGTCGCGGTGGCGCGGGAGCGGGCCCGCAAGCGTTTGCCGGCGCCGGTGTTCGGCGCTTTGGTCGCCGGGTCCGAGCGGGGCCAGTCGCTGGCCGGGAACCAGGACGCGTTCCGGCTGATCGAGTTCGCACCGCACGTGGCCGGCCACCAGGCCGACCGGTCGATGGCGACACGGTTCCTCGGGCAGGACATCTCGCTTCCGGTGATCATCAGCCCCACCGGGGTGCAGGCCGTGCACCCCGACGGCGAGGTCGCCGTCGCCCGGGCCGCCGCCTCCCGCGGCACCATCATGGGCCTGTCCAACTTCGCCTCGAAACCGGTCGAGGAGGTCGCCGCCGCCAACGACAGGACCTTCTTCCAGATGTACTGGACCGGCGATCGCGACGTCATGATCCAGCGCATGCAACGCGCCCATGACGCCGGCGCGAAGGCGTTGATCGCCACCCTGGACTGGTCGTTCTCCATGGGCCGGGACTGGGGCAGCCCGGAGATCCCGGAGAAGGTCGACCTGCGCACCATGATCCGGATGGCGCCCAAGGTGATCACCAAACCCGGCTGGCTGTACGAGTTCGGCAGGTCGGGGAAGATCCCCGACCTCACCGCACCCAACCTCGCGAAACCCGGCGAGGCCAAGGGCCCGACGTTCTTTGGCGCCTACTACGAGTGGATGACCACCCCACCCCCCAGCTGGAACGACGTCGCCTGGATGCGGGACACCTGGGCACAGATCTCCGGCAAGCCGTTCATGATCAAAGGTGTCTGCCGGATCGACGACGCGAAGCAGGCCGTCGACATCGGCGCCGACGCCATCTCCGTGTCCAACCACGGCGGCAACAACCTCGACGGCACCCCTGCCCCGATCCGCTGCCTCGGGCCTATCGCCGACGCCGTCGGCCACCAGCTCGAGATCGCCCTTGACGGCGGCATCACCCGCGGCTCCGACGTCGTCAAGGCCCTCGCCCTGGGCGCCCGGACCGTGATGATCGGCCGTGCCTACCTCTGGGGCCTGGCCGCCAACGGCGAAGCCGGCGTCGGGAACGTCCTGGACATCCTGCGCAGCGGCATCGACTCCGCCCTCCTCGGGCTCGGCCTGAAATCCATCGACCAACTCACCCCCGACACCGTCGAGATCCCCGACGGCTTCCACCGCAGGCTGGGCGTCCCCGTCTGACGTCCCGATCGCTCCACCCGAAGGGCCCGGCCGCCACGGCCGGGCCCTTCGTCGTCCGGGCACCAGTGATGTGTAAGGACGTTACAAGAACGAAACCATGAGTGCCGGGACGGCGTTGTAACTTCATTACACCGAAGAGGCGGGCGCGTCGGAGCGCCGCCGTTGCGGATCATCCGATGGAGGAACACTGCTGTGACCCAGAACTTCTCGGCGGACGAGACCGAACTGCTGCGTCTGCACACCACGTGGTTCTACTCGAACTACAACGTCAACATCCCGCTGATGCGAACGGTGTTCCCGAGCGGCACCGACACCTACCTGATGTACAACCTGAACGGTCACCCGTACTTCGGCGTGGACGAGCTGGACGAGCTGTGGCAGTTCTACGCCAGGACCTCGACCTTCGGTCTCGCCGAGGACAAGGTGCTGCGGGTCGACGTCAGCGGGGACATGGGTTACGTGGTGTCCGAGGGGATCTTCCCGCACATCGAGCTGCGTGACGCGGACGGGAACGACCTGCCGGAGCCCGTGCACCACCGGCTCCGCTACCGGGCGACCGAGGTCTACAAGCGCAATGACGGCGAGGGCAACCCGACCTGGTCGATGTGGCACTTCCACTGCTCGCCGGCGCCCGACGGCGACGAGGTGCCGCCGAGCAAGACCATCGCCGAGGCCACCGATGCCCGGGGCCTGGGGCACACCACCTACAGCGGCCCGGTCCCGTACGAGCTGGACCTCGACACCGTCGGCGCCTCCTGATGCTGCGGTACCGCACCGTCGTCGCCTCTGGCAGCGGCAACACCATCTCGGTGATGGTGGTCGGGCCGGAGACGCCGACCACCAAGACGCCGGTCTGGTTCGTCCACCCGACGAACCTGCGCAAGGAGTTCTGGCTCGACGTGATCCGCGAGATCGCGGTCGACAGGGTCTGCTACGCCGTGGATTCCGCCGGCCACGGGGAGTCCTCGGACAGCGTTGAGTACGGGGTCGAGGCCTGGGTCGCCGACCACCGCGACGTCATCCTCGCCCTCGGCCTGGACCGACTGCACCTGGTCGGCGGTTCGCTCGGCGGCGCGATCATCGTCGGCCTCGCGGGTGAACTGCCCGAGGTGGTCACCGGGCTCGCGTCCTTCGGCGGCTGCCTGTTCTCCACCCCGGCGCCGCCGGGCGAGACCCCTGCGCTGATCGCGATGATGGAGGACCTGGGGGTGGAGAAGGCGTTCGAGCAGGTGGCCGTCGATGCGACGGCACCCGGCACGGCACCCGACATCCTTGCGACGGTGCACCATCTGACCAACCGGCACGGGCTGGACACCATCCGCGCGCTGTGGGGTCCGACCATCGCCTCCGACGCCTCGCGGTGGGCGCCGGCGGTCCGCTGCCCGGCTCTGATCGTCAACGGCGAGTTCGACGCCACCTGCACGCCCGCGCACGGCCGGCTGATGGCCGATGCGGTCCGCGGGACCTTCGTGGAGATGGCCGGTGTCGGTCACCTGCCGGCGCTGGAGGACCCGACCGGCACCCTTGCCCTGTTGCTGCCGCACCTGGACGCGGCGGAGCCCGGCGAGGCCGCGGCATGACCTTCACCGTGATCGCCCGCGACCCGGCGACCGGAGATCTGGGGATCGCGACCACCACCCACGCCTTCGGTGTGGGCCCGGTGGCCGACCACACCCGGCCCGGCGTGGGGGTGGTCGCCACCCAGTCGTTCGTCGAGGTGTCCTACGGTCCGCAGGGTCTCGACCTGATCGAGGCCGGCGTGCCGGTGCAGGAGGCGCTCGAGAAGCTGCTGGCGGTCGACGAGGCGCGGGAGATCCGACAGGTGGCGCTGATGGACGCGGCCGGGAACGTCGCCCACTTCACCGGCCGGCAGTGCGTGCCGTCCTGCGGTGCGGTGGTCGGCGACGGCGCGATCGCGATCGGCAACATGCTAGCCACCGACGACGTGCTGCCGTCCACCCTGGCCGCGGTCACCGGCGACGGTGACTTCGCGGAACGGCTGCTCGGTGCGCTCGACGCGGGACAGGCCGCCGGCGGCGACGCCCGCGGCACGATGTCCGCTGCGCTGCGGATCATCTCGGCGGAGCGGCCGGCCGGCTCCTGGCTCGGGACGTCGCTCGATCTCCGGGTGGACTTCGCGGTGGACCCGTTGGCCGGACTGCGCCGGGACCTGGCCGTCAAGCGGGCCTACGACATCTTCTTCGGCGCGGTCTTCGCGCCCGGCCTGGTCACCGGCTCCGATGCGGTGACCGGAGACGAGCTCGAGGCCGCGCTGGCCGCGCTGGCCGGCGCCCAGCGGACCCTCGGCGCGGACCGTGAGGCCACCCTGTGGCAGGCGGTGCTGCTGCTGCGGGCCGACCGTCGTGCCGACGGCATCGCCCTCGCCGCCGACGTCCTGCGCACCCGACCTGCATTCGCCCGCTTCGTGGACGGACTCCACGAGATCGGCACCATCGACCTCGGATCCGACGAGATCCTCCGAGAGGCCACCAGATGACCCACCCTGCCGTCGGTTTCGTGCTCGGCAGCAACTTCCACCCGTCCGAGCTGATCACCGTCTCACGCGCCCTGGAGTCGAACGGCTTCGACTCCGTGTGGTGCTCGGAGGACTACTTCCTCACCGGCGGGATCTCCGGCGCCGCCGTGGTGCTCGGCGCGACCGAGACTCTCAAGGTCGGGACCGGCGTGCTCTCCTGCTTCGTCCGGCACCCCGCGCTCACCGCGATGGAGACCGGCACCCTCAGCGCTGCCCACCCCGGCCGGTTCCGGCTCGGCCTGGGCAGCGGGGTGAACAGCTGGCTGGACCAGCAGGGCATCGGTCACGCGCGGCCGCTGGGCACCATGCGCGGCTACATCGAGTCGGTCCGGCTGCTGCTGTCCGGGGCCGAGGTGTCCGGTGAGTACGGCGGTTTCACCTTCGACAAGGTGCAGCTGGCGTTCCCGCCGGCCGAGGTCGCGCCGGTCTACATTGGTGCCACCGGACCGAAGATGACGGCCCTCACCGGTGAGATCGCCGACGGACTGCTGCTGTCGGTATTCTCCACCCCGGAGTTCGTCGGCACCCAGTCCGGTCTGATGGCCGCCGCCGGCAGCGGCGCGGACACACCGATCTCGACGTTCGCGCTGTTCAGCCTCGCCGACACGGTCGAGGAGGCCAGGCTCAAGGCCCGGCCGGTGGTCGCGATGTACCTGGCGGCCGGGGAGCCGGGGCCGATGACCGGGGCGATCGGGATCAACGAGGAGTTGGCCGAGCTGCGCAAGGGCGGCGCCGAGGCGCTGGCCCGGGACATGCCGGACTCGTGGATCGACGCGTTGACCATCAGCGGCGACCTGGACAGCTGCCTGCACCGGATGGCCGAGCTCGGCGCCGCCGGCTGCGGCGAGGTCGCCCTGGCGCCGATCTCCGTCGACACCATGGTCGAGGACATCGGACGGCTCGGCGCCGCGATGAAGACGTGGTGACCGGGGTGGTCCCTGCGCCCGACCTGGTCGCGCTGCGCCGACGGCTGCACTCCATGCCGGAACTCGCACTGGACCTGCCCCGCACGCAGGCGGAACTGCTCACTGCGCTGACCGGCCTCGAGCTGGAGATACGCTGCTACGAAAGCAGTTCGGCCATCACTGCGGTGATCCGCGGTGACCGCCCCGGTCCGACGGTGCTGTTGCGGGCCGACATGGACGCACTGCCGGTGCGGGAACGTGGCGATCTCGAGTTCGCCTCGGACAACGAGAACATGCACGCCTGCGGTCACGACCTGCACATGGCCGGGCTGGTCGGCGCGGTCCACGAGCTCGCCGGCCGGCGTGACGAACTGGCCGGCACGGTGCTGGCCGTCTTCCAGCCCGGCGAGGAGGGCGCCGGCGGGGCCCAGCTGCTGATCGACGAGGGCGTGCTGCTCACCACCGGTGAGCTGCCGGTGGCCTCGTACGGCGTGCACGTGCTGTCCTACTGCGAGCCCGGCACCTTCCAGTGCCGGGAGGGTGCCGTCATGGGTGCCACCTCGAACTTCACCCTCACCATCAACGGCCGCGGCGGCCACGCCGCCCGGCCGCACCAGGCGCTCGACCCGGTCACCACCGCGGCGCTGGTGGTCACCGCGATCCAGACCCTGGTGGCCCAACGCAGTTCGCCGGGCGACCCGATCGTCGCCACCGTCGGATCGCTCGTGGCGGGGACGGCCGGCAACGTCATCCCCGACGATGCCGTGCTGCGGATCAGCCTGCGCGCCACCACCGCGGAGCGGGCCCGGTCCACCGAGGCGCAGATCGTCGACATCAGCCGGTCCATCGCCGGCGCCTACGGTCTCACCGTCGACGCGGTGACCACGGCCGACCTGCCGCCGACGATCACCGACGCCTCCGGGGCGGTCCTGGTGGAGAAGGTGGTGGCCGACCTGTTCGGGCCGGAGAAGCACCGGGCAATGGCCTTCCCGGAGATGATCGCGGAGGACTTCTCGCTGTTCCTGCAGCAGACCGGCGGCGCCTTCGTGCTCGTCGGCGCCGCGGCCGGCCCGCCGCCGTACTCGGTGCTGCCGACCAACCACTCGGCCGACGTCCGGTTCGACGACTCGGTCGTCCCGCAGATCGCCTCCTTCCTCGCGGAACTGGCCGTCCGCCGGCTGCAGGAAGGCTGACCGCACCACCACGCAGTGAGTTGCCCTACCCCGCAGGCCGTCCCGGCCCGCGGGTGTCCCGTGCACGCCCGTTCCCAGGAGAATGCCCATGATCCGCCGTACCGCTGTCCGGGTCGCGAGGGGGGTCGCGGTCGCCACCGCGGCCGCCCTGCTCGTCGCCGGCTGTTCGTCCTCCAGCGAGACCTCCGGTGGTACGTCCGGGGCGTCGACCGGCTCGAGTGCCGCCGGCAGCGGCGCCTCGTCCGGAGGGGCCGCCCCCTCGAAGGACGTCATCATCGGCTACGGGGCCGTCGGCGTCCTCGACCCGATCGTCTTCAAGTCGAACACAGGCTTCATGATCACCAACAACATCTACGGCACCCTGGTGTCGCAGGAGTACACCGAGCAGGACGGACTGTTGGTCGGCGATGCGACCTACCAGCCCGAGCTCGCCGAGTCGCTCGAGTGGGACGCGGCCGGCACCCTGCTGACCATCACGCTCAAGCCGGGGCTGACGTTCCAGGACGGGACCCCGCTCACCGCCGAGGATGTCGTGTACACGCTGCAGCGCAGCCTGTCGCCGGAGAGCTACGCCAACGCGTTCAAGGTGTACATCGGCATCGAGGACGAGACGACGGACATCACGGCCGTCGACGACACCACGCTCACCATCGCCACGCAGTTCGAGGCGCCGCTGATGGAGAAGTTCCTGTCCTTCCCGATCTTCGGCATCCTGCCGAAGGCCGTGGGCGAGGCGAACAAGACCGCGGACGACCCCTGGGCCACCGCGTACTTCTCCAAGAACAACGTGTCATCCGGCCCGTACGTGGTCGAGAGCTGGCCCGGTGACGCGGAGATCGTGCTTGCCAAGAATCCGGCCTACACCGCGAGCGACACCTCGGCGGCGCCGGAAACCGTGACGGTGAAGAACGTCTCGGACCCGAATCAGCAGTACCTGGCGCTGCAGCAGGGTCAGCTGGACCTGGCGATGGGGCTCACCCCGAAGCTGGCCAAGCAGGCCGAGAGCGATGCGGCGGTCAAGGTGACTGCCAGCTCCGCCAGCCAGCTCGCCTACCTCGGCTTCAACAACGCCGACCCGGTGCTGAAGGACGTCAGGGTGCGCCAGGCGATCTCGTACCTGGTGCCCTACGACACGCTGCGTACCGAGGTCATGCAGGGCTTCGCGAACGACGCCTACGGCCCGGCGCCCTACCCGATGGCCTCCTCGCTGGATCCCGACGGCACGAAGGTCGCCTACCCGACCGACGTGGCGAAGGCGAAGGCGCTGCTGGCCGAGGCCGGCGTGTCCGACCTGACGCTCACCCTGTCGGTGAATGCCGCCGATCCCACCTCGGTGGAGTCCGCCACCTTCATCCAGAGTGCGCTGCAGGAGGGCGGTGTCACGCTGAACGTCGAGCAGCTGCAGAGCTCGGAGTACACCCAGAAGCTGGGTGAGAAGCAGCTGCAGATGTTCCTCGGCGAGTGGTACTCGTGGGGCCAGGACGCCGTCTACCAGATGTTCTTCCTGCTCAGCTCCGGTTCTTTCGTGAACTACACCGGGTTCGACAACGCCGAGATCGACAGCACTCTCACCGAGGCGATCTCCGAGGCCGACGTGGCCACCCGGGACGGGCTCTCGCAGACGGCGCAGCAGATCGCCATCGACGAGGCGCCGATGGCCTACCTGTACGCCCGGAACTACCTGGTGGTGTCCAACCCGAACGTCAGCGGGATCACCCAGCCCGACGACGCACTGCCGTACTTCCGGTACCTGTCCGTCCAGTGATCCGCTCCGCAGGTGCCGCCCGCCCGGGCGGCACCTGCGGGGTACCGCCCGAGAGGAGGAGCGCCGTGCTGCGGTACATCGCGCACCGGCTGGGTCTCGCGCTGATCAGCATCGCCGGGGTGGTGGTCGTGGTCTTCCTGATCACCTACCTGCTGCCCGGCGACGCGGCCCGCACCCAGGCCGGTCAGTACGCCACCGAGGAGCAGATCCAGGCGCTCCGCGTGCAGTACGGGCTCGACCGCGCCCTGCCCGTGCAGTTCTGGAACTACCTCGTCGGGGTCGTGCAGTTCGACTTCGGGCAGTCGATCCGTACCCAGGGGTCGGTGACCGAGGAGCTGCTGGACCGGCTGCCAGCCTCGCTGGAGCTGAGCCTCGGCGCGCTGCTCATCGCGCTGGTCGTCGGCATCGTGCTCGGCGCCCTGGCCGCTCGCTCGGCGGGCGGTGTGACCGACGGCGCGGTCAGAGGTTTCGCCCTGCTGGCCTCCTCCACCGCGACCTTCTGGGTCGGCCTGATGGCGGTGCTGCTGTTCTGCAACATCCTCGGCTGGTTCCCCAGCCCGGTCGGCCGGCTGCCGCGCGGGTACGACGCCCCGGACACGGTCACCGGCTCCTACGTCGTCGACGCGCTGCTGGCCGGTGACCCGGAACTGGCCGGGGTGGCGCTGCGGTCCATCGCGCTGCCGTGCCTCGTGCTCGGGTTGGTGGTGACGCCGTCGATCATCAAGAACGTCCGGTCGTCGACGATCCGCGCTCTCGACTCCGACTTCACCCGCACGTCAAGGCTCTTCGGCTACGGCAGCACCTCGATCCTGTTCCGGGACGGGCTGCGCAACTCCCTGCTGCCGGTGCTCACCGGCATCACCATCGTGGCCGGGTACCTGCTCGGCGGCAACATCATCATCGAGCAGATCTTCTCCTGGCCGGGCATCGGCCAGTACGCCTACCAGGCGCTGCAGTCGCACGACCTGAACGCCCTGCGCGGTTTCGCGCTGCTGGTCGGCATCATCTACGTGCTGCTCAACACCGTGCTCGACATCCTCTACACCGTGGTCGATCCGCGGGTACGCACCGCACCGGCGGCCCGCCGGACCCGGCCGTCGGCCCGTCGCCCGGAGGTGGCGGCATGACCTCGACCCTGACGCCACGCGCCCTGCAGCGCAAGGACCGTCCGGCCCGGATGGTGCCGAAAGCCCCGCGCAACATCGGCCTGGTGGTCGGCATCGGCATCCTGGGTGCCATGGCCGTGCTCGGCACGGTGGTGCCGATCGTCGCCGGCTACGGCACGGTCGCCTCGCCGTCGACGGTGCTGCAGGCACCGTCGGCGGGCCACTGGTTCGGCACCGACGCCTTCGGCCGGGACATCTTCGTCCGGTCCATGGCCGCCATCCAGATCGACCTGCTGCTCGCGGTCGCGGTGACCCTGGTCGGCCTGGCGATCGGCTCGGTGGTGGGGGCGATCAGCGCCACCATCGGTGGCCGGTTCGACGCGGTCGTCATGAGACTCACCGACATCCTCATGGCCTTCCCGGCTTTCGTGCTGGCTCTGGTCATCGCGGCCTCCCTCGGCAACAACGCACTCAACGCCGCGATCGGCGTCACCATTGCCTACATCCCGCAGTTCGTCCGGCTGACCCGCGCGCAGGCGCTGGAGATCCGTTCCCGCGATTTCGTCGCCGCGGCCCGGGTGAGTGGCACCCCGACGCTGGTGGTGGCGTTGCAGCACGTGCTGCCCAACGCGTTCCGGGCGCCGCTGGTGCAGGCCTCGCTCATCGCCGGCTGGGTGGTGCTGGACCTGGCGGGCCTGTCCTTCCTCGGTGTCGGCGTCCAGCCGCCCACCCCGGAGTGGGGGCAGATGATCGCCGTCGGGTCGGGAGACCTGTTGCTGGGCAACTGGTGGACCGCGCTGTTCCCCGGGCTGATGATCCTGCTCGCCGCCGCCGCGTTCCAGCTCGTCGGCGACCGCCTGGAGAGGAGTATCCGATGAGCGACGCCCTGCTCGAGGTGACCGGCCTGTCGCTGGACGGACCGGGCGGCCGGGAGATCCTGCGCGACGTCTCCTTCGCCGTCGACCGCGGCGAGATCGTCGGCCTGGTCGGTGAATCCGGCTCCGGCAAGTCGATGACCTCGCTGGCGTTGACCGGCCTGCTGCCGCCGGCGATCGTGCCGGTGGCCGGCGCCGCGACGTTGGCCGGCGACCCCTACCTCACCGCCGGGCGCACGTCGGTCCGGCCGCGGATCTCGATCGTCTTCCAGAACCCGCGTGGCGCGCTGAATCCCACGATGCGGATCGGCGCCCAGGTGATCCGGCTGCTGCGGTCCCGCGGGCAGCGGCGGGCCGGGGCGGCGCAGGTCGAGGAACTGCTGCTCTCGGTCGGGATCGACGACCCGGAGCGGGTGCGCCGGTCGTACCCGCACGAGCTCTCCGGCGGGATGAACCAACGGGTGATGATCGGGCTTGCGATCGCCGCCGACCCGGAACTGTTGATCGCCGACGAGCCGACCACCGGGCTCGACGTGACCGTGCAGGCGCAGATCCTGGACCTGTTCCGACGCACCACCTCTGACAGCAATCGCGGCGTCCTGTTCATCACGCACGACCTCGGCGTGGTGGCCCAGATGTGCACCCGGGTGGTCGTGCTGTACCGGGGCCGGATCGTCGAGACCGGCAGCGTGGACGACATCTTCCACGCGCCGACCCAGCAGTACACACAGGACCTGGTGGCTGCCGCGACGGCCGTGCACGAGGGCCGGGCGGCCGGGCGGGAGGTGGCGGGATGAGGGCATTGACCCTGACCGATGCGTCGGTCATCTACAGCGGCCGCACGAAGGTGCATGCCGTACAGGGTGTCTCGTTGAGCATTCCGGAGGGGTGCACCGTTGCGTTGGTCGGCGAGTCCGGGTCCGGCAAGTCGTCGACCGCGCGGGTGGTCGCGGGCCTGCAACAGCTGACCGCCGGGTCGATCGGCTGGACCGGGGAGCCGGACGGTACGTTCACCGCCCCCGTGGCCGTGGGCGACATCGGCGACCGGCCCCGGGTGCAGATGGTGTTCCAGCATCCGGACCAGTCGCTGGACCCGATGTGGAGCGTGCGCCGCTCGGTGGCGGAGCCGCTCCGCCGGCTGGGTGTGAAGGACCGGGACGCCACCGAGACGGCGGTCGTCACCGTGCTCGAGAAGGTCGGGCTGGACGGTGATTTCCTGGACCGGCGACCGCGCGAGCTCTCCGGCGGACAGGCCCAGCGGGTGGCCGTCGCGCGGGCGCTGGTGGCCTCGCCGAACGTGGTGGTGCTGGACGAGCCGACCGCCAGTCTGGACCAGACGGTGCGCAGCCGGCTGATCGCGACACTGGCCGGGTTGCAGGACGAGTTCGGCACCGGCTACCTGATGGTCACCCACGACATGTCCAGCGTGCAGCGGTTGGCGGACACCGTGCTGGTCATGTACCGCGGGCGGTTGTTGGAGACCGGCCCGACCGAGGTCATCCTGTCCGCGCCGGCGCATCCCTACACCCGGGCGCTCATCGATGCGGTCCCGCCGATCGACCCGCGAGTGCGGTGGGACCCGGCCGCGGTCGCCCGTGACATGGCCGGCGTGTCCGGTGCCACGGCCTGCCCGGTCCCGGGGGCCTGCACGGACCACGGGATCGGCCTGGTGGAGATCGCGCCGGGACACCGCGTCCGATGCACCACGACCACGCAGGCGTAGTCCCGGAAGCCGCCGGAACGGCTACATTGTCCGGCATGACCGGACCGGGGGCAGCGGAGCGGAAGCACGTCCGCTCACCGCGGTCGCTGGAGGCCGACTCGAAGGCCTCGGAGATGCTGCCGGCCATCACCCAGATCCTGCGGGACCGCGGTCCGGAGGGCTTCGCCCTGGGTGCGATCGCCGCCGACCTCGGCACGTCCAGTCGGATGCTGATCTACCACTTCGGCAGCCGGGACGAACTGCTCGGCCGGGTGATGAAGTTGCTCCGGAACGACACCATCGCGCTGCTCGGTGCGCCGCCGCCGATCGGGCTCGACGAGGCGATCGGCCGGTTCTGGAACTACTACGTGCATGCCGGCCACATCAGCGACATGCAGCTGTTCTTCCACATGGCTTCGCGCCGGTTCGAGGAGCCCGACCGGTTCGACGATTTCGCCAGTACGGCGGTCGACGGCTGGGTGCACTTCTTCACGGTCGCGGCGGAGGCGGACGGCATGGAGGAGTCCGCCGCCCGCACCGTCTCCCGGCTCACCCTGGCCACCCTGCGCGGGATCATCGTCGACTACCTGATCACCGGTGACCTGGCCAACGGCGAGCGCTCGCTGGATGCCTACCGGGCGATGGTGTCGTCGATGACCGGAGCCGCAGTGCGGGGTCGGAGCCGCACCTCGCGGCGCGCAGTCTCCGGCTGAGATTCGCGGAAGTCTCTTCCCGGCAAGGGTTCTGTGCTCAGCCGACGGTGACGACCGCCTGCGCCTTGGTCCGGATGTCACCGATGTCGAAGGTGCCGGGGGAATCGAACGCGAAGATCTTCGTGTCACCCGCGGCCAGGGTGAACGGCGCCTCGGTGCCCACGATGATCTCGTGCTCGGCGCCGTCGCCCACCTTGATCGTGACCGTGCCGCCGACCGGGATCGCCACCGCGGCCGGCGTGAACGCATCGGCCCCGGCGGTCAGGCTGATGCCGGCGTTGTCCGCCTTGTCGGTGACCCGCGGCGCCCCCTGGCCGGCCGGTGCGACGGACGCGGAGGTCGATGTCGGGGCAGGTGTCGTGGTGCCTGCGCCGCCGCTGTCGGAACCGCAACCGGCGGTGAGTGCCAGACAGAGGGCGGCGACGGCGGTCAGGGCGTGGCGCTTCGGTGACATCACCTGCTGATCATCACATCCCACGTGATCGCCGGGCGGCAGGTCAGTCCGGCGGGTCCTGGACGACGTCGAACTCGTTGCCCTCCGGATCGGCCATGGTGACCCACCGGACGTCGCCCAGTGCGCCGGTGCCGATCCGACTGCCGCCCAGCCGTTCCAGGCGGGTGCACTCCGCATCCGCATCGCTCACGTGCAGGTCCAGGTGCATCCGGTTCTTGCCGGACTTGGGTGCACCGACCCGCTGCACCAGCAGGACCGGTCCGGACTGCGGCGGCGTCAGCACCTGGTACACGTCCACCGGGTCCTGCAGGTCGTACCGCAGGGCGGCCGCCCAGAACCGGGCGATCAGCGCGGTGTCCACGGCATCCAGCACCAGGGTCAGGCCCGGCGGTGTCCGGTCGGGGTCGGGAGTGTCCATCCGCCGACGGTAGTCCGACCGGGCGACAGCGGCTCAGCATCCGGTGGAACCTGCTGGGCGGAGGTCTCTGTCGCCGCCGTCGCCCCTCGCGTGGACCACGGCGGACCGGACCCGGTCCGTCGAGGCCTGACCCGGGAGGTTCCGATGCACCGTCTTGTCCGTTCGTCGGTCACCGCAGTGGTGACCGTGCTGTGCCTGGTGACCCTCGGAATGACCGGTGCCTCCGGCTCATCCGGGCCGGACGGCTCCAACGAGCCACCGGGCGGGGCTGCCCCCGGAGGCGGGACTGCTTTCCAGTTGCCCGTGCAGATGGACGCGATCTACGCCTCGGTCGCCCCGTGCCGGATCGTCGACACCCGGTTCGGTGGTCAGTCGCCACTGTCCAGCGGGAGCACCAAGAGCTACTACGTCAGCGGCACGACCGGGTTCGCGCCACAGGGCGGCAAGTCCGGCGGGTGCGGGATCCCGTCCAGTGCAACGGCAGTCACCGTGAGCATGACCGCGGTCGACCCGTCGTCCGTCGGCTTCATGCGCGCCTGGGCTGCGGGTACCCCGGAGGTCACGTCCACCGTGCTGAACTACGGCACCATCAGCACCGGCACCGGCGCGACCCTGCCGATCCGCTCGCCGAACGGCCCGCACCTCACGGTGAAGAACTTCGCCGGCCCGACCGACCTGGTCATCGACGTCACCGGCTACTACGCGCCGCAGATGGCCGCGTTCGTCGACGTCGACGGCAGCCTCGACTGGGGCACCACCCGTGCCGTCTCCTCCTCGCGGAGCAGCACCGGCAACTACACGGTCACCTTCGACCGCAACATCTCCCGGTGCGCCTTCCAGGTCACGCCCTACGCCTACAACTGGGTCGTCGCCACCGGGCCGGCCGGGACGAACTCGGTGAATGTCTTCATCCACGACCAGTACTCGCCCTACACGCAGCACGACACCTCGTTCTTCATGGTGGTCATCTGCTGAGGACCCCTGCTCAACACAGCCTGGTCAGCCCGCGGCGAGCAGTGCGTCGAGCACCGGGATGACGGTGCTCGCGTCGCGGGCGGCCAGGCTGTCGTTGTCGATCGCCGGGTCGCAGTCGACGATGACCCGGACCGGGACCGCCGGACCTTCGGCATAGTGGAAGACGAGCGAGTACATCACCGGGGTCGGACGCCCACCGTCGGCAGGGGCCTCGGTCCCGACACATCCGGACTCGGAGGGAATCGTCGGGAGTGCGTTGAGCGCATCCACGAGATCGTCGACACCGTCGGTGATCTCGACCCGGTCGAGTTCCTCACCCTCGGTCCGGCAGATCTCGGCGGAGACGACGCCGGCCGGCACCATCTTCTCCTGCTGGCCGAACCGGCCGCCACCGGCGGTGCATCGCTCGGAGCCGGGTTCCGGCACCGCTGCGGGCCAGGCGCCGGTCTTCATGACCTGTGTCATCCGGGGCCCCAGGTTCACATCGGAGCTGAAGGTACCGTTGCCGACGCCGACGCAGGAGTTGGGATCCTCGGCGGAGGAGACCCAGACGGTGGGTGCACCGTCGTACTCCAGGGCGAGCAGGTAGTTGGTCTGTGGGCCCCCGGCGGCCGAGCAGGCCTTTGTCTCACCGGGGGCCCGGGCCGGGATCCAGCGCAGTTCGTCCACCAGTTCGTCGAGAGCACCGGCGAGGTCGACGGAGTCGGTCAACGGCAGCCCGCTGTTCGAGGTCATGTTGGACCCGAGGTAGGAGCAGAGCAGGGCGGCGGTCGGGATCAGCGCCGGGACAAGCCGGTCGGCCGGTCCGGGAACGGGCGGAACCGGGAAGGCATCCATCCAGTCGCCGGACATCTCGCCGAGTTCCGCGGGGCACTCGGCGGGCGGGACGGCGGACGAGGTGCTGCTCGGCGTTGATGGCGGTGTCGAGGTCGACGACGACGGTGCCGTGGTTTCCGGTGACGTGGTCTCCGGTGACGGGGTCTCGGTCCACCGGTGGCGGCCCGTGCGCCGCATCCGGCGAGCAGCACTGCCCCGGTGATGACCGCGGCGATCAGGATGCGTCGGCCCATGTGCTGTCCCTCCCGATGGTGGTCCCGGGCGGGACCACTGCGGAGACGGACGACGGCCCCGTGCGGGTTGCATGGGGCCGCCGATTCCGGGCCGGAGAACGGTCGGATCAGCTGTGGCGGCCGGCCAGCGCTCCGGTGCGACGACGCGAGAGGAAGGCGTGCTGCAGTTCCTCGGCGGTGAACGGGGCGACCACGGTGCCGTCCATGGCGTACCGGTACAGGGCCACCTTGAACACGGCCATCACTGTCGACTGCAGCAGCATGGCGACTGCGGCGAGCACGCCGCCGACGATCATCAGCACGACCCCGAGGGCGAGGAACGACTTGGCGGCCACGACGCCCAGGCCGATCAGCACGAAGCCTGGCAGCACACCGAGCAGGCCAAAGATCGCGCCGATGGCGATCGTCCCGGTGAGCCCCTCGCCCCACTGTGACCGGATCAGCGAGGTGGACCGCTTGAACGCCGCCTTGGGGGCCAGCCGCTCGATGGCGATGGCCGGGATGACGAAGAAGGTGGCCACCCGCCAGGCGAAACCGGCGAGCCCGCCGACGATCTGGCTGGTGACCTGGCCGGCACCGTCCTTCAGCAGGGCCTCCAGGATCGAGATGAGCACACCGACTCCGAACCGGACGCCGGCCCAGCGCAGTACCAGCGGCAGCCGGGACGTGGCCTCCCGCAGGCAGTCCCGCAGGTTCGCGGGACGCCCGTCCAGCGCATCGACCGCGCCGCAGGTGAGCGCGACACCGGCGAACGTCCCGACGACGGTGAGGACATAGGCGCCGAGCACAAGGACCGGGACGGCCACCCAGTCGGCGTCGGTCATCACCACCAGGCCGACACCGGTGCCGAGGAACAGTGCGGCGCAGACGATTCCGGCCAGCACCGACAGCATGGTGAAGCCGATCAGCGCGGGGTCGGACCGCACCACCGACCAGCTCTTCTTCGTCAGGCTCCAGCCACGTCCGATTCGTCCCATGGGCGGAACCGTAGCGCCCGATCCCGCGGGGTCGTCCCAGGTCACCGTCATGATCACGACGCTGCGACACGGCCACGATCGGGTGGTCGGCTCTCGTCACCCGTCAGGGGTCGCCTCGCCGGTGGTCGCCGTGACGCTCGGTGAGCGTTCCGGTCTCCGATCACTCGATGGCTCGGACATCCCTTGTGGGGTAGGTGAATCCGGCTCCGGGCGTTCGGGCAGCCCCACGCCGACGGGTTACCGTCCTGGTGCGCGGCCGTCCGGGGGTGATCGGGACGCCGCGCGGACGCGGGCCGGTGCCCGCGGCGGAGCGGTGGGGACATTCCAGCGACACCAGGCGGTCTCGCCATGCCCTCGGCTCCGTGCTCGACGACGAGAACGAGAGAGAACAGGTCCTCCATGCACGTCCTGACCCAGCGGATCCGGCGCGCGGCACTCGCCGGCGCCACCGTCCTGGCCACCTCCGCCGCCCTGCTCACCGGGATGGTGGGTGGAGCCACCGCAGCCCCGGTGCCGGCGGCGTCGGTCGCTCTGCCGACATGTGCAGTGACGGCCCAGTTCCCGGCCCGCCTCTCCATCCGGGCGGACGTCACCCAGCTCCCGGTGCGCCTGACCGGTTGTGAGGGCCGGTTCGAATGGGCGACCGTCGATCTCTCCGGTCCGTCGCCCCTGGTAGCGCAGATCATCTGGAACCGGACCCGGGTCGCGACTGCCACCATCGGCACGTGGGACCTCCGCCCGGGGGTCTATGCCACCTCGGGTGGGTACGGCCACACCAACGACGCCTGGTTGCTGCGCTGGAAGCACTCGACCACGACGATCAAGTACGCGTCCTACGCCGGCACCGCTGCATCCCGTACGAGCGGTGTCACCAGCGTGACCGTGGATGCGCGTCGTTTTGCCGCCGGCAAGGGTTTCATCGCCTACGCGAACCGGGTGGTCGGGGTGCAATCGGCGCCGTCCGCGGCGGGGCCGTGGACGACCGCGGGTTACGTGCAGGTGGCCGCGAACGGCAAGGCGCTGTTCCGGACGACGTCGGGTGCGCAGTACTTCCGGACCTGGTTCGGCGACTCGCCGTCGTTCTTCGGGGCCACCAGTGCTCCGGCGAAGGTGGTGCAGAAGGCCGCCCCGAAGCCGCCGGTGACCGCGCCGAAGCCCCCGGTCAGCACCCCCGCCCCGACCCCCGCGCCGTCGGTGACCTACGCCAACTGCACCGACGTCTGGAACACCATCGGCCGGCCGATCCGCGCGGGCGAGCCCGGCTACAGCCGCAAGCTCGATCGGGACGGTGACGGGGTCGGCTGCGAGTCGCGCCCCTGACGCACGACGGCCAACCCTGAACGGCCGCCGGCCGTTCATCCGCCGGCCGGCGCGGACGTGGCTCCTGCCACACCTCCGCGCCGGTTCGGCACTCTACGTATGTGGGCTCACGTGCCCATTCACCCTGTCGGCCCAAAGGCTGACCCCCACTCGGCGGATCGCCGGTGACTGTGCGTGCGGTAGGAATGGAGACGGTGATCGCGTCCGGGGCGCGGTCGGCCGTGTTCTGCCGTCCTTCGTTCGCCGTTCGTCCAGGGGGGAACCATGGCGCTCGCCCGCCGTCAGCTGCTGCGCGGTGCCGTCGTCGGCACCGCCGTCACCGGAGGGCTGGTGGCCACCGCGCCGCTGTCCGGCGCGATCCCGGTGTCCGAGAAGATCATGGCCACCGTCGACGTGCGGGACTACGTCAACTCCGGCGAGACGCTGCTGCTGGACGGGTCCGCCTCGGTGTCGACCATCCTGCAGCGGGCCATCGACAGCGTCGGCAATGCCTACGCCGCGAACGGCATCCCGACGCAGATCTACCTTCCGGCGGGCCGCTACCGGCTCGACGCCCCGCTGAACTGGCGGTCGGGCGTCGGCATGCGCGGCGAGTCCCGGGTGCAGACGGTGCTGCTGCCCTTCGGCAGTGCCGCGGCCATCCGGCGGCAGGCCGGGTCGGCGAGCGGGCCGACGAACCCGATGACGGACTGCACGTTCCAGGAATTCACCATCGACGGGATCAACCAGACCTTCACCAGCTACCAGACCTACATCAAGGGCTTCTTCATCCAGCACATGCTGCGCCCGGTCTGGCGCAACGTGACCGTGCGGAACACCTGGGCCAGCGGGTTCGGCGTCGACTTCATCCGCGACTACCTCTTCGAGGGCTGCTACGCGGAGAACTGCGGGCGGGCGGCGTCCGTGCTGGGCCTGAACCGTAACGGCATGCTCGGCGGCTCCGGGTTCGGCATCGGCACCGGCGCCTTCGAGCTGGAGCAGGGCTCGCTGGTCGGCTGCATCGCCACCGGCAACGCCGTGCACGGCATCTTCTTCGAGAAGCAGACCGTCAGCACGACCATCAACGAGCCCGTGGCCTCCCGCGGTCACAAGGTGATCGGCTGCACCTCGACCGGCAATTGGTTCGGCTTCCGCGACGCCGGCACCGGCGGCATCCTGGTGTCGGGATGCACCATCTCCGGCAACCTCAAGGTCGGCGTCTCGATCGACGGCACCGGCCTGTCGCCGAAGGCGGGGTACGACGGACTGGTCACCGGCTGCATCATCGACCGCAACGGGTCCGCCGGCACCGGGGACAACTCGATCGGTGGCGTGGTCATCGGTCAGGCGGACGACGGCCGGTACACGTTGCAGGGCAACCGGATCAGTCGCAGCACCGGCTGCGGCATCCGGATGTTCAAGACCTCGACGACCACCCGTCTCGGCCCGGGCATCACCGTCCGCGGCAACGAGATCGTCAGCAACTCGATGACCGGCATCTACGTCGGCGCCTCGACCACGGCCGGGTTCACCGCGATCGCGGACATGACGATCGAGGGGAACATCCTGCGGGACAACGGGACCGATCCGGCCTCGACCCTGCGCGACGGGATCACCGTCACCAGCGACACCCAGCGGCTCCGGGTGCTGCGCAACACCTCGATGGGCGCACCCGGCACCGGCCTCGCCTTCACCGGCGCGAAGACCGCGGTCGACCTGGTGGTCTACGACAACGACCTGGCCGGCAACACCGTCGCCAACTACTCTTCCGCACACACCGCCACCGGCACGTCGTACGTGGCGCACGTCGGCGCCGGGACCAGTGGCGGGAACCCTGGCGGGACCACCACTCCCGGCCTGGACGCCGAGGGTGCACAGGACGCCATCGCCGCGATGTTCGCCGCCGGCGTGCAGACCGGCATCACCTTCGCCTACGACGACGACCTCAACGCGATGTCGGCGACGGTCACCGGGGCCGGCGGTGGACTCGATGCGGAAGGCGCGCAGGACGCGGTCGCGGCGATGTTCGCGGCGGGCACGCAGACCGGTATCGCCTTCGCCTACGACGACGAGCTGAACGCGTTGTCCGCCACGGTCACCGGAGCGCCGGTGACGGATCCGGAGGCGGTGCAGGACGCGGTCGCCGCGATGTTCGCCGCCGGCACGCAGACCGGTATCGCCTTCGTCTACGACGACGAGGCCAATGCCATGTCGGCCACGGTGAGCCCGACCGGGACGCCCTCCGGTCCCGCTCCGGGATCGTTGCTCGGCGTCGCGGCCGGTGCGTCCACCGACCAGACCACCACGATGACCACCCAGACCAACGTGCTCGCCGACGGCGGCGGGCCGGTCGCGGTGACCTTCACCGCACCGGCGTCCGGGTCGGTCCTGGTCCGCTGCAACGCGACGGTGAAGTGCGGGAAGACCGCGGTGGGCATCCAGTTCGGCATCATGGGCGCCGACAACAGGGTGCCCACCGGCGGTGCGAAGAAGTTCGTGCAGAACTCGACGGCGGCCATCGCGGTCGCGGCCGAGTACCTGGTCACCGGGCTGACTACCGGGCAGAGCTACACCTACCGGTTCCAGTGGCAGAGCTCGTCCACCACCGCCTCCACGTTGCTGGGACTGACCGGGATGATGTCGGTCTTCGCGGTCTGATCTCAGCCGCGGGGCGGCGGGGCGCTGGTCCCGCGGACGACCAGGTGCGGCACGGTGAGATGGGTGGCGGCCGGCCGGGCCGGGTCGTCGATGCGGTCGAGCAGGGCCCGGGCGGCCAGCTCGCCGATCGCAGGCAGGTCGTTCTCCACGCTGGTCAGCGAGAGGTGCTCGAGCCGGGCCAGCGCCGAGTTGTCGTAGCCGACCAGCGAGAGGTCCTGCGGGACATGGAGTCCCAGTTCGCGCGCGGCGGACAGGACGCCGACCGCGGCGATGTCGTTGACCGCGACCACTGCGGTGGGTGTGCTGCTGCGCAGCAGTTCCAGGCCGGCGGCACGACCACCCTGCTCCGTCATCTCCCCGGTGGCCACCGATCCCTCGATGCCGGACTCCGCGGTCCGTTCGAGGAACGCCTGGTGCCGGAGTGCCGCGACCTTGCCGAGGCTACCGGCGACGTGACCGATCCTCCGGTGCCCGAGCTGCACGAGATGATCGACGGCCAAACGGGTCCCGTGCACGTCGTCACCCGCGACGACATCGAGTACCGGTGACCCGAGGTCCCGGTTGCCGACGGCGACGGTGGGCAGGGACCGCGCCGTCTCCAGGGTCGCCGGGGTGTCGGCGAGCGTGCCGAGCAGCAGCACGCCGTCCACCCGCAGATCGGCGAAGCCGGAGAGCACGTCCTCGGTCGCATCGGCGTCGAGCTGGCCGTCGGCGAGCAGCAGGCGGTAGCCCTCGGCGCGCAGGACGGCGGTCGCTGTCGCCAGACCGTCGACGAACCAGGGGTTGCGCAGGTCGTTGAGCAGCACGCCGATCGTCCGGGTGCGCCGCTCGGTCAGCTGCCTGGCGGTCAGGTTGGGCCGATACCCCAACTGCTGCATCGCTTCCCGGACCGCCTCGCGCTTGGCTGGGCTGACTGAGGGTGCGTCCCGCAGCACCAGGGACACCAGTGACTTCGAGACGCCCGCCAGTGCCGCCACGTCCCGGATGGTCGGTGGTCGGGGCGGGGGAGCGGTCAGTGCGGGCCTCCAGCTGCGCGTCGGGTTCCGGCGGCGATCGTATCCGCAGGCCGCTCCCGCGATCCCGGCACTTGACAGCCGGAGCCGCAGGACGGAAGCTGGTCCAGCAACTTTGGACCGGTCCAAACCGGAGCTCCCGAGCTGCGGACGCCGGCGGTCAACCCCGACCGGACCACCACCGATCCGGATGGAGCACGGCAATGTCGGCGAGCACGGGACGCATCGGCGTCGGGGTCATCGGCTTCGGCTGGATGGGGCGCGTCCACACCCAGGCCTACACCAGGATCGCCCAGCACTACAGCGATCTCGCCCTGGTGCCCGAGCTGGTCGCGGTGGCCGACGACGTCCCGGGGCGTGCGGAGGAGGCCGCGGCGCGCTTCGGCTTCCGCCGCGGTGTCGCCGACTGGCGGGCGCTGCTCGAGGACCCGGAGATCGGTGCGATCAGTGTGACCGCGCCGAACTTCCTGCACCGGGAGATCGGCAGCGCGGTCGCGGCCGCCGGCAAGCACCTGTGGATCGAGAAGCCGGTCGGGCTGACCGCAGCTGACGCCCGTGCCGTGCTGGACGCGGTGACCATGGCCGGTGTGCAGAGCGCGGTGGGCTTCAACTACCGGAATGCCCCGGCAGTGCAGGCGGCCCGCGGGATGATCGCCGACGGCGCGATCGGCGAGGTCACGCATGCCCGGTTCCGGCTGCTGTCGGACTACGCCGCGCACCCGGACGGCAACCTGACCTGGCGCTACCAGCGGGAGCGTGGCGGCAACGGAGTGCTGGGCGATCTCGCCTCGCACGGTGTCGATCTCGCGTACCACCTGCTCGGCGACATCGACGCCGTGGTGGCCGACACCGCGATCTTCGTGCCGCAGCGGTCGCTGCCCACCGGCGCCACCAGCGGCCACGGCCGGTCGACCGGTGGGGTGCTCGGCGAGGTGGAGAACGACGACTTCGTCAGCGCGCTGCTGCGTTTCGCCCGCGGTGCCCGCGCGACGCTGGAGGCGAGCCGGGTCGCCGTCGGCGAGCAGAACAATTACGGCTTCGAGATCCACGGCACCCGGGGCGCCCTGCTGTGGGACTTCCGGCGGATGGGCGAGCTCGGGGTCAGCACCGGTGACGCCTACCAGGACCAGCCCGTGTCGACCGTCTACGTCGGCCCGGGAGCCGGTGACTACGGACTCTTCCAACCGGGCGCGGCGACCAGCATGGGCTATGACGACCTGAAGGTGATCGAGGGTGCGGCCTTCCTGACCTCCATCGCGACCGGGACACCGCACGGTGCGACCGTCGCGGACGCCGTCCGCAGCGCGGTGACCCTGGACGCGATGTCCCGCTCCCTGGAGACCGGGGCCTGGGTGCGGTTGGCCGACATCGGCTGAGCGGGCGCCGTTCCGCACGTGCCGGAGGGCGTGTTAGGGTGCCCTAACTTCACACGCACGACGGGTCGGTGCGCGCCGGTCCGGCCGTCCGCCCGGGATCGGACGACTCCTGACGATGACCGCCACCGATGCGGGAACCGGTACCCGGCCACAGATCCCACTCCTGCTCGGCGCGGTCTTCCTGATCTATCTGGGTCAGATGACGCTGAACCCGATCATCGCCCCGCTGGCCCGCGAGGTCGGGCTCGCGGAGTGGCAGATCGGCGTCACCATCAGCACGGCGGCCGTGATGGTCGTGCTCACCAGCCAGGTCTGGGGCCGGCGGTCCCAGTCCTGGGGGCGCAAGCCGGTGCTCGTCGCCGCCTTCGGCCTGGCCGCGGTCACGATGGCGCTGTTCGCCCTGCTGGCCTGGTTCGGCATGCGCGGAATGCTGGGCGGGGGCGTGCTCTTCGTGTTGTTCGTGCTGCTCCGCGGCATCGGGTTCGGGACCGCCATCGCGGCCGTGCCGCCCACCGCGCAGGCCTACATCGCCGACGTGACGACGGACGAGCCGACCCGGGTGAAGGGCATGGCCGGGGTCGGTGCCGTCCAGGGCATCGCGATGGTCGGCGGCGCCGTGCTGGGCGGCGTGCTCGCCGCCATCGGACTCATCGTGCCGCTGGTCGCGGTGCCGGTGCTGCTGGCCGTCGGCCTGGTGCTGCTGGGCACGAAACTGCGCCGGGAGTCACGGACCGAGCTGATCGAGCAACCGGCCCGGGTCAGCCCGTTCGACCGGAGGGTGTGGCCGTTCCTGGTGGCCGGGTTCGGGATGTTCACCGCGCTGGGCTTCGTCCAGGTGATCACCGGGTTCCTGGTGCAGGACCGACTGGGCGTCGACACCCGTACCGCGGGCGTGCTCACCGGCGGGGCACTGCTCGCCGCCGGTGTGGGCATGGTCCTCGCGCAGGCCGTGGTGGTGCCGCGGACCGGCTGGTCACCGCAGATCCTGCTCCGGGTCGGTGGTCTCGTCGCGCTCGCCGGGTTCGCGGTGCTGATCCCGGACGCCGGAGCGGTGCCGCTGTTCGTCGCGATGCTGCTGATCGGGCTGGGTCTGGGCATCGCGATGCCGGGGTACACGGCGGGACCGTCACTGCTGGTGCGGCGCGAGGAGCAGGGCGGGCTGGCCGGGCTGATCGGTGCCACCAGCGGACTCACCTTCGTGATCGCGCCGACCCTCGGTACCGCCCTGTACGGGGTCTGGCCACCCCTGCCGGTGATGGTCGGGACCGGGGTGATGGCGGTGGTCGCGGTGTTCGTCCTGGTCCACCCGCGGTTCCGGCGGATGCCCGACGTGCCGGCCGCGGCGGTGGCCCCGGCCGCCGAGGCTCAGCCGGGACCGTCCGCCGGGTAGACGGTGGAGGCCCGCCCGCCGGCCGCGGCCACCATCTCGTCGGATGCCGGCTCCCGGACGAACCGGGCGAGCAGGACGATCGCCAGCGCGGCGACCACCAGCACCCCGAGAGCCCCGCGCAGTCCGATCAGCCCGGCCACCGCACCGATCAGCGGCGGCCCGATCAGGAACGCCGGCCACTGACCGAGCGAGACCACGGACACCCCTTCACCGGCGGTGGTCCCGGGCTGGTTGCCGGCCAGGCCCATCACGGTCGGGACGATGCAGGCCGACCCGAGACCGAGGGCGACGAAAGCGATCACCGCTCCGGTGACCGAGCCGAGCAGCAGCCCGGTGGTCATGCCGGTGGCGACCAGCAACTCGGAGCACACGAGGAACCGGCGGCGGCCGAGCCGGCCCACCACCCGGTCGCCGACCGCGCGGGCCAGCACCATGGACACGGAGTACGCGCTGAAGGTCAGCGCCCCGGCGCCGCCGCCGGCCAGCAACGTGCCGGCGGTGTACTGGGCACTCCACTGCACCGCCGAGCCCTCGTTGACCGACGCCAGCAGGGCGATCACCGCCAGCAGCGTCAGCTGCGGGGTGAACCGGGCGCGGAGCCTGCGCCTGGTCTCCGCCGGCCGGGTCGGCGGATCCGCGGGCAACCGGCCCCGGCTGATCAGCAGCAACACCAGGAGCACGGCGCCGGTCACCGCCAGCTGCACGGTCGGTACGACCCCGAGCCGTGCGGACACCGCACCGATCAGGCCACCGGTCAGCTGACCGAGGCTGAAGCAGGCGTGGAAGCCGGACATGATGCGGCGCCGGTACTCCCGCTCCACGACGACGGCCTGGGCGTTCATCGCCGGCGCCAGCAATCCGGTCGCGACGCCCTGCACCAGCAGTCCGATCACCAGGTGCGCGGGGTGGTGCGCCGCGGCGAGCAGCGGGGCGTCCACGACCAGCAGGACGGCCCCCGCGGTCGCGGTGCGCCGCGGACCGACCCGGCCGATGAGGGTGAGCACCAGCACCATCGACAGCAGGCTGCCGATGGTGCCGGCGACCGTCGCGAGCCCCCACCCGGCGTCGTCCAGGCCGGTCTGCGCCCGCACCGTCGGGATCCGGCCCGCCCAGCTGCCGGTGATGCAGCCCATCGTCGCGAACTGCACGGCCACCGCGGCCCGTGCGGCGCGCGGCGGGGTGAGTGGGGCGGACACGTCCCCATTGTGCAGCGACTGTTCGCAGCGCTCACCATCTCGGGCGCCGGTCAGGTCAGGGCGAGCTCCTCGCCGGACCACCGCCGGCGTAGCCAGCGATCGTGGCTGGCCACCACGATCGCGCCCGGCGCCGCGCCGAGTGCCTCCTCCAGGTCATCGGCCAGTGCCGGTGACAGGTGGTTGGTGGGCTCGTCGAGCAGCAGCACGTCGGGCGCCACCGCGATGAGCAGGGCGAGGGCGACCCGGCGCTGCTGGCCGATGCTGAGCACGCCGACCGGGCGGTCCAGGTCACGCTCGGCGATCAGGCCGAGATCGACCAGCGGGCGGGCACTCCCGGCGCCGCCCGCGGCGTCGTAGAGCTGCCGCGAGCTCGCCGACCGGTCGAGGTCGACGTCCTGCCGGAGCAGGCCGGTGCGGATGCCGGGTCCGCGTTCCAGCACGCCGGCGGTCGGCTCCAGGTCACCCTGCAGCACGGTGAGCAGGGTCGACTTGCCGCACCCGTTGCCGCCGGTGATCAGCAGCCGTCCGGTCCGCGAGATCCGCAGCGAGGTGGGCCGCAGCCTGTTCCGGACACCGACATCGATGGCCCGCAGGGCGATCCCGTCCTCTCCCGGCGCGGTGGTGAGGACGGCGTCCAGTCGCAAGGGTTCCGGCGGTGGTGCGACCTGCCGCTCGGTGAGATCCTCCAGCCGGCCGGTCGCCGCCCGGATGCGCCGTGAGATCTGTTGCTCCACACGGTTGCCGATGAGACCGAAGCTCATCTTGTTGTTGTCCCGGATCGGCCGGTGGTGCCCGACCTGCCGGCTGGTCACGTCGACGGAGTGCCGCAAGGACCGCAGCTCCTCCTGTTCGGTGCGGTACCGGTACCGCCACGCCTGCAGCTCGATCTCCCGCTCCCGTAGGTAGTGCCGGTAGTCACCACCGTAGAAGGTGGCTCCGCCGCGCGACGGATCGAGATCGAGTATCCCGGTGCAGATCTCGTCGAGCAGGTACCGATCGTGCCCGGCCACCACGACCGCCCCACGCATCCGTTTCAGCTCGTCGATCAGGAAGTCGACCGCACTGTCGTCCAGATGGTTGGTCGGCTCGTCCAGCAGCAGGGCGCTCGGTCGGCGCACCAGCAGAGCCGCCAACCCGAGTCGGGCCCGTTGGCCACCGGAGAGCGTGCCGACCGTGCGGCCGGGGTCCGTCGGGTCCAGACCGAGCCCGGACAGCACAAGGTCGGCGTGACGCTCGGCGTCCCACACGTTCTCGGCCTCGGCAGCGTCGAGCGCCTCGGTGTACCGGTGTTCCGCACCCGCGTTTCCCTCGGCGAGATCCGTTGCGGCGGCATCGAGATCGGCCAGGATGCGGCGGGCGCCGGCCAGAGCGTCCTCGACGACCGCACCGACGGTCGCTTCCGGTGGGTACGGCAGCTCCTGGTGCAACGTGCCGACATCCGCCGGGACGAGAACACTGCCTTCGTCGGCATCCTCGAGGCCGGCCAGGATCCGCAGCAGTGTGCTCTTCCCGGCCCCGTTCTCGCCGATGACGCCGATCCGGTCGCCCGGGCGGGCGTCGAAGGTGAGGTCGTCGAGCACGGCCCGGCCCTCGCGGAGCCGGGTGAGCCCCTGGGCGCCGATGACGGACGGTACGTGATCGGTGCTGCGGACTTGGGATTCCTGCGCGGGCAGTGCGGGCGTGGCAGGAGCGGCAGGCAGAGACACAGGGGACAGCGACAGTCGTGACAAGAGATCACCCCGGGGATGCGAGGGCACGGCCGGATGACGGCGGTGCACGGACGACGGTTCCGGGCCGGGGGAGGCGAAGGCTCCACGCACTGGTCCGGGCGGGGCGTCAGGAGATCATGTCGGCCACCGTACGCGCGATCGTGCGCCGGCGTCCAGCCTTTCCCCCGGAAGAGTTTCGCTTCGGCGCGACAGTTGCTGTGCGGCAGTCGGTCCCGGTTCAGATCTGCTCGATGCGGAACACCGGGAAGCCCGGCGCCTCCTGCAGCAGCCGCTCGTCCGACGCGTGCTCGTCGAGGTTCTCGAAGAACCGGCCGACCTCCCACTTCCACGCCTTCAGGTAGGCGCGCAGGATCGCCGGCTTGTCGGCGTCGGCCACCTCGACGGCGCGGAACTCCTCGACGGCACGGCCCTTGGTCAGCCGCCCGGTCCCCGAGACGCGGATGTTGCGCACCCACTGGGTGATGCCCCGGGGTGAGACCAGGTAGCGCACCCCGTCCAGGGTCATCGGGTTGACCGGAGTGGAGCGCCACTCGCCGGAGGTCCGGCCCTGCACGGACAGCTGGCGGCTGCCGGCCAGGCTGATCCCGCGTCGGGCGAGCCAGCCGACAAGTCGGTTGAACACGCCGTCCATGCGGGCCGGGCGGATGTAGCGGGAGCTGGTCATGGTCATCGGGTCCTCCGCATTGTTGTGAGCACTGCTCTCTGATGTGAACAGTGAACACCGCTGCGTGGCCGAATGCAAGAGCAGTGCTCTCGTTTGTGGGCAGAGGTCGTGCGTGCATGCGCCGGCCATCGAGGGGCGAACGGGTGAATTGCGATGCGTGGTCGTCGCGGCACACGCAGTCGACGGCCGGTGACCGGGGTGGGCGACGGCAGCGGGTCACCCGCGCCGGCTCGTCGCCCGCAGGTCGGTCAGCGGCGGCCGGGGACGACGATCTCGTCGACGGTGAAAGGGGTGCCTTGCTGAGAAGTGGTGACCCGGTCGGTGTGCAGGACTCCGCGCAGGATGACCCGGAGGCCGTCGCGGAAACCGTGACCGCGGGTGCCCTTCACCTCGACGACCCGGCCGGTGACCTCGTCGGTCAGCACCCAGCTGCCGGTGCGGAGACCCTGGCGCAGGGTGCCGGTGACCTGTGCGCGGACGTCACCCCGGCTCCGGGCGGGATCTCTCGGACGCGCGGCCAGCAGGTGCTCGCGGGCCGCGTCGGCGGCACGACGATCGTCCGGTACCTCCTGCGTCGGCAGCGCGGCCGGTCGGATGCGGAGCCCGCGCGGGGGTGTCCGGTCCTGACGTGACATCGGCCGACCCTCCTTCCGGTGCGGGTCGTCGTCGATCCCGCTCTCGCTCCAGAGTGCCCTGTACTCCGGGTGGATGCGCACCGCCGCGGGTGGGTACCTCCAGGGCGGAGGCGGTCGACAGGGCGACACCGTGGTCACCCCGACGATGCCACAGTTCACCCGATGAGCAGCATTGCGCCGGAAGCCTTGCTGTGCAGAGGGCAGGTCAACCGGAGAATTTCCGCGAAACGGACACGTTGCCGGAACTTGCCACCGTCGTTCGCGGCGCTCAGGATGTCCGGGCACAGGTTCCGTCCAGCGCTCTCCCATGCACTGCTCACGGTTCCCGCACCGAAGGTCCTCGCTCCGGTCCGCAGCCGAGTGGCGCCGGGGTCCCCGAGACAACGGAGGTTGCATGTCACGCACGCGAGCCCGGCGGGTATCCCGCTGGGCCATCTCGTCCCTGACGGTGGTGGCGCTCGTCGGCGCCGCGCCGGGCACAGCCGGAGCGGCACCCCTCGTCGCGAGCCCCGGAGCCACGGTCGCTCCGGTGGCGCAGACCGAGTTCGCCCCGGGCCGCTACATCGTCACGCTGAAGAAGAGCCCGGTCGCCTCCTACACCGGCGGTACCGAGGGCATCCCGGCCACGAAGCCGGTCGACGGAGCCAAGATCGACCTCTCGAGCACCGCGGCCCGCCGCTACCTGACGATGCTGGCCCGGGACCAGGCCGCGGTCGCCCAGTCGGCCGGCGTGGCTCCCACCGATCACTACTCGATCGCCCTCAACGGTTTCACCGCCGGACTCACCGGGGAGCAGGCCCAGGAGCTGGCCGCGAACCCCGAGGTCCTGTCCGTCACCAAGGACGCGTTCGTGAAGGCCTCTGACGACCGGGTCGACTACGACTTCCTCAAGCTGTCCGGCAACAACGGATTGTGGAAGGGCCTGGGCGGGACGAAGGGTGCCGGCAAGGGCATCGTCATCGGCGTCATCGACACCGGCGTCTGGCCGGAGTCGAAGTCGTTCGCCGGCGAGAAGCTCGGCACCAAGGCCGATCCGAAGAACCCGACCAAGGCCTACAAGCAGGGTTCGTCGATCGTCATGAAGAAGGCGAACGGCCAGACCTTCACCGGCGCCTGCGAGACCGGCGAGGAATTCACCGCCGACATGTGCAACACCAAGCTGATCAGCGCCCGCTGGTTCGGCGACTCGTTCCTTGCCGCCTACCCCGGCGACCTGACGAACGACTACGAGTCCCCGCGTGACGGCGACGGTCACGGCACCCACACCGGGTCCACCGCCGGCGGCAACTACGGCGTGCAGGCCTCGGTCGACGGCTACGGCTACGGCGCCATCTCCGGCGTCGCCCCGGCTGCGTCCATCGCCGTCTACAAGGCGCTGTGGACCGCCGCCGACCCGGACAACTCCGGTGGCTTCAACTCCGACATCCTCGCCGCGGTCGACGCGGCCGTGTCCGACGGCGTCGACGTCATCAACTTCTCGGTCGGCTCGACCACCGAGTCCTCGATCGACGACCCGATCGAGCTGGCCTTCCTCTCGGCCGCAGCCGCCGGCATCTTCGTCTCCGCCTCGGCCGGTAACAGCGGCCCGGGATCGTCCACCCTGGACCACCCGAGCCCGTGGCTGACCACCGTCGCGGCCAGCACCCTGCAGCCCCGCGAGGGCTCCGTGAAGCTCGGCAACGGCGCGGTCTACGCCGGCGCCAGCACGACCGTGCTGTCCCAGGTCGGCCCGCTGCCGCTGGTGGCGGCCTCGGCCGTGGCGCTGCCGGGTGCGGTGGCCGCGGACGCGACCCGTTGCTACGAAGGGACTCTCGACCCGGCGAAGGTGGCCGGCAAGATCGTCGAGTGCGACCGCGGCGGCAACGACCGGGTCGCCAAGTCCGCCGAGGTCAAGCGTGCCGGTGGCACCGCGATGATCCTGGCGAACGTCACCGTCGGCGGCGTGAACGGCGACGTGCACTCCGTGCCGACCGTTCACATCGAGTCGCCGAACGGCAACGCGGTCAAGGCCTATGCCCAGACCGCCGGTGCCACCGCCACTCTCGTGCCGGGCAACATCACCTCCACCCCGACGCCGTACCCGCAGATCGCCGGGTTCTCCTCGCGCGGTCCGTCCACCTCGACCGACGGCAACATCCTCAAGCCGGACATCGCCGCCCCGGGCGTCGACATCCTGGCCGCGATCGCCCCGGCGTCGAACAACGGCCGTGACTTCGACTTCCTGTCCGGTACGTCGATGGCCGCGCCGCACATCGCGGGCCTGGCGGCGCTGTACAAGCAGAAGTACCCGAAGTGGTCGCCGATGGCGATCAAGTCGGCCATGATGACCACCGCCTACGACCTGAAGAACGCGGACGGCAGCAAGAACACCGACCCGTTCGCGCAGGGTGCGGGCCATGTCGACCCGTCGAAGATGTTCTCCCCGGGCATGATCTTCAACGCCGGGGTGGGCGACTGGCTGAGCTTCCTGGAGGGTTCGGGCTTCGACACCGGCAGCGGTGCGCCGGCCAAGGACCCGAGCGATTACAACCAGGCCTCCATCGCGGTCGGTCAGCTGGTGAGCAGCCAGACGGTCACCCGCTCGGTCACCTCGACCCAGCCGGGGATCTACAAGCCGCAGATCACCGGGGTCAAGGGCTTCAAGGTCGCCGTGTCGCCGAGCATCCTGTTCTTCGACCGGGCCGGCCAGACCAAGTCCTTCAAGGTCACGCTGACCCGGACGGATGCCGCGCTCGGTGAGTACTCGACCGGCTTCCTGAGCTGGAAGGGTGCCGTCTACACCGGATCCAAGCGTGGGTTCGGCAGCATCAAGCCGATGACCGTCCGGCTGCCCATCGCGGTCAAGCCGGTGGCGCTCAAGAACACCGCTCCGGTCGTGTCCATCGAGGGCACCTCGGGTTCCGTCACCTGGGACACCTTCGCCGGCTTCTCCGGTCCCTTCACCACCAAGGGCTTCGGACTGGCGGCGGGGGTCGGCGAGGACGGCAACGTCACCGCCGACGGCGAGAACGAGTACCCGCTGACCGTGGCGGAGGGCACCAAGCTGGTCCGGTTCTCGGCCTACGGTCCGGACGACAGCAGCGGCGCCGACATCGATCTCACCGTCTACCAGATCATCGACGGGGTGGGCTACGCCGTCGGGCAGTCGGCGAGCGCCTCGGCGCAGGAGCACGTCGACCTGGTCGCACCCGAGGCCGGTGACTACGTCGCCGTGGTGGCGGGCTTCTCGAACGCCGCCGGCACCACCTCGACCGACTACCTCTGGCGCACCTACACCGTCGCGCCGGAGGGTGGGGTGGGTTCGTTCACCACCTCGCCGGCGAGTACCACGGTGAAGGCCGGCCAGAAGGTGCCGGTCACCGCGTCCGCCTCCGGGCTCGACGCGAACACCAGCTACCTGGGTTGGGTGGAGTTCGTGGACGGATCGGGCTCGATCTTCGAGGCCAACCGCTCCAAGTGAGTTCCTGAGCTGACAGGACAGGGCCCCTCCGCTGCGGCGGAGGGGCCCTGTTCGTCGTTGCCGGCCCGTCGTTCCCGGCGCCGCTACAGGTCGGCGACCAGCTTGGCCTTCTCCGCCTCGAACTGCTCGGGTGTCATCGCTCCGGCGTCACGGAGCAGCCGCAGCTCGGCGAGAAGTTCGAGCGGATCCCGCTTCTCGACCACCGGCGCCGGTCCCTCGCCGATTTTGCGCTGCTTCTCGGCGGCCTCGGCGAACTGCTCGGCCGAGGTGCCCAGGGTGCGGTCGACGAACATCGCGTCCGCGGTCCCGTCCGGGGTGGTCGTCCGGCCGATGAACCGGACCCGGCCCGACTTCGGCAGCTCGATCGCCAGCACGTCGTCCAGGCCGAGGGTGGCCAGGAACCCGTTCTCGTAGCCGTGGCCGGCGAAGGCGATCCGGTGGGTGGTCAGTACGGCCAGGCCGAGGTACTTCTCCCACCGGCCCTCCATCGCCACCAGGACGGTCTCGTCGTCCGGCAGCAGCGCGGTGAGCTCCACCAGCGTCGGGTCGGATCGGGCATCCGTCGCCATCCGCATGGCGGCGGCGACCACGTCCCCGCGCACGCCCATCTTCGTCAGGCGCTCCTCCCGCGAGGGCCCCTTGAAGAACTTGGCGAAATCCCAGGCCACCTGGCACGTCCTCTCCACACCGCTCCGACCCGGTCAGTCTCCCACCGACCCGGGCCCGCGGCGTCCGTGTGCGCGGGTGGTCAGCTCTCGCAGGCCACCCCGTCGCCGTCGCGGTCCAGGTCGGAGCTGTAGCCCGGGTCGCCACGGTGCACGGGTGCGGCGCCCGCGGCCTTCGCCTCCGAGCAGTTGGAGAAGTAGGCGAAGGAGGTGTCGGAGTCGGAATCCTCGTCGTCATCTGTCGAGCCGCCCACCCCGAGGTCGGCCACCGCCGGCTCGGTCGTCGTCACCGTGCTCACCACCGTCGAGACCGCCGTGTTGGTGACCGTCGACGGCGGCGCAGCCTTCTCGGTCGAGGTCACTGTGACGGTCTCGGTACTCGGCGTCGCGGCCGCCGGTGTCACGGTGCGCATGGTCGTCATGGTGGCGGTGGTCGTCGAGACCTCGGTCTGCACAGCGGTTTCCGTGGACGTCACCGTCTCCGCGGCCGGGGTGGTGCCGCTTCCGCAGCCGGTGAGCACGCCGGCGGCGACCGCAGCGGCAACGAGGAAGCGGGCAGGGCGCAGCAACAACGGAAACCTCCGGGGAGTGGTGATGGTCGAACGGCATCCTGCTGGCCTGATGCAGGTCCGGACAATTCCACAACGGTGTTATGTGTGCGCACGACAGTGTCACAGCCGAGATCGGGGACATCACCGGAACTCCGGCGACGCCTGATTCAGGCCGGTGCGGGGGCGGGGTGGGTGCGCTCGTGCTCCTCGACGGCCACGGCGGAGTAGTGGGCCAGGGCGACGGCGCCGGTGACGGCGAGGACGAACCCGGTGATCCCGGCGCCGAGGAAACCGGACCTGATGCTGTCGTCCAGCACCGAGAGCCCGATCGCGGACGGCACCACGGTGTTGGTGGTGAACATGACCGCGGACACCGTGGTCGCGCTGCCCTTCTGCAGCGCCTTGGCGAACACGGCGGTCGCGACGACGCCGTTCGCCGCGATGGCCCAGGCGGCCGGGGTGCCGAGCAGGTCGCCGACCGAATTGATGTCCGGCATCGATCGCGCCGAGACCGCGACCGCGGCGAAGCCCAGACCGGCGGCGAAGCCGAGCAGGATCGCCGAGACCCGCTGCGGGACACGGTCACCCGAGAGTCCGATGATCCCGACGACGGGTGCGACCGCGAGCAGCAGCCAGTGCCAGAGCGACGGGATGTCCTTGGCCGGACCGGTCTGGGCGGTGAATCCCAGCAGCACCAGACCGGTCGCCGACACGGCCAGGGCGACCCAGCCACGGCGGCCGAGCCGGGTGCCGAGGATCGCGGAGATGGTGGCGGTGACGCCCACACTGAAGGCCATCACCGACTGCACCAGGAACAGCGGCAGCAGGTGCAGCGCGAGCGCGGCGCAGACGAACCCGAGGATGTCGATGCAGACCCCGGTCCAGTAGAGCGGCTGCCGGGCGATCTTGCCCAGGTCGTCGTTGCCGCCGCCGTACGCGCCGGACCGCCGGATCGCCACCGACTCCACCACGGACCCGAGACCCGACCCGAGAGCGCCCATCACGGCGAGCAGGTAGCCCAGGATCACCTGTGGAGTCTCCCAGACCGGATCGCCCGTTCAGCGCCGTTGCAGGTCACGGGTCGGTCGGACGCGTCACACCGGCATCGACGATCTCCCGGTGCCGGCGCAGCAGCTGCACGATGCGCACGGCGACGAGGGCCTGACCGGCGCCCGAGCAGAGCAGTGCGGTCGACACGGACGTGAACTCGGCCAGCACACCGCCGGCCAGTGCCCCGACCGGGATCCCGCCCCAGATCACCGTCCGGTAGACGCCGAGCACGCGGCCGAACAGCCGCTCCGGGACGATCGCCTGGCGCAGCGACATGAAGACCACGTTCCACACCGTGATCGATGCCGTCCCCAGTCCCATCAGCAAACAGGCGATCCAGGTGGTGTCCACCAGCGCGATGACCACCACCCCGATCGGGGAGAGGCAGGCGCCGACGGCGAGCGCACCGGACCGGCCGCAGAGCCGGACCAGCGGAGTGGCGGCCAGCGCCCCGGCCACCCCGCCGATGCCGCCCGCGACGAGCAGGATGCCGAAACCTGCCTCCGGCAGCCGGAGCACCTGCAGGGCGTAGAGGACCAGGAGAGCGTTGAACATCGCCCCGAGGCCGGCGGTGAGCGCAGAGGCGGCGGTCAGGCCCCGGATCAACGCGTGCCCGCGTAGCCAGCGCAGGCCTTCGGCGATCTCCGACCGCAGGGAGGTGCCGGCGCGCGGGACAGGGGTCGACCGACGCGGCAGGGTGCTGACCACCGCCGCCGAGACAGCGAAGCCGATCGCCATCCCGGCGAACGGCGAGGCGTCCCACCACGCGAAGAGCGCCGCACCGATCGGCCCGCCGACGAACAGCTGCCCGACCATCTCCGCACCGGACAGCCAGCTGTTGCCGCGGTCCAGCTGGTCCGGTGCCACCACCTCCGGCAGGATCGCCCGGGCCGCCTGGTCGTAGAACACCTCGGCGGTGCCGAGCAGTGCGGCGGCGACGTAGAGCAGGCCGATGCCCACCGTGTCGGTGACGATCAGGACCGTCAGACCGGCGATCACCAGCGCGCGCGCCGAGTTCGCCAGCGCCATGGTGCGCCGCCGGTCCCACCGGTCGACCAGCGCCCCGACCGGCAGGGCGAACAGCAGCCAGGGCAGGAAGAGCAGTGAGCTGAGCAGGGTCACCGGGATCGGGTCGTCGGTCAGCGACACCGCCAGCAGTGGGGTGGCCGCGACCCCGATGCCGTATCCCAGGTCGGACAGCGCGCTCGCCGGCCAGAGTCGCCAGAAGCCGGCACCGAGCCCTGTCCGTATGCCGATGTGCACCCCGGCAGTCAATACCGGCGGGGTGCCATCGGCCACCGACTTCGGCCCGCGGGTGATGCTTGACCTTCCAGCGGCTGGAACCCGGAAGGTGGCGCACGTGATCGGGAACGAGCATCTGCTGACCATCGGTCAGCTCGCCCGGCGCAGCGGTGTGCCGGTGCGGACCATCCGGTTCTGGTCGGACGAGGGGATCCTGCCCGAGTCCGGCCGGACGGCGGCGGGTTACCGCTGCTACGACGCCGCCGCGGTGGCTCGGCTCGATCTCGTCCGCACGCTCCGCGACCTCGGCCTGGGGCTCGACGACGTGCGCACGGTCCTCGCCCGCCGGGTGGGGATCGCCGAGGTGGCCGCCACCCATGTCCGGGCGATCGACGAGCAGATCCGGGCGCTGCGGGTGCAGCGTGCGGTGTGCACGCTCATCGCCCGCAGTGGTGGCGGTGACCTCGACGGACTGTCCGAGAGGGAGCTGACCCTGATGAACGACCTGGCCCGGATGACCGCCCCGGAGCGGCAACGACTGCTCGACGACTTCGCCGCCACCGCCTTCGCCGGCATCCCCGATGACGCACCCGGCGCCGGACTCGGGCGCCTGATGCGGGCGCTGCCGCCCGAGCTGCCGGACGAGCCCACCACCGAGCAGGTCGAGGCCTGGGTGGAACTGGCCGGGCTGGCGGCGGATCCCGCGTTCGCCGCCCGGGTGCGGGAGATGGCGATGGCCGGGTCGCAGCGCACTCCCGAGCAGCAGGCGATGGACCCGACCCTGGTGCTCGAGCACGCCGGAGCGGCCGAGCGGGCCGGGATCGACCCGACCGGTCCGGAGGGCCAGCTGGTGCTGTCCCGGATCGTCGGGGACCTGCCCGCGGAACAGGCGCACGAGCTGGGCCGCACCATCCGCACCTTCACCGACCGGCGCGTCGAGCGGTACTGGTGGCTGCTCCGGATCCTGCAGGGACAAAAGCCCTACCCGCTCGGGTCGGCCGCCTTCGAGTGGTTCGCGGACGCACTCGCCGCGCGCTGACTCAGGGGCCGTCGCTCAGCCGAGGTCGTGCAGGACGCCACCCGGGGCGGCGTCGGCGGCGTCGGCGAACTCGGAGAACCACATGTTGCCGATGCTCAGGTTGGCGTCGATGTCCCAGAGCATGGCCGGGGCGGCCCGGAAGGAACGCCCGGCCTCCTCGACGCGGTCGACGACCAGCACCGGGTGAGTCGGGTCGGTCAGGGTCCGTTCGTCGGCGACGAAGTAGTAGGCGGGGGACGGGAACTCGCCGTCGGAGTCCTCGTCCCACCCCGGTCCGCCGAGATCCTCGGCGGACCGACCGTCGTTGGCCTCGTCCTCGACGCAGTTGATCGCGGCCGGCCCGGCCGGGTAGTCCCCGTCGTCCGGAGCCTGCGGCTCGAGCGCTTCGGCGCACACCGCGTCGAACGACGCATCAGTCTCGTGGGTGAAGTAGGAGCGCAACAGCTGCGCCCGGCCCTCGCCGTACGAGTCCCCGGACTCCTCGGGTGGTGAGTCGTTCTGTGCCATGGCCGAGCTCAGCGCGCTCTCCTGCGCGGCGGACCGACTGGAGATGTAGGCCTCGATCTCGGGCGGCAGGGTCTGGCCCGGTTCGACCATGAACGAGCAACTGGTGAAAGCCTTGTCGCACTGCTCGATCATCTGGGCGATCGCCAGAGACTGTTCGGTGGTCGGCGTCGCTGCGGTGACCATGGCCGATGCCGGGACCTCGATCGGAGCTGCATCGGTGCCGGCCCACTCCGCGCACCCGGAGAGGAGCAGGCCGCTCACCACCAGCGCCCCGCCGACGGCCAGGGTCCGGCTGCGTCCGAAGAGCATCGTCACGCCCTCAGCCGAGATCACGCAGGACGCCGCCCGGGGAGGCGTCGGCGGCGTCGGCGAACTCGGAGAACCACATGTTGCCGATGCTCAGGTTGGCGTCGAGGTCCCAGAGCATCGCCGGTGCGGCGCGGAACGCCCGGCCGGGCTCCTCGGCGAGGTCCACCACCAGCACGGGATGGCTCGGGTCGGTCAGCGTGATGCGGTCTGCGATGACGACGAACGTGCTGAACGACTCCTCCGCGCCCCGGACCAGGTCGGCGGCGGTCATGCCTTCGTTCGCCGGGTCGTCCACGCACTCGATACCGGCCACCGACGGCGTCGGATCGTCGCCATCGGCGGACCGCGGGGCCAGCGACTCCGCGCAGACGGCATCGAAGGCGGCGTCGGTACCGGTGTCGAAAGAGGTGCGAACGAGGTCGGCACCGTTGCCGATGGCGCCGAGCGGACCCACCTCCGAAGGTGGCGGGGCGACGATCGACGAGGCACCCGGTTCCGGAACGGCTGTGCCGTCGATCAGTTCGCACCGGTCCCATTCGAGTTCGCAGCGGGCGAGCTCCAGCTGCTCCTGCAGCTCGGGGGACAACTCCGGAGTGGAGCCCGGTGCGGTGTCGGTGCCGTCGTCGATGACTTGCACTGATGGCAAGCAGCTTCCGTCGGTCTGCACGACTCCGGGGCAGCGGCCGCCGCTCAACGGCGCCACGCTCAACTCGACCGTGACGGACCCGCTGGTTCCCATCGGCGCGGCGTCGGTGCCGGCCCATGAGGCGCAGCCGGCGAGACCCATCACGGCCAGCGTCGCGCCGACGACGGTCGCAGCCACCCGCCCTGATCCCACCCGCATCCCGCCCCCTGCTGCTCCTGCGTCCGACTGCGCCACCCGGCCGGCACACGCCGGCCCGGCTCTGCATCATGCGGGACATGTCGCCCGTCCGGAAGTACCGGATCGGGCGGTCCGGTCACACCGACGGCCGCTCGAAAGACTCGGAGCGGGAAACCGGTGGCCGGCCGCGCCTAAACTGGAGCAGTCATGTCCGAGCCCGTTCCGTCGCCCGCCGTTCCCGGCCCGGCGACCGGGCAGCAGGGCCCCGAGCGGACACCTGCCGAATCGGGGGAGCCGACGCAGCGCACCCGTCCGCGCCGCCGGCGACCACGACGTCGCCGCCCGGAGTCCACGCAGGGCACGCCTGGTACCGCCGGCGCCGGCCGCGATGGGGAGACGATCGCGGAGACTGCCGGCACCGAGACGTCCGGCCCGGCGGCCGCACACTCGGCGGACAGTGCTCGGGATGCCGCCCGCTCCGACACCCCGCTCCCGACGCCCGGAGAGCTGCGTGCCCGGATCGAGCTGCTCGGGACAGCTGACCGCCCCCGACTGGAACGCCGCCTGTCCGGCCTCCGCAAGAGCCGGGACGAGGCGGACCGGCGGCGGACGACGGCGCAGATCCTCGCCGCGGTGGAGACGGCCGAGCAGAAGCTGGCCCGGCGGGCAGCCGCGGTCCCGGTCCTGAAGTTCCCCGAGGAACTGCCGGTCAGCGACAAGGTCGACGAGATCGCCGCGACCATCCGCGACCACCAGGTGGTGGTCGTCGCCGGCGAGACCGGGTCGGGCAAGTCGACCCAGCTGCCGAAGATCTGCCTCCAGATCGGCCGTGGGGTCAAGGGTCTCATCGGGCACACGCAGCCCCGCCGGATCGCCGCCCGCGCCCTCGCCGAACGGATCGCCGAGGAGACCGGCACCCAGGTGGGCGGAGCCGTCGGCTACTCGATCCGGTTCGGCGACCACACCGGGCCGGACACCCTGGTCAAGCTGATGACCGACGGCATCCTGCTCGCCGAGATCAACCGTGACCGGCTGCTCACCGCCTACGACACGATCATCATCGACGAGGCCCACGAACGCAGCCTCAACATCGACTTCCTGCTCGGCTACCTCACCGAGATCCTGCCCCGGCGGCCCGATCTCAAGGTGATCATCACCTCGGCGACCATCGACGTCGACCGCTTCTCCCGGCACTTCGCGACGGCCGGTGTGCCGGCGCCGGTGGTCGAGGTGTCCGGGCGGACCTATCCGGTGGAGGTGCGGTACCGCCCGTGCGGGCCGGAGGAGTCGGGGGAGGACGAGTTCGACGAGCCGACGTCCGCCCGACCGACCGGAAAGCGCGACGACACCGAGAGCAAGGACCAGGCGCAGGCGATCTGCGATGCGGTGGACGAACTCTCGGCCGAGGGCGACGGCGACATCCTGGTCTTCCTGTCCGGCGAACGGGAGATCACCGACACCGCCGAGGTGCTGCGCGGGCACCTGCAGTACCGCCCCGGCACCACCGAGGTGCTTCCGCTGTACGGGCGGCTCTCCGCGGCGGACCAGCACCGGGTGTTCAGCCCGCACACCGGCCGGCGGATCGTGCTATCCACCAACGTCGCCGAGACCTCCTTGACCGTCCCGGGTATCCGCTACGTCATCGACCCGGGCACCGCACGCATCTCCCGCTACTCCACCAGGACGAAGGTCCAGCGGCTGCCGATCGAACCGATCTCGCAGGCATCGGCGAACCAGCGCGCAGGGCGCTGCGGCCGGGTGGCCGACGGCATCTGCATCCGGCTGTACTCCGAGGAGGACTTCCTGGGCCGCCCGGAGTTCACCGATCCGGAGGTCGCCCGCACCTCGCTCGCCTCGGTGATCCTGCAGATGGCCGCCCTCGATCTGGGCGACATCGCCTCGTTCCCGTTCCTGGAACCGCCTGACTCGCGGCAGATCTCGGACGGCATCGGGGTGCTCACCGAGCTCGGTGCGATCCTCCGTGAGGACGGACGCACCCGACTGACCCCCACCGGACGGTCGATCGCCGCACTGCCGGTGGATCCCCGCCTGGCCCGGATGCTGGTCGAGGGCGACCGGCGCAACGTGCTGCCGGAGATGCTGGTGATCGTCTCGGCGCTGGCGATCCAGGACGTCCGCGAGTACCCGCTGGAGGAACGGGACAAGGCGACCGCCGCCCACTCCCGGTTCGTCGACCCGAAGTCGGACTTCCTGGCCACCCTGCACCTCTGGCATTACCTGCGCACCGAGGCGAAAGCCCGTTCCGGCAACGCCTTTCGCCGGATGTGCAAGCAGGAGTACCTGCACTACCTGCGGATCAGGGAGTGGCAGGACCTGCACGCCCAGCTCCGGCAGATCGCCCGCCAGCTCGGCCTGCGCGGGATGCAGGAAGGCGAGCAGGCAGCACCGACCGAGCGGCCCGGGAAGGAGCCGGCCACCCAGCAGGGACGCGGCACCCTCGCCACCACGCCGGTCGACTCCCGCGCGGTGCACATCGCGCTGATCTCCGGCCTGCTCTCGCACATCGGCCTGAAGTCCGAGGCGGGCCGCGAGTTCCAGGGCGCGCGGGGGACCGCCTTCCTGCTGTGGCCCGGATCGGCGCTGGCGAAGTCGCCGCCGAAGCTGGTGGTGGCCGCCGAACTCGTCGAGACCTCTCGCCTCTGGGGACGCACCGCGGCCGCCGTCGATCCGCTCTGGGTGGAGGAGGTCGGCGGGGACCTGTTGCGGCGCAGCTATTCCGAGCCCCGGTGGGACGCCCGCCGCGGCAGCGTGGTGGCGACCGAGAAGGTCACCCTGCTCGGGGTCACGCTGATCGGCGCGCGCACCGTGCAGTTCGACCACGTCGACCCGTCGCTGGCCCGCGAGCTGTTCATCCGGCACGCGCTGGTGGAGGGTGACTGGCAGACCCGGCACGCGTTCTTCGCCGCGAACAAGGCTGCGATGGAGGAGGTCTCGGAGCGCGAGGACCGGGTCCGCCGTCGGGACCTGCTGCTCGACGACGAGTCGCTCTTCGCCCTCTACGACGCCCGGATCCCGGCGTCGGTGACCTCCGCTCGGCACTTCGACGCGTGGTGGAAGAAGGCGTCGCGCACCGATCCGGGGCTGCTCACCTTCACCCCGGAGATGCTGCTCTCGGCCGGCGCGGTCGACGTCGATCCGGAGGCGTTCCCGGACACGTTCACCTCCGGCGGCGTCGACCTCGACCTGGACTACGTCTACGACCCGGCCCGCACGGACGACGGAGTGTCGGTGACCATCCCGCTGGCCGTGCTGGCCCGGGTCGATCCGGCCGCCTTCGAACGCCAGATCCCCGGTCTGCGCAAGGATCTCGCGGTGGCGCTGCTGCGGTCCCTACCCAAGACGCTGCGCCGCAACTTCGTGCCGGCGCCCGACTTCGCCGCTGCGGCACTGGCCCGGGCCGGTGACGGTCCGCTGCCGGTGGAACTGGCCGGCGCGCTCACCGCACTGACCGGAATCGTTGTCACCCCTGGTGATTTCGACCTGGAGAAGGTGCCGGCACACCTGCGGATGACCTTCCGGGTGGTGGATCCGGCCGGCGCACAGATCGCCGCGGGCAAGGACCTGGACCAGCTGCAAGCGGCGCTGCGCGCAGACACCCGCAAGGCGGTCGCCACCGTGTCGGCGAGCCAGGTGCACGGCGCCCGTGAACGCTCGGGTCTCACGGTGTTCCCGGAGGAGGGGATCCCGCAACAGGTGCGCAGCGTCGTGGCCGGGCAGGAGATCCTCGGCTACCCCGCGCTGGTCGACGACGGGGCGAGCGCAGGCCTCCGGGTGTTCACGTCCGAGGAGGACCAGCTGCGGGCGATGCGCCGCGGAACGATCCGGTTGCTGGCCCTGCGGATCAAGCCGCCGGTGGCGCACGTGCGGAACGGGCTGACCAAGGCACAGCAGCTGACCCTGACCGTCACCCCGCACGGCGACCTCGGGGTGCTGCTGGCGGACGCGACCACCGCCGCGATCGATGCGCTGTTCGACTGGGCCGGCGGGCCGGCCTGGGACGTCACGGGTTTCGAGAGGCTGGTGACCAGACTGACACCGCAGGTGCCCAAGGCGGTGCTGGACGTGGTGATCGCCGCGGAGGCGGTGCTGCGCGCCGCCCACGAAGCGGAGACGGCCATCGACGCGGTGGCGGCGTCACCGGGTGCGGGCGGCCTGCGGGACCGGATCGGCGACCTGCGCGAGCAGCTGGTGCGGCTGCTGCCGCCGGGTTTCCTCACCCGGACCGGCGCCGCGCATCTCCCCGATCTGACGAGATGGCTGCAGGCGCTGGCGGTCCGGGCCTCCCGGGTGCGGGAGGCGCCGGACCGGGATCGCTTGCGGTCGGCGGAGATCGACGGTCTGCAAAGGGATCTCGACGACGTGACCACTGCGCTGGACGTGGCGGCGGCGGGCCGGTCCGGCGATCCCGATGTGCGGGAGGTGGCCCGGATGCTCGACGAGTTCCGGGTGGCGACCTTCGCCCAGCCGATGCGGACCGCGGTGCCGGTGTCCGCGAAGCGGGTGCACGCGGCGATCGCCGCCCTGCGCTGAGCGCCAGGCAACCGGGACCGGGACAGCGACGCCCTCCCTCCCTGCCGAAGAGCGGGAGAGAGGGCGTCGCATCCGCGGATCAGGCGGGCGGGGTCTCCTGCGGCGGGGTGGCCGGGGAGGCGTCGCCGGCGACGTCGGGCTTGTGCTTGGCGGCGATGCCGTCGACGAACCCGTCGACCTTGTCCTCGATCGGGTCGACCTTGTCGTGCCCGATCTTGTTGCCGACGAACTCGCCGACCTTCTCCACGCCGTCCTTGATCTTCTCGGAGTGCTCGGCCACGAGCCCCTCCGCCTTGCGCGCGAGCTCGCCGAAATCGACCATCGCTTCTCACTCCTCCACCGGTGACCGGCCCCCGGCAGGTCGGTCGTGGCGACCACGGTAGTCGAGCAGGATGACGTGCGCCCGGCCCGGCCACAGGGCTGGTGTCCGCATCGGTCCGAATCGGGTTGACGTGGGTGCGGCCCGGACAGCAGCCTGACCCGGTGGGTCATCTCGAACTGTCCGGTATCGCTCTCTCCCTCCCCGACGGCCGACCGTTGCTCGCCGACGTGGGCTTCCGGGTTCCGTCCGGGGTGACCGCGCTGATCGGGCCGAACGGGACCGGCAAGTCCACCCTGCTGCGGATCGTCACCGGAGAACAGGAGCCGGAGGACGGTGCGGTGACCCGGTCCGGCGAGATGGCGGTCATGCCGCAGTTCATCGGATCGGTCCGCGACGACTCGACGGTGCGGGACCTGCTGCTGGCGGTCAGCCCGGACGCGATCCGCGACGCCGGCCGACGGATCGACGCCACCGAGCTGGCGATGATGGAGGACGACTCCGACCGGGTCGCGATGGACTACGCGCAGGCACTGGCCGACTGGGCCGACGTGCACGGTTACGACTGGGAGACCCGTTACGACGTCGCCTGTGTCGCGGCGCTCGGGGTGCCGTACGACCGCGCGAAGTTCCGCGCGGTGACCAGCCTGTCCGGCGGCGAGCAGAAACGGCTGGTGCTGGAGCTGCTGCTGGACGGGCCGGCCGAGGTGCTGCTGCTGGACGAGCCGGACAACTACCTCGACGTGCCCGGCAAGGTGTGGCTGGAGGGCCGACTCGCCGCGACGGACAAGGCGGTGCTGCTGGTCTCGCACGACCGCGAACTGTTGGAACGGGCCGCGAACCGGATCGTCACGCTCGAGCCGGGCGCCGCCGGTGCGGTGTCCTGGGTGCACGGCGGCTCGCTGTCGACCTACCGGCAGGCGCGCGACGACCGGAACTCCCGGCTGGAGGAGCTGCGCCGACGGTGGGACGAGGAGCACCTCAAGCTGAAGACGCTGGTCAACACGTTGAAGGTGAAAGCGACCTTCAACGACGGGATGTCGTCCCGGTACCAGGCGGCGAAGACCCGGCTGGCGAAGTTCGAGGACGCCGGTCCGCCGGAGGCGGTGCCGCTGAGCCAGCGGGTCACCATGCGGCTCACCGGCGGGCGCACCGCGAAGCGGGCGATCGTCTGCACCGGCCTCGAGCTGACCGGTCTGATGAAGCCGTTCGACCTGGAGGTCTTCTACGGGCAACGGCTGGCCGTGCTCGGGTCGAACGGATCCGGCAAGTCGCACTTCCTGCGGCTGCTGGCCCGCGGCGGCTCCGACCCGGACGTCGAGCACCGCCCGGTATCGACGGTCGACCTGACGCCGGTGCACCACTCGGGGAAGGTCGTGCTCGGCTCCCGGGTGCGGCCCGGCTACTTCCGGCAGACCCATGCCCACCCGGAGCTGGACGGACGGACGCTGCTGGAGATCCTGCACCACGGTGACGAGCACCGGTCCGGGATGGGCCGGGAGCAGGCGGCCCGGGCGCTCGACCGGTACGGCCTGGCCAGGGCGTCCGAGCAGCAGTACCAGACGCTCTCCGGCGGGCAGCAGGCCCGCTTGCAGATCCTGCTGCTGGAACTGTCCGGGGCGACCCTGCTGCTGCTCGACGAGCCGACCGACAACCTGGACCTGCACTCGGCCGAGCAGCTCGAGGAGGCGCTCGAGGCGTTCGAGGGCACCGTCGTGGCGGTGACCCACGACCGCGCGTTCGCCCGGACCTTCGACTCGTTCCTCGTCTTCGACACCGACGGCACCGTGCGGGTCTCCGACACCCCGGTCTGGGACGTCGCGCGGGTGCAGCGGACCCGCTGAGGGTGCGCCCGGTGGCGTTGCGACGTGCCACGATGAACGGGTGAGTTCCCCGCGGTCCCGGCGATCGGCCACGCGCATCCCGTTGCGCGCGCCGGATCGTCCCGACCCCGCGGCCGCCGCCGGTCCGGCCCGGTTCGCCGGGCTGCTCACCGGGCTCGGGTCCTTCGCCGCGCTGCTGGTCGGGGCCGCGCTGGTGGCGGCGCTGATCGGCACCGCCACCCTGTCCACCGCGGTGCCGGAGGGGATCGAGGATCCCGGACCGGTCGTGCACTACGGCATCCCGGTCGTCCGGATGCTGCTGGACCTGGGCGCCGTCGCCACCGCCGGGCTGGCCCTGCTGGCCAAGCTGGTCGGCTTCGACCGGCCGGACCGGACCGAGCCGGTGATCGCGCCGACCCGCCGCCTCGCGGTGTGGACCAGTGCGCTGTGGGGGATCTCGGCGCTGTTGGCCATCGTGCTGCTGACGGTGGAGCTCGGCGGCACGCCGACCCCGGCGTCGATCTGGAACTACATCTCCTCGATCGCCGCGGGCAAGGGTCTGCTGCTGTCCGCCGGCTGCGCGGTGCTGTCCATCTGGCTGTCGGTGCTGGCGGTGCGGCACGGCGAGCGGGTGCCGGCCGAGTTGCGCGTCGGCGTCGCGTTGTTCGGGTTGCTGCCGCTGCCGCTCACCGGTCACGCGTCGAACTGGTATTACCACGACCTGACGATGATCTCGATGGAGCTGCACGTCGTCGCCGCGACCGCGTGGGCCGGCGGCCTGGCCGCGGTGATCATCTTCCTGATCCGGCAGCCGGTGCTGCTCGCGCAGACCCTGCCGCGGTTCTCGAAGCTGGCCACCTGGTGCGTGCTGGTGGTCGGGGTGACCGGGGTGCTCAACGGCCTCATCGAACTGGCCCTCTCGCCGATCACCGCGCTGCCGGGCTCGCTGTTCACCACCCGCTACGGGCTGCTGATCCTGGCCAAGACGCTGTGCATGGTGCTGGTCGCGGTCACCGCCGCGGTCATTCGGTACCGGTTGCTGCCGCGGATCATCCGGCGGGAACGCACCGCGGTGACGTTCTGGGCCGGGTGGGAGCTGGTGGTGCTGGCCGTGGCGTTCGGCGTCGCCGTGGTGCTGACCCGGACCCCGGTCACCTCCCTGTAGTCACCGCCGGCCGGCGCGGGCCTTCTTCCGGGTCGGGGCAGCCGGTGCCGGTCGCCGGCGTCGCTGCCCGGTGTGCGATCCGCCGGTCGGCTCCCAGCCGTCCAGGTGCCCGGCGGCGTCACGGCGGGGTTCGGCGGAGTAGCGGACCTGCAGCGCCGGCGGCCGCGGGGTGGACAGCCCGATCGTGCGGGAGGCCAGCAGGGCGGCGAAGGACCAGGTGATCAGCAGCGCGGGCAGGGTGATCCAGACCGACGACCAGTTGACCGGCGGCGTGGCCAGCGCCGCGCCGGCCTCGAAGTCCGCCCGCCAGGAGGCGATGTCCTGCGACCCGAGGCTCAGCGGGGTGCCGGTGACCAGGGCGGACAGCGCCAATGCGCCATAGCCGCCGGCGGTCACCAGGACGGCGCCGAGCACCGCGCGCAGCGCCTCGTTCATCCGCACCAGGAACACCAGGTCGACCAGCACACCCACCACCAGCAGCCAGATCGGCAGCGAGCTGGGCGGGAAGTCGCCAGCCACCAGCAGCGGCCAGATCACGCAGCGGTAGGCGACGTAGAGGCCGACCGCGCAGGTCGCGGCCCAACGGAAACCGGTCGCGATGCGGGCCGCGACCAGCACGATCACGCAGATGGCGAGGGTCCACACCGGGTAGACCCAGGACGCGATCGGCATCGCGAAGTGCTGGATCGCGATGTCGTCGACCGGGCGGCCGATCTGCCCGGCGGCGAAGGACAGCAGGGTGGACTCGGCGTACGGATCGCCGCGGAACCAGGAGGCGACCTCGAGGATCCCGTACTCCTGCTGGCCGGTCGGGAAGAAGACGTCCTCGAAGAGGAACGCGAACAGCACCACCAGACCCGCCGTCCACTGTCGGGCGAAGGCGCCCTCGCGCGGGTAGGTGCGGTACCAGTTCCGGATGACGCCGATGACCATGATCATCGTGCCGATGTAGAGCAGCAGGTGGGACGGCGACCAGGCGGTCAGGTCGAGTCCGTTGACCCGGTGGTTGATGATGTCGATCGGCCCGGCGATCACGAAGATGCCGGTGCCCCACTGCATGATCCGCAGCGACGTCTTCTCCGCGCCGTAGCCGGTGAAGGTGTGGGCCAGCACCAGGCCGATGGCGATGCCGGTGCCGACGGTGTTGATCAGGTGCGGCGGGGCGAGGTCGTCGCGCAGCCACTTGAAGTGCCAGGACACGTCCCACGACGAGCCGATCAGCTTGAGCAGGAGGGCGAGCAGCCACATCCGCTGCATGAAGACGGCAAGGCTGCGCGGGGTCTCCCGGCCGGGCACACCCCGGGTCCAGTACGTCCGCATGAAGCCGGCGAGACGCTGCATCCTTGACCTGCCTCCGATCGGCCGACCCCGGACTGGGGTGCCGACTGCAAGGGTAGAGGCCCGCGGGCTTCCGATCGGCAGTTCTGCCGTCCGTGCCGTGCCCGGGTCCCGGCCGGCGGACTCTGCTCGCCGGCCGGGACGGGATGGGGATCAGGCCCAGGTGACGGTGTGCTCGTTGTCCAGCCGCGGCAGCCGCGGGAACCAGGGGTTCTCGCCGGGGTGGCCGATGTTGACGACCAGGCTGGTCCTCCACCGGCCGTCCGGGAAGAAGTCGGCGTCGATCGCGGCGGCGTCGTAGCCGAGCATCGGGCCGGCGGCCAGACCCAGCGCGCGGACGGCCAGGATGAAGTAGCCGGCCTGCAGGGACGAGTTCAGCGCGGCGGACCCGGTACGCATGGTCTCGTCGGCCTCCAGCACGTCCTGCATCTCGGGGCGGATCGGGAAGACGGTCGGGATGTGCTCGTGGAACCGGGTGTCCACCGCGAGCACGGCGACGGCCGGTGCGGCCGCGGTCTTCTCCTTGTTGCCGTCGTTCATATGGCCGACCAGCCGCTCCCGGGCCTCCGGCGTCCGGATGTACAGCACCCGCAGCGGCTGGAAGTTCGCCGAGGTCGGCGGCCACTTGGCGAGATCCCAGATGGCGGAGAGCTCCTCGTCGGTGACCGGGGTGTCGGCGAAGGTGTTGGCGGTACGGGCGTCGGTGAAGAGCAGGGCCCGGCCGGCCTCGTCGAGGACGGGCAGCGTGGTGGTTGAAGTTGCGGTGATGGGTGCAAGGGTGGAGGTCATCGGTGTATCGGCTTTCTGTCGGCGACCGGCCAGGCGCTGGTCGCGGAACTGTCGTGCTCGGTGATTGCTGCTGGGGAGTTCGATGTGACTTGCACGACGGATGTCGCTAGCAATTTCGAAGTACCCAGGCAGAAGGTAGCACCGCAGGTACAGTGGTTGCATGGCCGACGTCGGTGATGCGCACCACGACCCCCGCATGTGCGATGCGGGTCTGGCGCGCGCCTTCGAGTTCCTCGGTAAGCGCTGGAACGGCGTGATCCTCGGGACCCTGCTCGGCGGATCCGCGAGCTTCTCCGAGGTGCGGCGCGCCATCGGCGGGATCAGCGATTCGGTGCTGTCCGACCGGTTGGCCGAGCTGGGCCGGGCCGGGCTGGTGCTGCGGACGGTCTGCGAGGGACCGCCGGTGACCGTGGTCTACCGACTCACCGACCGCGGGCAGGCGCTGTTGCCGGCGCTGACCGAACTCTCCGTCTGGGCCGCGGACAACCTGCCCGCCGCGGCTCGTTAGGCCCTGACGTCCGCTCGGGCTGGATCAGTCGTCGTCGTAGGCCGGGTAGTAGGCGTCGACCTCCGGGCCGTCGTCGCCCTCCCGCCGGACCGCGGTCACGTGACCGCCGGAGGCGCCGACCGAGAGCAGCTGCTCGATCAGGTCGTCGCCGGACAGGGTCAGCAGCTCCAGGCCGCCGCCGCGCTGCTCGAACTGCATCCGGCCGGCGTGCCCGGCCTCGGTGAGCTTCACCAGCGATCCGGTGGACGCGAGCGACCCGCGGCCCACCCCGAGCACCCCGAGGAAGGCATCGACCGCGGGCACCAAGGCCTTCTTGTTGGTCTCGCACATCGCCCGGATCAGCTCGGGTCGGGTGGCCGCCACCCGCGTCCCGTCGCCGAAGGACCCGGCGGCCAGCGACAAGGCCAGCGGTCCGCCGTCGGCGCCGACCTGCGCCAGTGCCAGCGCGAGCAGGTGCGGGAGGTGACTGACCAGGGCCACCGCGGAGTCGTGCGCCGGCGCCTCCGTCGGCACCACCCGGCACTGCAGGCCGAGGGCGAGATCGGCCACGTACATCCAGGTGTCGAGGTCGGACTCCTCGGTGAGCGTGGTGACCCAGGCGGCACCGGTGAACAGGTCCGCCGATCCGGCCGCCCACCCCGAGTGCTGGGTCCCGGCCATCGGGTGCGAACCGATGAACCGGGCGGTCGGCGCCAGCGCCTCCACCTGGTCCTCCACCGCGGCCTTGACGCTCCCTACATCGGTCAGCCGGACTTCGGGGGCCACCGCGTCCACCCGCCGCAGCAGGTCCCCGAACGCCGTCACGGGTGCGGCCAGGACGACGAGACCGTCGGCGGCGTCGGCCTCCTCGAGCAGCGTCTCCGGATCGGCGACCACCCGGAAACCGTCCGCGGCGGCCGCGTCCCGGGTGTCGGCGCTGGGTGACCAGCCGCTGACGTCATGGGTGGCCGCCGCGGCGCGCAGCAGGGAACCGCCGATCAGGCCGAGGCCGAGCACATGCAGGGAGGGACGGTCCGCCATGCCGATCATGATCCCGCGGATCGCGCCGCCGCGATACCGGGGCGACGGGTGGGCGGTGTCCCCGGTCGTGTGGCCGACCATCGGCGACCGTCACCCGACCGGCCGCGCTCGACCGTGCGAGCCATGGGCGGGCGACCCCGGAGAGGAACACAGCCGGGCGGCATGGCCGGGCCACGGCCGATTGCGTAACGTTCTGCGGGTGAGCGCCTCTACCTCCGCCGGCCACCCGGCCGGCTTTGCTGCTGCGGTCGTCCGGGAGGAGGGCCGTTGGCGGGTGTCCATGCTGGACGACGAACTCGTCGACGACCTGGACGGCCTGCTGACCGCCCTGCGCCGACTCGGTGCGACGGGCGCGGTCTTCGGGATGGTCGCCGTGGACGACGAGTTCTTCGTCGTGGTGCGGCCGGTGCCGGGCGGGGCCGGGCTGCTGGTCTCCGACGCGACGGCGGCGCTCGACTACGACATCGCCGCCGATGCGCTCGACCTGCTCGACGTGCCGCTGCCCGAGGACGACGAGATCGACGACGAGCCGTGGCCGGAGGGCGACCTCGCGGTGCTGGCCGATCTCGGGGTGCCCGAGCAGGAGATGACGCTGATCGTCGGCGAGGACGACCTGTATCCGGACGAGCAGTTGCGGCTGATCGCCCAGCGGTGCGGGTTCGCCGACCAGTTCGACGCGCTGCTGGAGAAGGCCTGATCCCGGGGGCGATCCCCGACCTGCGCGGGGACCCCGGCGACGAGGACCTGGTCCGCGCCGCTCTGGCCGCCGTTCCCGGCGGCGACGATCCGGACGTGCCGATCGGTGCGGTGCTGGCGGCGCCCGACGGACGGATCCTGGCCGCGGCGTCCAACGCCCGCGAGGCAACCGGCGATCCGACCGCCCATGCCGAGATCCTGGTGCTGCGGGCCGGAGCGGCCGCCTTCGGCGGCTGGAACCTGTCCGGCTGCACCCTGGCGGTGACCTGCGAACCGTGCACCATGTGCGCCGGCGCGATCGTGCAGGCCCGGGTGTCCCGGCTGGTCTTCGGCTGCTGGGAGCCGAAAACCGGTGCGGCAGGGTCGTTGTGGGACGTGCTGCGGGACAGTCGGCTGACCCATCGGGTCGAGGTGCGGGGGAGTGTGCTGGCCACCGAGTGTGCGGCACCGCTCACCGCGTTCTTCGCGCGTCGCCGCTGAGGTCCTCCTGTTTCTGCTGATCCGAGCCGGTCGGGCAGGGCCGGGCCGATGGTGGCAGGCTGGCCGGGTGGACGTCGTCGCCGAACACGACCGGGTGCTGGCCGGACTGGACCCGCTGCTCCCGGAGACCGGACCACTGCCCGTCGAACCGCCGGCCCGGCTGCTGAGTGTCACGGCCGGGCCGTCCGCCGGACAGGCGCTGGCCCGGTACGGGGAGGTCGGTGCGGAGGACCCGCTTGCGATGTGGGGCGCGCTGCGCCGGCACATGCTGACCGTCAGGCTGGCCGGTCCGGACCGGGCCGGGGTGCTGCGCGAGCTGCTGCACGAGTGGTTGGGAGCGCTCGACGTCCGGGTAGGTGACTGGGACACCAGTGCGTCGGTGACCGTGCCGAGCCGGGACCCGGTGGTCCGGTTGCCGCTGGTCGAGCTCGGTTTCGCGCCGCTGATCGTGGTGGCAGCCCGCCGGGCCGGCACCTCGACCCCGGCCGGATCGGACGTGCCGGTGCGTGAGGCCGTTGTCGCCGACCTGGATCAGCTGGCCGACCTGAACGACGCCCTGGTCGACACCGACGCGCACAACGGAGTGGTGACCAGCCGGCCCGGGCAGCGGGAGCGGCTGCGCGAGGGTCTGGAGACCACCCTCGCCGGGGCGCCGGGCTGGACACTGGTGGCCGGGGAGCCGCGCGCGGTCGGGTTCGTGCAGGTGAACCGTCCGGAGCAGGCGGCGTGGATCGTGCCGATGAGCAGTGCCGGCGCGGAGGCGGCGTACCTGAGCGGGATGTACGTCGAACCGAAGGAGCGGGGCAGCGGTGTCGGCGCCGCGCTGGTCGGGAAGGCGCACGCCCGGATCGACGCGGCCGGTGTGCCGCTGACCCTCCTGCACTACGCCGTGCCCAATCCCCGATCCGGACCTTTCTGGTCGCGGATGGGGTACCGGCCGCTGTGGACCACCTGGCAGCGACGGCCCGCCGCGCGCCCGGAGCTCTGAGTCGCGGCGGCCTCGTGACGGTCCGGAGCACTCCGGCGGGTCCGGTAAAGTCTTCGCCGGTAGCGTGTCCGAGCGGCCTAAGGAGCACGCCTCGAAAGCGTGTGAGCGTGAAAGCGTTCCATGGGTTCAAATCCCATCGCTACCGCCACGCAGCAGCCCCTGATCCTCGCGGGAAACCGCAGGTCAGGGGCTGTTTTGCTAGTTTGTTCAGGCATCGCCCAAAGGGTGTCCGGAAGATTTTGCCCACATTTTGCCCACACTTGCGGAAGCCGCTGCGTGATCCATGGCCCTCGCGACGGCGTCGAGATCGTCGTCGAACAGGTCGGCGTAGACGTCCAGTGTCATGGCAGCGGAGGAGTGGCCGAGCATCCGTTGGACGGCCTTGACGTTGGCGCCGGCGGAGACGGCGAGGGATGCGGCGGTGTGCCGGAGGTCATGCGGAGTGAGCCGTTCGAGCCCGGCCCGTAGCCGGGCGCCCTCGAACCAGCCGCGCGTCCCTCGGGGCGGGTGCATGTGCGTGCCGGACGGGCCGGGGAACAGCAGGGCGTCCCGGTCCTTGCCTTCGCACAGCCGGGCGAGGTGGTCGGCCAGGAAGTGAGGGATCGGGACGACACGGTGCCGGTGGTTCTTCGGCGTGCCCACGACCGTCCTTCCGCCGACCTCGACAGCGTTCTGCGCGACCGTGACCCTCCTCCGCCGGAAGTCGCAATCCCGGACGCGGAGAGCGGCAGCCTCGCCGAAGCGGAGCCCGCAGTAGGCCAGCAGGAGCACCATCGGCGCGTGCTCGCCGGCTTGCTCGGCGAGCTCGTGGACCTGATGGTGGGTGAGGTACCGGTTCTCCTTGCGCGTCTTGCGTGGCAGTTTGGTGCCGCGTGCCGGGTTTGAGAGGAGCCTGCGGTCCCGTACCGCGTCGTCCAGGATCGCGGACAGGACGCCGAACACCCGGATCACGGTGGTCGCGGATCGTTGACCGGTCAGCTCGGAGACCCACGCCTGGATCTGGGTGGGCCGGAGATCGGTGACGGTCAACCCGGCCCACCGAGGACGGACGTGCACCCTCCACGCCGACTCGACCGAGTGGAGCGCCGACGGCTTGAGGTGGGTCTGCCGGGCCAGCCATTCGACGCCGAGCACGCCGATCGTCGCCCGGGTGTCCTTCGGGCGGATGTACTCACCGCGCAGTTTGGACACCTCGACGCTCGACGCGAACTCTTCGGCCGCGCGCTTCGTCTTGAACCCGCGGCGGTCCGTCTGCTTCCGGTCGGGCGTGCGGTAGCGCACCCGGTACCTCTTGTCGCCGAGGCGGGTCCGGTACGACTCGACTGTTGCCATGCTCGGTCTCCTGCTCCGAAGCGCCGGGGAATTGACCGGCTCGGACCAGCGTAGAGACGAGCGGCGACAACCGGTTTCGCTCTTCGGAAGAATGTGGATAGCTTCGAACCTTCTGTCCTGCAACCGATGTGAAGCTCCAATGGCACTGCTGACCGTCGGTGGAGGAAGCTGGCGCGGAGTGGTCACGACCTGTCACGACCGTCCGCTCAGCCAGTGGAAGCGGTCTACCCGGCGCACTGCCGATCACCTCGCCCGGTATCCGGTCGGTCTCGTCCTGTGGATCTGGCCGGCCGCTGAGCGGTGCGTGGCCGGTGGGCGCCCGTTTCCGGATTCGGGCCGGCGTGTGTCTGTGACCTGCGGGAAAACGGGTGGGGTGGGCAGGTCGTGGGATGAATGACAGGTCAGTCGCCGGTCGTTGAAACGCGGGCGATGCCTTCGGCGGTGAACGCATTCGTCGGTCGGCTGCGTTCGCCGGCACATTTGGAATTGTCAGGTCATCGGTGTAAGTGATCCAGACACGCCGGGTGCGCCTGGCGGGGAGGATCGGACATGTCGGACACGCTTGTTGGCATGACATCGACGTCAGCGGGCTGGATGGACCAGCAGCAGTTCGCGCAGGCCCTGGTGGCGCAGGCCCGCCAGGAAGGCCGGGAGTTGATCGGCCCGGGAGGTCAGTTGACCGGGTTGACCAAGCAGTGCCCGGGACCCGCCCTGGAGGCGGAGATGACCGATCACCTGGGCGACGAGCGCCACCAGCCGGCTGGCCGCAACGGTGAGAACTCACGGAACGGCACCCGGTCCAAGACCGTGTTCAATCCAGATCGGGCCTGTGCAGATCGAGGTGCCCCGGGACCGGGACGGCTCGTTCGAGCCGGCGATCGCGCGCAAGCGGCAGCGGCGGCTGACCGGGGTGGATCAGATCGTGTTGTCGCTGACGGCGCGGGGCCCGACTACGGGTGAGATCGCCGCGCACTTCGCCGAGATCTTCCCCCGCAAGCGGGAGGTGCCCCCAGGTGCCCAGGTGTCGAAGGAGACTATCTCCAAGATCACCGACAAGGTCCTGGAGGACATGTCGGATTGGCGAGATCGCCCCCTGGACAAGGTGTATCCGGTCGTATTCATCGTCCCCCGCAAGCGCGGAGGTGCCCCCATCGATCATGGTCAAGGTCCGCGACGCGCAGGTCACGAACCGGCCGGTCTACGCCGCGATCGGCGTGTCGTGCACCGGGGAAGGGACATCCTGGGCCTGTGGGTGGGGCGATGGCGGCGGTGAGGGGGCGACGTTCTGGCTGCAGGTGCTGACCGAGGTGGGCAACCGCGGCGTGGAGGACGTGTGCATCCTGGTCTGCGACGGCCTGAAGGGACTGCCGCATTCGGTGGAGGCGGTGTGGCCCCGGACGATCGTGCAGACGTGCGTGATCCATCTGCTGCGCAACAGTTTTCGCTACGTCCCGAGGCAGCATCGGGACGCGTTGGCCAGGGATCTGAAGCCGATCTACACCGCAGCGACCGAGCCCGCCGCCAAGGCCCCGGTTCGAGGAGATCGATCAGCAGTGGGGCGCCCGCTACCCGGCGGTGATCAGGCTCTGGAACTCGGCGTGGCCAGAGTTCGTACCGTTCCTGGACTACGACGTGGAGATCCGCCGGATCATCTCCCGCCACCAACTCGATCGAGTCCCTGAACACCCGCTACCGGCGCGCGGTGCGCGCCTGGGGGCACTTCCCGAACAAGAGGCAGCGCTCAAGTGCCTCTACCTGGTCACCAGATCGCTGGACCCGGCGGGGAAGGGAAGGGCACGATGGGTGATCCGGTGGAAACCGGCTTTGAACGCCTTCGCGATCACCTTCGAGGGCCGGATCCAGCCAGCCACCACCAATTGAGAACACATGATCATTTACACCGAAGATCTGACGCTCCCGGACATGCCGGGGATTCAGTGCGCAACCACGGAGAATCTGGGTGGAGCCACTGGACTCCGTCGGGTCCAGCGAGGACACTGCAGCTAATGCGCACGCTGACCTGTGCGTTTATAGGAACGGAGACGACCTTGAAATCACACGGGGCAGCGCGAGTGCGGGTTGGGGCGCGGAGGAGGACGCTACGCGTCAGGCGAACATTGGCTGCTGGGTGCCCGGTCATCCTGTTGGCTGCGATCCTGGGGGCAGGCGTTGCGCTGCCGGCAGGTGCCACGATGGGCCACGATGGCGGCACACGGTTGTCAGTCCGACCTGCCGGGGGCGATGATTTGACGATCATCCACAACCAGGAAGTCTTGGATCCGATCGCCGACAAGATCCGGGAGTACGGCGTGTCGTCCGACCCGGCATTCAGTGACCTGCTGGTGGATCCGCTGGACACTACGATTACCGTGTTTCGTCAGGGCGACCCGATGGCGGGCTCCGACATTCTGGGTGGGTACCGGGCGGTCGCTGGACAGATCACGATTAGCTTCCAGACCGCGGAGCTGACGTCGAGAGAGGTGTCTCGGCTTGATGCCACGCTCATCGATGTGGCGACCACGACGAACGTCTTCGGTTCAGACGTGGCATCGTGGGGCACCGATTTACCTGGTGGCACCTTCACCGTCTGGTATGCCGAGACGTCACCCGAATCCGGGATCAACACTGCCTTGTCGGCCGATGTGAAGGAAGACCCGGATCTGGCGAATCTCTTCGCCAAGGTCCGGTACTCGAAGATGGTCGGCCAGCTCCAGCCGGCGAGCAGAACGGCAGATACTTCCCCCTACTATGGGGGATCCCTGATATCGCCCTCAGGATGTAGTACGGGATTTAGCGTGCGTTCCACGCAGACGAGCTCGTACTACCAGACAACAGCCTGGCACTGCATCCCGTCGAACAACCACACGGTGAACACGGGTGCTGGCGCGCCATTGGGAACGGTGTCCTCGGAGGATGGTTACACCGATTCCTCGTACATCAAGGTGCGTAGCGGTGCCTCAAGCGCCCCGCGCATCTTTGACGGCGCCTACCCTAACGGTACGCAGAGCAAGCTGGTCGTGGGGATGTCACTCCCGAACGCAGGCGACCGGCTTTGCTTGAGTGGTGCGAAGTCCTACGCGCGTTGCAACGGCCAGCTGGGCACCGGCCGGACTTGGACCCTACCCAAGCCGACCGGTGAGACCACCACAGCGAGCGGCAGCCTGATCAGCTCGTTCGACGGAACCTGGCTTATCGCCCGCGGCGACAGCGGAGGCCCGGTGTTCAGGAACACGAATGGCAACACCCAAGCTCTCGCCTACGGAACGATCTCGTTGGTCAGTGCGCAGTCCGGGTACTGCCCGTCCTGGATGTCGACCGGCTCGCAGTGCGGCCCCTGGGGTTACATCACGCTCGCGCGCGACATGGCTTCGCGGCACAATGTGTACTTCAACTGGTAGTACCAGTCGCCGGCGTAACTCTTGAGAACTTGGCCGTGCCCGTGCTCGTGGTGAGGGTCATGTCGCTACCACTTGCGCTGAGCGAGATATCAGCACCGGAGACCCAGCTGTTACTCAGGTCGAGAAATCCTGGCGCGATCACCGTGTCGAAGTCCGGCGACCCGGGAGGGCACGGTATTGCGGGCGTTGCCCAGCCATCGATCAGCGACAACGTAGCTCCGTCAAGCTTCCACTGCGCGGTCGAAGGTGTACAGGTATTGGTCACCACGGCGATCGCCCCGTCGTTGGTAGGTGCCTCCAGCGTAAGTCTGAGCGGGTAGTCGGGGTTCGGGGTGCGGGTGCGCTCGCTGATCGTGTAGGAGATGACCTGCCACGTGCCAGTGACATCGCTACCAGTCGCGGCTCGGCCCGCGGCAGCCGGTTCCGAGCGCGGTTTGCTCCAGACCAACGCGCTGGTGATGCCCGCGGCGACCACAAACACAGCGGCTGCTACCGCGAACGGCAGGAATCGGCCTCGCCGGGTGCGGATTGCGGTGACGCGGTCACGCGCGCGGGCTTCTGCCCGCGCCGTGTTGGGCGATGATTCCTGCACATCGCGCAGGATCGCTTGCTTGATGTCCTTATCGGTGGCCACGGCGTGAGAGTCCTTTCGGGGTGGTCATTGGTCGAGGTCATGAAGACACCAGATGACTGCGGAGCCGCGCCCGGCCCCGGCTGAGGTAGCTGCGGACGGAGTCTTCCGAGCATCCGATCGACGCGGCGATGTCGAGATCTGACAGGTCGAGGTAGTAGCGAAGCACGATGGCGGTACGTTCGTTCGTCGGGAGCACGGCCAGCATCGCGCGAACAGACTCGACCTGGTCAACCGCGTCGGCGGGTGCCGGACTAGCCACCAGCGTCGCAGTGCGCGCCAGGCGCAGCTGGAGCCGGCGCCGCCTCGCTGTCGCAGCTCGGTTGTTGAGGAACGTTCGGGTGAGGACCTGCCGCGCGTACGCCTCGGTGTTCCTCGCCTTGGCGACCAACGCACGCTTGCACCACAACGCGACCAAGGCGTCCGCCAGGACGTCTTCTGCTTCGAGTCGGTTACCGGCCAGCGCAGCTGCCTGCGCCGTCAGCACATCGACCAGCTCAGGAGGTGGCCACCACTCAGCCGGCGATTCGGGTGCGGACATACCCCTAAGACAACCGCACCCCACCGAAATGCAACATGACCCGCGCAGCGATGGTTCGCGTTCGCCGCCATCTTCGCGACTTGCCCCGGGAGTGCCCACCCGCAATGTGTCTGGCCGCTGCTCTGACCCGGAGGTCATCGATCGACCCGCCCACCGGCGCCTCTAAGGGGATCTCATCAGAGGATCTCTACCCGAGACCGCTCTGTCGGACCCGCGCGGTAACCAATAACCGCAGGTGAGCCAGTCTCATCTACTTAGTCCGGGGGAGTCTCAGCGGAGGTCGTTCAGATGAGACTGTGCGGGGGTGATGCCGTGGCATCACCGGGAGAGGGGAGGGGGTTCGCATGATCGTCGGATATGCGCGCTGCTCAACGGACGAGCAGGACCTCACAGCGCAACGACAGCAGCTCGTCGCCTTGGGCGTCGCCCCCGACCGGATCTACGTCGACCAAGGGCTGACCCACACCACCCGGTCCCGCCCCGGCCTCCGGGAGGCCCTCGCCGCGGTGCAGGCCGGCGACACCCTCGCAGTCACCAAGCTCGACCGGCTCGCCCGCTCAGTGACCGACGCCCGCGCGATCGCCGACGAGCTGGTCGCCCGCCAGGTCGCACTCTCTCTAGGCGGAACCCTGCACGACCCCACAGACCCGGTCAAGCGGCAGATCGTCGCGCTGCGGTGGCGGCATCGGCTCGGGCCGGTGCAGATCGCCGGGAAGCTGCAGCTGCCGGCCTCGACGGTTGATGCAGTGTTGTTGCGGTGCAGGATCTCTCGGCTTCGGCAGATCGACCGGGTGGTGTGTGAGCCGATCCGCCGCTACGAGCACGATGCTCCCGGGGCGATGCTGCACGTGGATGTGACGAAGTTCGGCAGCGTCCCGGACGGTGGCGGGCACCGGTTCGTCGGCCGGCAGCAGGGCGAGAAGAACCGGTCGGCGACCGCGGAGCGGACCGGGAACCGCAACCATCGCGGGGAACCGCGCACCGGCGTCAACTACGTCCACACCGTCATCGATGATCGTTCCCGGGTCGCCTACGCCGAGATCCCCGGCAATGAGAAGTCAAGCACTGCAGTCGATGTGCTCCGCAACGCGGTGGCATGGTTCGCCGATCGCGGTATCCAGACGCAGCGGGTGCTCTCCGACAACGGGTCCTGCTACCGCTCGTTCCTGTGGCGGGACACGTGCGCCGAGCTCGAGATCACCGCGAAGCGCACACGCCCCTACCGGCCGCAGACCAATGGCAAGATCGAAGGCTTCCACCGCACCTTGGCCGACGGCTGGGCTTACGCCCGCCGCTACCAGTCAGACGGCGAGCGCCGCGCAGCACTGCCCAGCTTGATCCACTTCTACAATCACCACCGGCTCCACACCGCCATCGGGAACCAACCGCCCATCAGCCTGTTGACCAACCTCCCTGTGCAGTACACCTAGATCTTGCTGGACCGGTCCTGGAGGCCGGGACCCGGTTCCTCCCAGTCGGCAAACCGCTGCAAGGTCCCGGAGCGGGGCCATCACGAGCTCACCGTCGCCACCCGCGCCAGCACCTGGACATGATCCGCCACGGACGGGCCGGGGAAGCGCTGATTGTCTCGATCGGCAACATCACCTGGGCCGTCTTCGACCAGCTGGCCATGCGCGACCAGGTCGCCATCTGGACCCACCTGCGGGACCTGGCCCCGCTCATCCTGCCCGAGGAGTACGTCCGTGAGCGTGGGTCTTGGTGGCCTGCAACGTGGTCACGTCGTCGTGGACCCTGACCAAGCGGTCGCCGAAGTCGACGCAGCCGTTCGCGCCGCCACACTCGCCACGCTGGAGCTCGAATCCGCGTCCGGTGGGCTGCCGCTCCATCGTCGCTTATAGCTCGGCGCCCTGCTCCTCGTCCAGCAGCCGCGGCCTCACCAGGAGGAGTTCGGCGCTGGGTTCGATCGGGTCGGTCTGCGAGACGTTGAAGACCGACACCATCCGCACCCCGACCATCCGACGCCCCGCCCTCAACGGGGCACCTGTTTCCCCGGCACCGGCGAGATGCGCGGTCGGGGTGACAGGTTTGACACCTGTCTCCCCACCGCCGCGGCCACCTGTCATCCCGCCGGATGCACCTGTCTCCCCGGCGGATGCGCCTGTCTCCCCACCATGCACACCTGTCTCCCCGGCGCTTTGTCCGTCGGTGCGGCGGCGGGTGACCGGGGCGAAGATCGCGCGATGCCCTTCTCCCCGCGGCGGACCTGCAGGCCCAGTTGCTGCCACGCCCGGTAACCGGTGACCATGGTGGCGTCCGGGCGCTGCAGGAAGATCAGCATCGAGTTGTTGAACGAGTACGAGAGGAACCGGGCCGCGAACCGCAGATAGGCCGCACAGTCCTTGCCGGTGACCAGGTCCCGCACCCCCGCCACCATTAGGTCGTGGGAGGCCCGCACCCTCGCCGCCGCCACTTCCCGGCGGCGCGCCAGCTCCTCTTCCGGCAACACCCTCTCGCCGGCCATCACCGCACCACCGCGATGCGTGCGACGCCGGTTCGGGCCTGAGTTAGGACACGGCCGGCGGGATTCTCGGTTTGCATGGCTCTGAACTGCTGGTTTGCTCGCTGGGAAGGGCTGGTTGGGGCACTAACGGGTAGGGTTCGCAGGTGTTCGTGCGGAAGGTGCGGACCGCGTCGGGCGCGGTCGCGGTCCAGGTTGCGCGGAAGGTGGCTGGGCGTCGGGAGATCGTCGAGCATGTGGGTTCGGCGCACACAGATGCGGAGTTGGGACTGCTGATCGAGCAGGCGAACAGGTTCATCACTGCAGGTCAGGGCATGTTCGATGTCGAGGTGCCGGCGGAAGTGGTGCGGATGGACCAGATCGCCGATTGGCGGGCAGGGTCCGGGGTGATCACAGCGGTGCCGCCTGTGCCGACTGTGCCGGGTCGTGCGGTGACCGCCGGTGCGGGTCGGACGGTGGGCGCGAGTTCACGGTTGCTGTTCGAGGTTCTGGCCTCGGTGTATGACCAGTTGGGTTTCGGTGCGCTGGGTGATGAGGTGTTCCGGGACCTGGTGATCGCCCGGATCGTGGAGCCGGGTTCGAAGATCGATGCCCTGCGGGTGCTGGCCGATCTGGGAGCAGAGCCGCCTGCCTACCGGACGGTGCAGCGGCACCTGGCCGCGGTCGGCCCGGGCAACTACCGGGACCGGTTGGCTGTGAAGTGCTTCGAGCATGCCGGGAAGACCGGTGGGCTCGGGTTGGTGCTCTACGACGTCACGACCTTGTACTTCGAGGCCGAGAAGGAAGACGACCTGCGCAAGGTTGGGTTCTCCAAGGAACGTCGGGTGGACCCGCAGATCGTCGTCGGGTTGCTGGTGGACCGGTCCGGTTTCCCTTTGGAGATCGGCTGTTTCGAGGGGAACACGGCAGAGACCAGGACGATCGTGCCGATCATCAACCATTTCCGGGCCCGCCACGATCTCGAGGTTCCGATGATCGTCGCGGCGGATGTGGGGATGTTGTCGGTGGGCAACCTCGCCGAGCTGGACGCTGCCGGTCTGGGATTCATCGTGGGGTCCCGCACCGTGAAGGCGCCCGGTGATCTGGCGTCCCATTTCCGTTGGAACGGAACCCGTTTCACCGATGGGCAGATCATCGACACGGTGACCCCTCGAACGGCGCGGGACCAGGTCAACGATGTCAACAAGCGGGCCGAGCCGGTGTTCGACCCCGACGGTGACCCGGTGGCCTGGCGGGCGATCTGGCAGTACTCGGCGCCGCGGGCCCGCCGGGACACCGTGACCCTGAACGCGCAGGAAGCCAAAGCCCGTGCCGTGGTCGATGAGGGACGCGCGGTGCGGGCGACCAGGTTCGTGAAGATCGCGGGCAAGGACCGGCACCTGGACGAGAAGGCCCTGCAACGAGCCCGGGAGCTGATCGGGTTGAAGGGCTACGTCACGAACCTGCCGGTCACCACGATGCCGGCAGCGGAGGTGATTACGAAGTATCACCACCTGTGGACCATCGAGCAGTCCTTTCGCATGTCGAAAACAGACCTCCGCGCCAGGCCGATGTTCCACCGCACCAAAGACGCGATCGAAGCCCACCTGACCATCGTTTTCGCAGCCCTGGCCGTGTCCCGAGCCGTCCAGGAACGCACCGGCCTGGCGATCGCGAACGTCGTGAAACAACTCCGGCCGCTACGGACCGCGACCATCGAGATCAACGGCGCGATCCAGGACTTCCCACCCCGGATCCCGCCCGCCCAGCAACAGATCCTGACAGCACTCCAACCCGATCCGGGGCACTAAGCAAGTGTCCTAACTCAGGTTCGGGGCTGGCACGAGCACCGCTCGGATCGGCTCCACCGCCCGGGATGGCCGATGGGGACGGAGCGCTCGTCGATGCCTGTCATGGTTCTTCTCCTTCGGTGAGCGCAAAGCGCGGATCGGTGGCTCGTTGGATTCCGATGTTTTTCGTCTCTCGCGGAGCGTCGCCTTTGGCTTCCGGGCGCTTGAAATGGTGACCGCCTGCCATTCGCGACATTCAGGATCCCAGTGGCGTCGGGGTTGGGGGAACAAGTGCCTCGGGATCGAAAGCACTCTCCGGGACGTCTGCCGTAGGAGAGGTCGGGAGCAAGTTATGTGGCGGGATAATCCCAGCCCGTCACACCACACCGCGGAGCGGGATACCCTGTGGTGCAGACCTCCTCGCGGAGTCGCTGCGCTGGGCAAGAGACAACGGAACGGCGAAAGCCGTTCGGCTGGTTCTGGAATCCAGTCCTCACCACCGACAAAAGATGAAAGTCAATCGAAGTTCTTGCAAGGAAACGAGGCTTTTGCCATAGGTGCACGGTCGAATTTGGCGACGGCTGCGAGCAGAACGCTCGCGTCGGTGACCGGGGTGACAGGTTGTCCGGTCGGGCTCCGGCCGGGGAGGCAGGTGCCCATGGGGCCGATCATTGAGGAGGGTGGGCGTTGATTCCGAAGGTCACCCGGGGAAACGACTTCCACGGGCTGCTGCAGTACCTGGTCGGTCCGGGGCGGGCGAATGAGCACCGGGATCCGCACATAGTGGCCGCCGACGCCGTGATCCAGGCGTACGGGCCTGCCGGGATCCTGGACCGCCGGGATGCCAAGGCACTGGCGGATGAGTTGGCGTTGCCCTCCCTGGTCACCGGGAGGGCACCGGGTCGTGGGGTGGTGTGGCAGTGCTCGTTGTCGATCAAGGCCGGCGACCCGCCGCTCACCGACGAGCAGTGGGGTGCCATCGCGGCCGGGTTCATTCGCAAGATGGGCTGGACCTCCGACGACCTTGGTGAGCCGGGGGTGCCGTGGCTGGCCATCCACCACGGCACCAGCAAGGCCGGCAACGATCACATCCATCTGGTCGTCTCCGCTGTGCGGGATGACGGGTCGTTCATCAACACCTTCCACGACTTCACCAAGGCGCAGCAGGCCTGCCGGGCACTGGAGGTCGAACACGGTCTGCGCCGCCTCCAGAGCGCCACTCTCGGCGTCGGCAGCAGAGGCTTGACCTACGCGGAGCTGCAACTGCAGGAACGCACCGGCCGGGAACCGTCACGGCGGATCCTGGAACGCTATGTCCGGGCAGCGGCGACGATGGCCATGACAGAGGCGGAGTTCGTGCAACACCTGCGGGCCGAGGGTGTTCGGGTCGCGCCGTACTACGCCGCAGGCGGCACCAGCGCCGTGGTCGGCTACAAGGTGGCCCTGGCCGGGGAGGGTGAGCGGTTCTTCGGCGGCGGACATCTGGCGAAGGATCTGACGCTGCCCAGGCTCCGGAGCAGATGGGGTGACTCGCCGGATGCGACCGCCCAGGCCGTCGCGGTCTGGCGGGGGACCCCGCCAACTGTTGGTCACCCACAACGGCCGGCCGACCTCCAGATGGTCGTGCATCGCGCGGTCACGGAACTGAGGTCCATGAACCAGCGGCAGCGAACGGTCCCGCTGGGCGATGTCCGCGGGTGGGCGGATGCCGCAGGAGAGCTCGCCGGTGTCCTGGCGGCCTGGTCCCTGGCGGCTGACTGGGACGACCGGGACCCGATCGTTGAGACGATCGCGGTGCTGAGCAACCTCGCCCAGCTACGGGCCCCGCGTCGCCGAGGTCACGGCGGTCGACGTCCGTTCTCACCGCACGCCGCGATCGCAGCGCGATCGCTTCCGAGTGCAGGACGACCAGACCTGATCGTCGAACTGCTCGGGGTGCTGCGTCTCGTCGGTCGAGCGGCAAAGGACTGCGGCCAGCCCCGGGTCGCTGCCCAGATCCATGACTTCGCGGGGCGCTCTGGCGACATGTCCCGGCGCTCGGAGACTGTAGGCGGGTCTGCTGCCAGTCTGTCGTCTGCGTTCGAGCGGAGGTACCGATCCTTGCAACCGCGCTCGGACAGTGAAAGAGGATGACGCGGTTCGGCCCGGACCCAGACCAACCTCAGACGGCTCTGGGCTGAAGACCATTGCGCGTCTGTGCGAAAATCTCACACATGGACAAGGTTCGGTTGGGTCGGCGGCTCGCGGAGGCGCGCGAGCTCGCCGGCATGACCCAGGACGCGGTCGCGAGAGAGCTCAAGCTCGATCGTGCTGCGATCTCGCACTTGGAGCGGGGTGACCGCAACCTTCGCGTGCCCGAGCTGGTCACGCTCGCCCAGTTGCTGGGACGACCGCTGTCGTACTTCGTCGAGCCGCCTGTCCAGGCTGCGGTGAATCGGCGGGCCGCGCCGCACGCCGATCATGACTCGACGCTCGGGCTTGACGTGGAAGTCGATCAGTTCGCCGGTGAAGTGCGGACGCTGCTGGCCATGGGTCTGCTGACGTCAGCGGACAGAGACCCAGCTGCGAGGACTCCTCGGACCCATGCTGAGGCCGAGCGGGTCGCGGCCAAGTTCCGGCGGGAGGCCGGCATGGGCGACGGTCCGGTCAAGGACCTGGGCCGGGTATGCGAGGTGTTCGGTCTCTACACCTGGGCGCCCGCGCTCGGTCGGTCCGGCCCGGACGGTGCATGTGTCCAGGTCGACTCCGAGGGTCGGGTTGCCGGGGCGACGGTCGTCAACGGTGACGCCGACTCGGGGCGGCGCCGGATGACGCTGGCGCATGAGCTCGGGCACTGGCTGTTCGGCGATGCCTACGACTCGCAGGCGGGTTTCGACGCCGAGATGTGGATCGACTCCTTCGCGATCCACTTTCTCGGTCCTCGCACCGGCGTCACCAACATGTGGCGCGCGCATAGCCAACTCTCGACGCGCGATCGAGCGCTCGCGGTCGGCGTCGAGTTCCGTCTCTCGTGGACTGCCGTGATCGGCCAGCTGCGGAACCTGGACCTCATCACCCGCGAGGAACGAGAACAACTCGCGTCGGACGAGCCGAGGCGGGGCGATTATCTGCGGCTGGGCCTCTCGTGGTCTGACGAGCTGACGGCGCCGTACCTGTCGCCTGGTTACGTCGCGGCGTGCCTCAACGGATATGCGGCAGGGGTCCTGACGCCGGCGCGAACGTTGGAACTGCTGCACGGGCTCCTGACCATCGACGACCTTCCGCAACCGCTGGACGACAAGCAACGCCTGCGGCGAGCATTCGAGGGACACGAAGCCCTGACCCGATGACCGGCAGCGCCGCGGCTTGGGTCGTGGATACGAGTACCTACACCCACCTGTCTCGCGCGGGGCATGTGGAGGTACTCCACCAAGTCGCTCCCGGCGGGATCATCGTCATACCCGCCGAGGTTCACGCCGAGATTCAGAACGGTCGGGACAGGTATCCCGGGATCGCTGCTCCCGAAGGACTGCTCTGGGTCGAGCAGACGGTGCTGACCGAAGCGGAGGCGTGGACGCAGCTCGAGGTCAAGGCTGCTCTGGGCGGCGGCCCGCTGAAACACCTCGGTGAATGCGCCGTGATCGCATGCGCACTTCACCGGGGGCTTGTCGCAGTGCTCGACGACCGGGCCGCGGCGGCCCAGGCCGAACTTCGAGGGATCGAGTCTCGCGACACGATGTGGATCGTCATCGAGGCGTGGGCGACCGTCTTCGACAGAGACCGGGACCTGGCCATCGCCGTCATCGACGCGCTGCTGGACACCGACATGTTTCTGCCGATCACGAGCGGAGCAAGCCTGTTCGCCTGGGCCTACGAAGAGGGACTCCTCCCAAGGGACTGAGACACCCAGCGCTTGTGCGCGGACAGCTCGCGGACCGTCAGCCCGTGCCCGGAAGGTGTTGCTCCGCTCCGAGGCGGTGGCATCGAGCGACCGGCAGGCCGCCGGTCGGGGGCAAGATCAACTTCTTCAAGATCATTCTTTTGCCCACATTTTGCCCACACTCTGCTGAAAAAGGGCCGAATTTGACCACAGCTGCTGGAAGCATTTCCGCAGGTCAGCGGCATTTTGATCACCGTGACCAGGGGCTCTGGATGGGTTCAAATCCCGTCGCTACCGCCACGCAGCAGCCCCTGATCCTCGCGGGAAACCGCAGGTCAGGGGCTGTTCTGCATCTCCGGTGACTCAGTGTCAGGCAGTCCTGCGGCTGCGCCTGACCACATTCTGCCCACACTTCGGAACCGGTCGGCCATGCCTACCCGGACGGAATCGGGGTCAGGCCATCCTTCGTCAGGAGCGCACCCGCCTGCCAGGTGATCGGATCGCAATCGGGACCGTTCGGTTGGAACACCGTTGGCGTGAGAGTCGTGCTGCCGGATGCGAGGAGAGTGTTGTTCTCCCCGGCCAACCGGACCTCGACGAGGATGGGAGCCTCGCCGACCCGGTCGTCGACCAGGATCACCGGCGGGCTGCCCCCGGGTGTGATCGCATGCACCCGGCAGTCGGAGTCGATGCACCAGGTCATCGACCGGGCCGGACCCCAGATGTCGTCCGAGACCTGAATGGTCAAGGTGTTCTCGGCCCCCGTCAGAGTGCAGGCAGTGGGCGCACAGCCTGGGGTCGACAGGACAGGGAGCAGCGCCGCGACGCCAAGGACCGCGCGCTGAAACCGGGTACGCCGGGAGGCTCCCACCTGCACGATCAAAGCCGATGGGGTGTTTTCGTTCATCGCCTGGTCGAAGATGAACGAATTCGTTAATCCGGTGCACTCGGGCTGGGCGTGCGGCGATCGGCCGAACGTCGCCAACGCCCGGTCTGGTGCAGTGTGCGTGATGGCCGCGGCGGGAGGCGCGTTGACCGAGGCCGGAGTCCGTCTGGTGGTCGACGGTCACCCCGAGGTTCAGGAAGGACGAGCGGTGAACGTCGGTCTCGCGGTCGTCGGGTGGCTGGTGCTCATCCTCGGACTCTGGGATGCATGTCGACAGGCGCGTGGCCGGCGGTTCCGCGGTCGGCGGGCGCGTAGGGATCGGTCGCAGAACACGTTCCGGGACCTGCTCGTTCCCCTCGGGATCGTCCTGGCCTTCAACGGGGGGCGCCTGGTGCTCCACGAACCGGTCGGCATGCCGCAGTGGGCGGCCGCCCTGACGTCGATCGTGACGGTGATGGCCGTCGTTGCGATCACGCTGCTCGGACACAACCTGCGGGTCGGTACCGCGGACTGAGTCCTCGACCCCGTCCCCTGATCTGCCGATTGTGGGTTGGTTCGATCACGCCTAGCGTCGGAGCTGTGACGCAGCGCACACGGGTGGGGAAGTCCGCGCGACGATGGTGGTCGATGGCGGCCGCGGCCCTGCTGGCGGTCGGGGTCCTGCCCTTGCTCGGCGCCGGCACCGCGCTTGCCGCGCCGGGCCCGGTCTGGGGCGGATTCACCTTCGCCGGCACCGCGAACAACTACACCGGCACTCTCGCCCTGGCGCCCGGATTCCCGACCGCGACGTACACCTCCACCTCTGTGTCCGGGCCCGGCACCGGAGTGCAGACCGGGGCCTCCACCTGGCTGCCCACGGGCAGCCCACCGGGCGCGGTATTCGGATCGAGCCAGAACCAGCAATACCTGAACCTGCGGCCGGCCGCGAACAACACCACCAGCCCGTCGGTCACCACGTACACGTTCGCGACGCCCACCCCGTCCGCCGGCTGGGCATTTGTCCTCGGTGACATCGACGCCGACTCGGTCACCGTCACCGCGACCGGACCGGACGGCCCCGTCGCCACCGCCGACCTCGGATTCGCCGGGGAGTTCAACTACTGCGACGCCAGTCCGCGACCCTCTTCGTGCGCGGGTGTCGTTCCGCCCTACGACCTGCCGGACTGGAGCGAGTTGACCGCAACGCTGACCGGCAACGGGGCCGACACGGCCGGCGCCTCCGGGTGGTTCCGGCCGACGGTGCCGCTGACCACGCTCACCTTCAGCTTCGTCTACCAGAGCGGGCAGCCGGTCTTCCAGACCTGGTTCGCCACCGCGACCCGGCAGTTGACCGGAGTGGTGGCAGACGATGTGGGAACGGTGCTTCCTGGTCTACCCATCGAGATCGTCGACAGCACCGGAACTGTCATCGGTACGGCAACGACCGATGCCGATGGCGGTTATCTCGCGGATGGTCTCGCGCCGGGGGTGTACACGGTCCGTGTCATCGCGCCGGACGGCTACACCGGGACGACCGAGCAACCGGCCGACCTGACGGACGGCGATCTCGCCGGCGTCGACTTCACCCTCGACCGACCCCGCTATCCGGCGGGTGGCACGGTGACGGCGGACGGTGCGCCACTGGCGGATGTCTCCGTCCGGTGTCTGGACCCCGAGGGGACGGTCACGGCAACGGTGACCACCGCGCCCGACGGTTCCTACCTGTGCCCGGATGTGCTTCCGGGCAACGAGTATCGCATCGAGGTCGTTGTTCCGGATGGCTACGTCACGGACGGGCCGGCCACCGTGGAGTACACGGTGGAGGACGGCCCGGTGACCGGCCTCGACGTTGCGCTGGTACAGGTGTTCCCGGTGACCGGTCGGGTGGTGGACGCCGACGGCGCGCCGGTTGCCGGGGCGGTGGTGGATCTGACGGACGACACCGGCGTCGTGGACTCCACCACGACCGACCCCGATGGCCGTTACACCTTCGTCGACATCCCCGCCGGTGACTACGACGTCGTGGTGGCTGCGACCACCGCCACGCAGGGGGTGACCGTCGCCGTGACGGTGCCGCTGGCGGGCGGCCAGGTGCCGGTGATCACCGCGGCGCCGGTGCCGACGACGTCCTCATCGAGCCCGCCGCCGCCGTCGACGAGCCCGACCTCCATCACGACTGCTCCATCCACATCCTCGATTTCGACGACTGTCGCTCCGACGACAACGACGACCGGGCCGTCGCTCTCGGCTACCGGTGTCCGTGAGGACATCCCGGCCTTGACCTGGGCAGGCGGACTGCTGGCGCTGTGCGGCCTCGTGGTGCTGTCGCTGTCGAGAGTGCGGCGTCAGCGGCAGCACTGAGCGTCAACCCGCGCCGAGCACCGCGCGGGCGGTGTGGCCGGCTCGCCGCATCGCCTCGCCGACCGGCAGTCGGATGTGGTCGTCCGAGAGGATCTCGACGCCCCACGGGCCCGCCCAGCCGGCGCGTCGAAGTGCATCGATCATGCCAGCGAGGTCGAAAGTGCCTTCCCCGCAGTATCTCCGGCGGTGGACGGTGTCCTCGAACATTGTGCCGACGACGGTCGGGTCGGCGTCGTCGAGCTCGACGCCCAGGATGAGTTCGACCGGTACCGTTGCCAGGTCCTCGACCGGTGTGCCCGCCCGGAAGATGTGCCACGCATCGACGATGATCCCGCCGGCCGGGTGGCCGGCGTCGGCGACCAGTCGTAGCCCGTCGTGCAGCGTCTTGATGTTGGACCACGGGAAGAACTCGATACCCAGTCGTGTACCGACGCTCTCGGCCTGCGCCGCCAACCCGGCGAAGCGTTCGGCCCAGCGTCCTGCATCCCACGGCCGGTCCTGGCCGTCCGGGGTGATCTTGAGGTGTCGTGGCTGCAGCACCTCAGCGATGTAGAGCATCAGCTCGCGCACCCGGAGGGAAGTCTCGGCGCGTGGGCCGTCCGGGACCCACCAGTCCGGGATGCTTTCGAGTTCCAGGTCGGTGATGCCGTTGTCGTCGAGCAGGGCACGGATCCCCGGCAGGCCGTACTTGTCGATCGCAGCCGGGAGGTCGTCGGACAGGATGCCGAAGCCGGTGAACCCTGCCGCCGCCGCAGCCTCGACACGGTCGCGCAGGGGTAGCGGACTGCGCAGGTCCCTGCGGTCGGGTGCGGCGTCGCCGGCACTGGTCCAGCAGGTGGCGAACAGGGCGTCGTCGGTGCTCACCGCCGCAGCATGCCGATGGCTGCCGCGGGGGTCAACGGGCGGAACCCGTCAAAGAGACCTCAGGGATCGCTGCTCGGTCGAACCCGCGCCACAGCAGCCGGATCCCGAGCAACAGCTCCCATGCTGCGATCGGCAGCGCGAGGACCGCTGCCGGAGCGGAGGACTGCCCGAAGCCGCCGGACAGGGTGACGGTTGCCGAGACCAGCAGCAATGGCGCCCCGATCAGGCCCAGCAGCGGGATCCATCGCGGGACGAGTCGGGCTCGTAGCAGCACCGGCGTGAGGCACAGGGCGTTGATCGCCGGGATCAGGCCAGGGCCGAGCAGGAACGCCTGGTCGTGCAACGGGGTCAGGATGTCGCGCGCAGTGGGAGCTGCTGCGATCGTCAGCAGTGCGACGACGCCGAGCAGGATCAACGTCGCCTCGACCGTCCGGGAGACCACGAACCCGACCGCCGCCGGCTCGCTCCACCGCCGCAACACCGGCAGCAGCACCACGGCCGATCCCACACATGCCGCGGCGAGCAGGAGCTCCAGAAGCGCTGCGAGAGAGGCGGAACCGCCGGAGCTTCCGGACAGTACCGGCGCCTTCAGGGCGTAGGCCGGGATCGAGGTCAGGAAGGTGAGCAGGTACAGCCCGCCGGCGATCCGGGCGGCGCGTTGGTCGGGCATGGCGATCTCCGCTCTGAGGTGTACGGCGTACACCGGGGACACTAGGTATACGGTGTACACCAGGTCAAGACCTGGGGAGGTCACACTTGTCCGCTCGGGAGCCCGTCAGTCGTGTGCGTGCGTTGCAGGCTGCCGTCGACCTCGCCGACGAGGAGGGCGTCGACGCGGTGAGCATGCGCCGGTTGGCGGCGCGGCTCGGCGTGGTGCCGATGGCGCTGTACAAGCATGTGGTGAACAAGGACGACCTGCTCGGCGGGATGGTCGACACCGTGATCGGCGAGTACGCGGCGCCGGGCGTGGGAGCGGACTGGAAGGCCGCGGTGCGCGACCGGGTGTTGTCCGCCCGCAAGGCGGTGGCACGACATCCATGGGCCCGCAGTGTCATCGAGTCCCGGTCGACCCGGACTGCGGCGGTACTCGGCCATCTCGACGCGGTGTCCGGAGCTTTCCTCGGCGGTGGGTTGTCACCGGACCTGACCCACCACGCAATGCACGCGCTCGGGCATCGGGTCTGGGGGTTCAGTCCGGAGGCCTTCGACGACTCGGCGGATCCGGGAGCACTCCGGCTGCCGGCCGACCCGGACGAGCAGCAGCAGCTGGTCGACCGCATGCGCAGCACCTACCCGCACATCACCGCGATCGCGCTGGACAGCGGCGGTGCCTGCGACGCGGACTTCGAGTTCGAATGGGCCCTCGACCTGCTCCTCGACGCCGTCGGGCGGTTGCACGAGGCGGGGTGGGTGTCGCCGAGGCGGCGATGACCGATCGGCGCTACTGCTTCTGCGCCATGACCTCGTGGCGGAGGTGATCGGTCCACAGCACGGTGGCACTCCCACCCTGGGCGACCGTAGCAAGCAGGTACGTCGAGTACGGCTCGACGGGACCCACCCGTTCTCGCCAGGTGGTGCCGATGCGCGAGGCATGGATCCAGCTCACGCCGCCGCCCGATTCAAGATTTGCCTGGTAGGTCAGGAAGACCCGTCCGCCGGACACGGCCAGTGTCGGCTCGATCTCTTCGTTGGACGGCACCGCGAAGGTGTGGGTGACCCAGCGGCCGGTGGAGTTGTCCGTCTCGCGGACGATCCACTCCCGAGTGGTCCTCGACATGGTCGCGACGTAGGTGAGGCCATCTCGACGGACGAGCGCCGGCCGGCCACCGGCCATCAGGAAGCTGGACGACCAACGCCCGTCGGTCGTCGTGGCGATCCGGATGCCCTCACCGGCGCGGTTCCAGACCATGCTGACGACACCGCGGTCGTAGGCCAGTCGAACGTCGTAGTCGCTGGCCGGCGTGCCGGTGATCCGTGTGCGGCCGCTGGCTCCCAAGAGATTGCCGGCCTGGTAGAGGTTCTGGACGAGCTTGCCGCCCACAGGTGTGGGCTGCTGCCACACTGCCCACCACTTGCCGCGATAGGCGACGATGTCGCCCTCCCGCGGCCCGTACTCGCCAGGCAGGCTCAACGGGGTCGGAGGGCTGAATTCGCCGGTCACCGTGTCGTACACGGCGACCCTCATCGAGGGGGCCACTGTGCCGGGGGTCGGGAGCTCCTGGAACATGACGTAGACGCGGCTCGACTGGTCCCAGGCCACGGCGTACACCACGCCGTGGTACGGAGAGACCTTGGAGGAGAAGGAGCCTGGCGTCCGCCCGGTGAAGTAGCGGATGGTATCCCTCCCGCTGACATCGGCTGGCTCGCAGGTGACGAATCCGTGGATGGTGCCGTCCGCCGTGATCTCGGCATCGCTGGGGTAGCCGGTGCAGTCGCCCAGCACCTTCGTGATCGGACCGGCTGCGGCGGAGGCCGGGCTGGTCCCGGACAGCATCGCGATCATCACCAGGACGACCATCACCAGAGCGTGACTGCGACGCACGATCGACTCCTTCCGCACGGACCGTCGATGCCGCTCCCGGTCAACGGCGTTGCGCATACACAGGACTGGTCGAAACCCCTTCACGCCAGAGCTCGACGCGTGAGCCGTCCTGCGCGAGAGTCTCGAAGATCCACAGGACATCGGGTGTGCGGCGTTCTGACTCGCGCCAGGTCCCGCCGATCCTCGACACCTCCTTCTGGGCGAGGTATCCGTCCGTCGACGTTCTCCAGGTGGCGAAGACCCGTGTGCCGGACACAGCAAAAGTGGGCGCGGTGCTGTCCACCACCTGATCGTCGAAAATCTTTGTCGACCACATGCCGGTGGCGTTGTCGATCATTCGGACGCGGCCGTCCGCGCCGCGCAGGAGGACGTACGTCCTGCCGTCGCGGGTGATGACCCCGTCGGGACGTCCGGATGCCAATGGCCTCGACGACCATGACCCGGTCGTGGTGGTCGCCACTTGAGTGGTTCCCTGACGAGACCACGCCATGGTGATCTTCCCGTTCTCGAGGGCGAGCCGAGGTGTCCCGTTGGGGGCGCTGGTGAAGGTGATCTGCTGCCGCCCGCGTGGGCCGAGAAGTGTTCCGGCCTGGAAGAGCTGGTCGCGATACGACGCGGTCCCCGGTTCACCGCTCCGCTCTGACCAGACCGCCCACCACCGACCCTTGCTGGCCACGATCGAGCCGTAGTTCGCGACGGTCGCGGTCCGCGAGCCGAGCGTCGTCGGCGGGCTGAACTTCCCGGTCGCCACGTCGTACACGGCGATCTTCGGCGGCGCACCGACTGTGCCCGGACCGGATTCCCCGTTCTGGAAAAGAACGTAGGCCCGACTCACGCCGTCCCATGCGACGTCGTAGACGCGTCCGATGTAGGGAGATGGCTTCGAAGTGAAGGAACCCGGGACCCGGCCGCTGAAGTACCGGATCGACAGGTCCGCGCAGGTCATGAACCCGTGGATGGTGCCGTCCGAGGTGATGTCTGCATGGCCTTCCGCGTTGCAGTCGCTCAGCACGGTGACCACCGGGCTCGGCGCCGCTTCCGCGACCGGGGCCGCAAAGAGCGACGTCATCACAGCGGCGACGAGCAGGACAACACGACGACAGCGACGCACGGGATTCCCCTCCGGAACAGCGGTTGGTGCATGCGCCACTCCGGGCGCAGAAGGCGAGTATGCCGTTCGTGGTGATCGTTGACCAGTGGGTTCGCGGAAACGGATGACATTCACCCAGAGATCCCTATGGCCGGGCTTTACCGCGCAATGATGGACCCGCCCTCAGAGGCCGACCAGCACGGCGACCCGGCGGGCGATCGCCTGGACCTCGGTGACCTGCGGCTGCAGTTCGTAGGCGTGGTGATGGCACATGCGGCTCAGCGCGTCCCAGCAGCGTTCGGCCTCGTCCGCCTGCTCGGCACCGTGCAGCGCCCGCAGCACCACGAGCTGCGAGGCCACCGATGGTCGGCGCTCCGCCCGCAGAGCCCAAGGGGCGCTGCGCTCGTCGAGCCAGGACTCGAAGGCCACCCGGACCAGCACCGCCCCGATGCGTCCGCTGCGCGCGCCGACCGCCACCGTGCCGTCGAGTACCTGCGACGCCGCGACCAGCAATCGCCGGCGGTCGGTCACGGGAACTCCCGGCGCAGGTCCTTGAGGGCGGCGCGGGTGCTCTCGAACGACGCGAGCGGGTTCGACGCGCCCTCGTGCACCTCGCGCGTCACCGCGAACATCATCGCCTTGCGGTTGCCGGACTTGTCCAACCAGCCGCCGGGCTCGCCGCGACGGTCCAGCGTCAGGGCGAGCGCCAGCCGCTGCTTCGTCGTCTTCGCCTCGGTCCACATCCGTTCCACCGCATCGATGTTCGAGCCGTCGGCCAGAGCGCGGGTGACGAAGATCTGGTGTGCGGTCGACTCCAGAGCATCCCGGCACAGGGCGGGCACCGCGAAGCCCTTGATGTCCATCGGGACCGCACGGTCCTTCGCGATCGCCTCGGCGTCGTCGAGCATCCGCTGGGCCGGCCGCGTCGACTCGTTCACCTGTACCTCGGACCGGGCGCCGCGGCTCACCTCGATGATCCGGGCGGCCACGCGCGACCGACGCACCGCCGACGGCAGGCGGTCGTCGTGGGTGAGCACGATGACCTGCCGGTCCTTGGCGAACTCGGTCATCACCTGCAGGAAGCCCTCGACCTTCGACGGGTCCATGGCCTGGATCGGGTCGTCCAGCACCAGGAACCGAAACGGGCTGGCCGCCGCGGCCGCGCGGGGAAGGAACACCGCCAGGGCCAGGGCGTGCAGCTCGCCCTGGCTCATCACGCCGAACGCCTCGGCCGCTTCGCCGTCCACCGACGCCCGCAGCGTCACCCGCCGTTGGGTGTTGCGGCCTTCCAGCACGATCTCCGCGAGCTCGACGTTGCTGTCCTGCCGGAGCTGCGACCAGATCTGCTGGGACCGGGACGCCAACGGTGCCAGCCGCTCCCGACGCAGATCGGAAGCGTTGGCGTTCAGCCACTTCGACGCCTCGTCCGCCACCGTTCGGGTCGGCTCGGTCGCCAGCATCAGCTCGGCCTGCTCGATCCACACCGCCAGCGCTGTCGCGTGCGGCGCCCAGGCGTCGGCGCGCTCGCGGATCAGGCCCGCAGCTTCCTGCGCGGCTGCGGCAAAGGCCTCGGCCACCGCGTCGACGTGCCGCTCCAGGTGATCCGCCAACGCCAGGTTCCCGTCGGCCGGTACCGCGGTCCACTCCTGGTACGCAGCCGCAGCCGCGGCCAGGGCGGGCAGGTCCGGGTCGGCCGGCGGGGCGGGCACTTGCGCCACTGCCTCGAGCACCGCGGTCCGTGCCCGGCGCAGCGTGTCCCGGGCCGTGGAAAGTCCTTGTCCGGCCTTGCGTTCCGCGTCGACGGCAATCCGCGCCTGCTCGGCCCAGGATCCGTCGAGCGTCCCGGTCGCGCAGACCGGACACGGCCCGTCCCCGCCCTCGGCGTGCACCCGGATCGCCTGCTCCAACAGGTCGATCCGCTGCGAGGACAGCCGATCGACGCCGACCGACATGGCGGCCTCGCTCGTCGCAGTGGTACGGAGAGCGGCGGCCAGCGTGAGCATCTCGACCCGGTCCGGTGCGGTCAGGGCAGCGGCGGACGTCCAGGTGGCCGGCACAGCTCCCTCGGTGGAGGTGACGAACGGGCGCAGGTCCTCCGGTTCGACCGCATGCCGTCCGACCAACTTGTGGACCTGCGCAGCCCTCGGATCCTGGACACCGACCAGCGCGTCACGGATCCGCTTCTTCGTGGCGGTGAGTTCCGCCGAGGGCTGCTTGAGGCGCTTGAGCTCCCGGTCGAGCCGGGCAATGGCATCGGTCAGCTGCTCCAGCCCGAGGATCCGTTCCATGCTGTCGTGGAATTCGGACGGCTTGCCCTCGAGGATGCCGCTGAGCTCGTCGTAGCCGAGCAGCGGGCGGTAGAGCTCGAGGGCCGCCGCCCAGCCGAGGGCGCTGCGGTCCTCCTGCTTGCGGCCGGGGCGCTGCACCCAGGCCTTGTGCTCGGTGACGGCTCCGGATCCGCTCGGCCAGTCGACGCCGATGGTGGTGACACCCTGGCCCTGCTCGGTGATCCCGACCCGCACGGTGGCGACGTCGGGGTGGTGCAGGTTGCGCCAGTGCTGGGACCAGACCTGAGCCTTGTCCTTCCAGCGCAGGTTCCGCCCGGTGAGCGCCAGCTCCAGGGCTTCGGCCAGCGTCGACTTTCCGGAGCCGTTGCGACCGGCGATCACGGTGAGACCCGGCCCCGGCTCCAGCGGCACCTTCACCTCTCGCCCGATCCCGCGGAAACCCTGCACGGTGATCGACCGCAGGTAGGCGCCGACCGGCTCCGCGTCCTCGCCGGCGTGCGCGGTCAGCGACTGCACCGTCGCCTGCCGCGTCGCACCCTCGGCGAGCACCTCGGCCAGGTCCTCGTCGGACTCCAGCGCCGCCAGCACCACCAGGCGCGCGTCTTCGCTCAAGGACTTGTCGTCGAAAGCCCGGTCCAGTACCAGGTTCTTCAGCTGATCGTCAGCCATCGGCCCCCCTTGCTCTGCCGTCTCGCATCATGCACAGCCCCACCGACAACGACCACCGCAACGGCGGACCGCCCACCCTTCGGGTGAACGATGTCAGACGTACACCCGCGGCACTCGCGGCCCGATCCGGGTGACGATCTCGTAGTCGATGGTGCCGCAGGCCTCGCCCCAATCCCGGGCGGTGGGCTCACCGGCGTCGCCCGGCCCGAAGACGATCACCTCGTCGCCGACCGCCACCGGATCGTCGCCGCAGTCCAGCACGAACTGATCCATCGCGACCCGCCCGGCGATCCGCCGGCGCTTCCCGCCGAGCAGCACCTCGGCGCAGGAGGACGCGTGCCGGGGGATGCCGTCGGCGTAGCCGAGCGGGACCAGCGCCAGGGTGGTCTCGCCCGACGTCCGGTAGGTGAGTCCGTAGGACACCCCGTGCCCGGCCGGGACCCGTTTGGTCAGGGCCACCCTGGTCCGCAGCGTCATCACCGGTCGCAGCCCGGCCGGGTCCGCCACCGGGGTGATGCCGTAGATGCCGATGCCGCAGCGCACCAGATCGAAGTGCGTCTCCGGATGCTCCAAAGTGGCCGGGGTGTTCGCCAGATGCCGCCATCGTGGCCGGATGTCGAGGGATGCCGCCAGATCGCACGCAGCGCCGAACGCGGCCTTCTGCAGAGCGACCGAGGCATCGCCGGGCACATCCGCGGAGGCGAGATGACTCATCAGGCCGACGATCTCGACCCGGCCGTCGCTCTCCGCGGCACGGCAGGCCTGCAGCAGCGGCTCGAGATCCGCAGGCACCACGCCGTTCCGGCCCAGTCCGGTGTCGATCTTGACGTGGATCCGCGGCGATGTAACACCGGCGGCGAGCACTGCGGCGAGGTGGTCGAGGGAGGACACACCGAGCTGTGCGCCCGCGGCGAGCGCCGGTCCGGGATCCTCGCCGGGTGCCCACAGCCAGCCCACCACCGGCGCACCCGGATCGGTGGCGGCCAGCTCGACGGCCTCGTGCAAGGTTGCCACGCCCAGTGCGTCGGCACCGGCGTCGACGGCGGCCCGGGCGACCGCGTGCATCCCGTGTCCGTAGGCGTCGGCCTTGACCACGGCCATCAGGTCGGTCGAGGAGGACAGTCGGCGGCGCAGCATGCCGATGTTGGCCCGCACAGCGCCGAGATCGACCACGGCCTCGGCCCGGATCGCAGGGGCGTGCGGCGTGGGCATGGTGATGATCGTGGCACGTGACCGGCCCGGATCCGGCGGCGACCATGATGACCAGCCTCGACAGGAGCGGGACATCTGGTGTCAAATCGGATCATGGATGCCGACGCGATCCGCAGCGCCTACCTCGAGTACATGGTCGAACAGGGTCACGCGGTCATCCCGCGGGCGCCGTTGATCCCGCACGACGACCCGACGACGCTGTTCACCGGCAGCGGCATGCAGCCGTTGCTGCCCTACCTGCTCGGTGCGGACCACCCGGCCGGCTCCAGGCTGGCGGACAGCCAGACCTGCCTACGGGTGCAGGACATCGAGGACGTCGGCGACAACCGGCACACCACTTTCTTCGAGATGCTCGGTAACTGGAGCCTGGGCGACTACTTCAAGGACGTGCAGCTGCACCAGTTCTGGACGTTCCTGACCGACAAGGTCGGTCTGGACCCGGAGCGGATCTACGTCACCTGCTTCATCGGCGATCCCGCCCACGGCATCGAGAAGGACACCGAGGCGGCGGAGATCTGGACCCAGATCTTCACCACCGCCGGTGTCTCCGCCGACCAGGTCGAGGTGGACACCGAGGAACACGCCGCGGCGGTCGGCACCGGCGGCGCCCGGATCGCCTTCTACGGCAAGAAGAACTGGTGGTGCCGCGGCGGCAGCGCCGAGGACATGCCAGTCGGCGAGCCCGGCGGGCCGGACTCCGAGGTGTTCTACCTCTACCCGGAGATCGACCACGATCCCGCGTACGGCGAGCACTGCCACCAGAACTGCGACTGCGGCCGGTTCATCGAGCTGGGCAACTCGGTGTTCATGCAGTACCGGCGCACCGCAACCGGTTTCGAGCCGCTGCCGCGCAAGAACGTCGACTTCGGTGGTGGGCTGGCGCGCATCGCGGCGGCCTCCAACGGCACGCCCGACGTGTTCCGGATCAGCCTGCTCTGGCCCATCGTCGACAAGCTTCAGGAGCTGTCCGGCAAGTCCTACGAGGACGAGACCGAGGCGATGCGGGTCATCGCCGATCACCTGCGCGGGGCCGCGTTCCTTGCGGTCGACGGGGTGCGGCCGGCCAACAAGGCGCAGGGCTACGTCATGCGGCGGCTGCTGCGCCGGGCAATCCGCTTCGCCTTCGACCTCGGGCTCGACGAGAACTTCTTCCCGCAGATCGTCCCGACCATCGCCGGCATCTACGAGGCGCACTACCCGGAGGTCGCCGAGCACCGGGAGCAGGTGATCGCCGTGCTGGTGAAGGAGGAGCAGGCCTTCCGCCGGACCCTGCGCAAGGGGATCAAGCAGCTCAAGGCGTACCGGAAGACCGGGGTCACCGGCGCCGAACTGTTCGTCCTCTACGACACCTTCGGCTTCCCGGTTGAACTCTCCACCGAGGAGGCCCGCCGCGGCGGGATCGATGTCAGCGAGCACTGGGAGGCCGAGTTCGCCGACCAGATGTCCGCCCAGCGGGCTCGCTCCCAGGCCGCACACGCCTGACCTGCCGCCGGCCGTCCGGGCGGAACTCGCGGACCCTTCCTCGGCAGTCCGGACGGATCTGTTGCGTTCTGCCACGCCTGGCGTGGCTGACGGCACCGGATCTGTGCCGGCGGGGCCGGCCGGGTGCGCGGCGCGGTCTCGCGGTGCTCTTCCCCCGGCCGTTCGGGCGGATCACGCGGTCCTCTTCCCCGGCCGTCCGGGCTGATCTGTTGCGTTGGGCCACGCCTGGCGTGGCTGACGGCACCGGATCCGCAGTAACACCCACCGCCCACCGCCCACCGCTCACCGCCGCCACGACTGACCGACCCGGCGGCCGGACCTCGGCAGTTGCGTGACAGCACCGGGAGGATCCGGTGAAATCGGGCGGTCGGCGGCGGGTCCCGATGGCGGGTGTCACCCGGGTGAGGTAGTCCTGAGAAGGTGCCGCCGACGGCGGTGCGGGCGAAGGGGCGCCGCGAGCGCCCGTCGCCGACGGTCCAGCACACCACGAGGGGCTCCACACGTGACATCCCGATCCCGACCACGAAGGGCACTCGGCCCGATCCTCGCCCTGGCACTGCTCGCACCTCTGCTGCCCGTGGTCACCGCCACGGCCGCCGGTGCGGCACCGATCCCCACCGCGGCATCGGCAGCACCCGGATCGGCCGTCGCCATCCCCGCGGCCGGGTCCTTCACCGCGTCCCCGCAGACCTCGATCAGCCTGCGTGACCTGCCGGCCGGCGCGCTGCCGACGGTCTCCGTCACGGGGAGCGTCAGCGGCCCGCACATCGGGAAGGTCACTGCGCACCCGGACGGCACCGGCGCCACCTTCACCCCGGCCACTGCGTTCACCAAGGGCGAGACGGTCACCGTCAGCACCGATGCGCAGGTCGCGGGCGCCGAGAACGGCAGCTACTCGTTCACCGTCGCCAGCCCCGGCACCCACCCCGGCATCACCGCCGCCGGTGAGCTGAACACCGGCGGTGCCACCACCGGACCGCGGACGCAGGCGGGCACCCAGGCGATCGTCAGCCAGTACCAGACCCGCCCGGACCTGGCCGCTCCCGCGGTGCAGGTGAACCAGAACCCGCAGGGCACCGGTGTCGCGCCCGGCTACCTGTTCGCCACCCCGCAGGGCACGGCGAACAGCCTGCCCGGCGTGATGATGTACGACAACGCCGGAGCGCTGGTCTGGTTCCACCCGGTCACCGACAAGATCGTGGGCGACGCCGAGGTGCAGAACTACCTGGGCCAGGAGGTCATCACCTGGTTCGAGGGCACCGCGCCGTACGGCGCCGGCAACTACCGCGGCGACTACCAGATCTACAACTCCGCCTACCAGTCGATCGCGACCGTCCGGATGGGCAACGGCTACCAGGCCGACATCCACGACATGATCCTCACCGAGGACAACACCGCGCTGCTGATGGCCTACAACCCGGTGCTCTGCGACAACATCACCGTGACCGGCTGCAAGACCGGCGCCACCGTGCTGGACGGCGTGATCCAGGAGGTGGATGTCGCCACCGGAGCCGTGCTGTTCGAGTTCCACTCGCTGGACCACATCCCGACCAGCGACACGTACTACCCGAACTACCTCCAGTCGAACCTGATGGACTACATCCACTTCAACTCGCTGGACATCGACACCGACGGCAACATCATCGCCTCGGCCCGTCTCACCTCGGCGCTGTACAAGATCAACCGGACCACCGGCGACGTCATCTGGATCTTCGGTGGCAAGAGCACCGACTTCCCGACCGTCGTCGACGACGATCCCGAGGTCGTCGCGACCGGCATCACCGGCCCCGACTACCCGCACGACTTCCGGGTCCGCGGCACGAACCAGTACAGCTACTTCGACAACGGCGTGCGCCGGCAGATCGCCGTCACCTCCAACACCTCGCGCGCCGCGTTCGTCACGCTCAACCCGGGCACCGGGACGGCCACCTACACCGAGTCGCTGCGCCGGGCCAACACCTACGGCCCGACCCAGGGCAAGAACCAGGACGTCGGCTCCGGCCTGGCCAGCCTGGTCGGCTGGGGCGGCCTGGGCATCGCCACCGAGTACAACTCGGCCGGCACCGCCATCTGGGACGCGAACATCGTCGGGGACGGCACCTACCGCACAGTCCGGCAGGAGTGGACCGGCACGCCCACCGAGAAGCCGACCGTCGTGGTCAGCGCCCGGACCGGCAGCAACGCCACCCTGAAGGTCAGCTGGAACGGCAGCACCGAGACCACCGGCTGGCGGGTGCTGTCCGGCTCGAACCCGCGGGCGCTGTCCGTCCTGGGATCCACCACTTCGAAGTCCGGGTTCGAGACCACGGTCACCGTCACGGGTGCCGGGCGTTACCTGGCGATCCAGGCCATGGACGGCGGCACCCCGATCTCCGGCGGCACCTCCGAGGTGATCAGCGGCGGCGGGGCGTACTTCGAGGACATCGCCACCACCGCGGTCAACGGCGTCGGCTACCAGCCGATCGTCGGTGACTTCGGCGGCGCCTCCGGCGACGACATCCTCTGGTACTCGCCGTCCGGCCAGGACTACCTGCACCTGTCCAACGGTGCCGGCGGGTTCACCTCCTACCCGGTGACCATCAACGGCAGCTACACCCCGGTGGTCGGCGACTTCGTCGGTGACCGCACCGAGGAGATCCTGTTCCGCCGCAACGGCAGTGGCACCGCGTTCATGTGGCGCTTCGACCGCGACGACCGGGTGTTCCAGAGCGCCTCGATCGACATCCCGTCGGTCGTGACCCAGGCGATCGTGATGGACAACCGTGCCGCCTACGGCGGGGGTCGCGACGAGATCCTGTACTACGCAGCGGGTGCGGCGCCGGACCGGGTGGACCGGTACAGCTGGAACGCCGGCCAGCCGCTGACCCGGGCCACCCGTGGCCTGAGCATCAACGGCACCTACACCCCGGTCACCGGTGACTTCGACGGCAACGGCCAGGGTGACGTGCTCTGGTACGCGCCGGGCGCCGAGCCGGACTCCATCTGGTTCACCAGCGGCAACTCGGGCGGGTCGACCGGCTACCGCACGGTGCCCGTCTCGATCAACGGCACCTACTCGGCCCGGGTCGGCAACTTCGACGGGGATCCGGATCGGGACGAGATCCTCTTCTACGCGCCGGGTGCCGCGGCGGACTCGGTCTGGAGCTTCGCGGCCAACGGCTCCTACCGGTCCACCGACGTCACGAACTCGGCGACCGGCGCCGCGTACGTCCTCGAGGGTCCGACCGATTCGGTGATGATCCGCAACGGTGGCGCTGCGCCGCAGATCTGGTCCTTCACCGGTGGCGTGTCGGCGGTCTCGCCGTCCGGCAACACCGGCAAGGCCGTCGGCTACATCCCGCTCATCGGCGCGTTCATCGGTGCCGGCGACATCTCGTCGGTGTTCTGGTACGGACCGGGCTCCGCCGCCGAGCGGATGTACATCTCGCCGAACGCGCGTGGTGCAGCTCTCGGCTGACCACGCACCAGCACGACCCGGAGGGCCGGTCCGCATCCCGCGGGCCGGCCCTCCGGCGTTCCTGACGTCGGTCGGCGGCTCCGTCCGGTAGGTGCGGGACGCCGTGCGAGTGCGGGACGTCGTGCGAGTGCGGGACGTCGTGCGAGTGCAGGCCGCCCGGGGAATGCCCGACGCCCGGCCGAGTGCCGGGGAAGGTCAGGAGGCAGTGACGCGAGTGTCGTAGAGAGCGAGCTCCGTGGCGTCCGGAGCCTCGAAAACTGCTTTCCAGGCGGCGATCTCGTCCCGGGAGATGGGGCCCGTGGTCCCGGACCCCTGCACCGAGCCACCCTTGGAACGGAATGCCAGCCGTCGCTCGAGTTCGGCGATCGGCACGTCGAGATAGCGCAGCTCCACCTGGGCGCCGAGCTGCCGCGCCCGCTCGCGGAACTGGTCCCGCTCGCGACGCCGCCAGAACCCGGATTCCAGGATCACGCTGGTGCCGATCCGCAGCAGTGCCTGCGCCATCTGCCACTGGAGCGACTCGACCCGCTCGCGGGCGGTCGGCAGCTGCGAGGGCATGCCGAGGTTGTGCAGCCACTCGTCAGGGCTGAGCCGGATCGCCGGCAGTTCGCGGGCCAGCCGGAGCGCCACGGTGGTCTTGCCCGATCCCGGCAGTCCGCAGATCAGCACCAGCCGTGCCATCCCGCCGCTCCCTCCAGGTCCGGGCCGCCCTGGCCCCACCTGCGTGAGGGTATCCATCGGCGGCGTCCGGGCTGGTCACCGGGGGTGGCAGCGGCCCCGAGGATGTGCAGGGAGATGCCGTGACCTGAGGCGGAAAGATCGACGTGAGCCATTCCTGTGCGCATCCGACAACACTGCGCCGACCGGGTGAAAATTGATTCGCCGTGCACAGCAGATTCGCCCGGAAAATATGACCGATTCACCACGTGCAATCAGCGGAAAGTCGGCCGTGATCATCCGAGATCGCTTCGTGATAGAACTGTGATGTCTGATTTGTCCGACTGGCGCCATTACCGTCCATCCGTACCGTAGAGGGCGGACGACGGGTCAGGCGCCACGCCACCCCGGCACCGCCACCGGCCACGACGTCCTGACCTGCAACTCCGGGACCTGCTCGCGCCGAGCGCTGTCCACCAAGGATCCGGAGAACTCTGGAACGAAAGGCGCGGACAGCGGCGGGGGACCCAACTTCCGGCGGTCGAGCGGTATCCGATCGTCTTGGGGTGAAACCGGTTCCGGCCGGTCGGGCAACTCCCAGGGAACTTCTCGTTCCGTGTGCCCGAACCCGACAGCTCACCTCGTAGGCGCAGCACAGGGAGGCACATCACATGACCCGTTACGTCGGACGCCACCGCAAGCCGTCGAACACCCGCACCATCATGCTGCGGACGGTGGCCGTCGGCGCCATCGCCGGAGCCCCCGCCCTCGCCCTCGCCGGCACGGCCTCGGCCGCCCCGGACTCCACCTGGGATGCCGTCGCCCAGTGCGAGAGCAGCGGCGACTGGCACATCAACACCGGGAACGGCTACTACGGCGGCCTGCAGTTCCTGCCCTCCACCTGGGAGGCCTTCGGCGGCCTCGAGTACGCCGAGCGTGCCGACCTGGCCACCCGTGAGCAGCAGATCGCCATCGCCGAGCGCACGCTCGCCGGCCAGGGCTGGGGCGCCTGGGCCTGCGCGTCGATGGTCGGTGCCAGCGGCGGGGTCGACCTGCGCGACGTGCCCGCCGACTCGAGCGACGCCCCGGCGGAGGAGGCTGTCGAGGACACCTCCGAGAACGCCACCGAGGCCGCCGTCGAGCAGGCCCCGCAGCAGGACGGGAGCAACGAGGCGCAGGAGGAGGCCCGCAACGACGAGCCCGCCGCCGCCCCGCAGCAGAGCGCGGGTGCCGGTGAGTACACCGTGCAGTCCGGTGACACCCTGTCGAAGATCGCCGCCGACCAGGGCGTCGACGGCGGCTGGAAGGCGCTGTTCGACGCGAACAGCGACACCATCTCCGACGCGGACCTCATCTACCCGGGTCAGGTGCTCAGCCTGGGCTGATGCACGTCCCAGGCCTGCGTGATGCGCCGGGTACCCGCACGGGTGCCCGGCGCATCGCGTTTCCGAGGCGGCCCCGGCCTTCCGGCTCGGGTCGGCCCTGTGAGGGCGGTGACGGCGGGATCTGCTCCTGGGATCGTCCGTCGGCCCGCCGGCGACGTCGCAGTTGACTCGGTCGTGCGGATTCGGTCCTGCGCGGGGCAGCGGTCAGGATGGTCGGGTGAGTTCGTTCCGCGTCACCCACCGTCTGCCCGGCCGGCTCGGGCGGGCCGGCGTGCTGAGCACCCCGCACGGGGACATCCGCACCCCGGCCTTCATCGCCGTCGGCACCAAGGCGACGGTGAAGGCCGTGCTGCCGGAGTCGATGGCGGATCTCGGCGCGCAGGCGGTGCTCGCCAACGCCTATCACCTCTACCTGCAGCCCGGTCCGGACCTGGTGGAGGCACACGGCGGGCTCGGCCCGTTCATGCACTGGCCCGGCCCCACCTTCACCGACAGTGGCGGGTTCCAGGTGCTGTCCCTGGGCGCCGGGTTCAAGAAGGTGCTGGCGATGAACGTGGACGGCCTGCAGTCCGACGACGTCATCGCCGCCGGGAAGACCCGGCTGGCGCACGTCGACGACGACGGGGTGACCTTCAAGTCGCACCTGGACGGATCCCGGCACCGGTTCACCCCGGAGATCTCGATGGGCATCCAGCACCGGCTGGGCGCGGACATCATCTTCGCCTTCGACGAGTGCACCACCCTGATGAACACCCGCGAGTACCAGGAACGGTCCGTCGAGCGGACCCGGCTCTGGGCCCGGCGCTGCCTCGACGAGCACGACCGGTTGACCACCGAGCGGGTCGGAAAGCCCTACCAGCAGCTGTTCGGGGTGATCCAGGGCGCCCAGTACGAGGACCTGCGGCGGCAGGCGGTCCGTGGACTCCTCGAGCTCGGCGAGCACGGCCGGCCGTTCGACGGGTTCGGCATCGGCGGGGCGCTGGAGAAGGACAACCTGGGCACGATCATCGGCTGGTGCTGCGAGGAGATCCCGGAGGACATGCCGCGGCACCTGCTCGGCATCTCCGAGCCGGACGACATCTTCACCGCGGTGGAGAACGGCGCCGACACCTTCGACTGCGTCTCGCCGTCGCGGGTGGCCCGCAACGCCTCGATCTACTCGCCGGACGGCCGCTACAACCTGATGGGCGCCCGCTACCGCCACGACATGGGCCCGCTCGGCGAGGACTGCGACTGCTACACCTGCACCCACTACACGCGGGCCTACGTCTTCCACCTGTTCAAGGCGAAGGAGATGCTGGCCTCCACCCTCGCGACCATCCACAACGAGCGGTTCGTGGTGCGGCTGGTGGACCGGATCCGCGACTCGTTCGCCGACGGCAGCTACGAGTCGGTGAAGGCTGAGTTCCTCGGCCGCTACTACGCCAAGCGCTGACGGCCGGCCGGTTCATGCCTGCGCCCGCTCCGGTGAGAACCGGTGCGGGCACAGGGCTTCGGTGAAGTTGGACGGCTCCCCGCGCCGGGATGGGGGACGGGGCGGGGCGCCGTGAGAACCACTCTGGTGTGCCGACCTGGGACCACCCGGAGGTCTGTCTGTGAGAACGGCATGTGCCCCCGATCACCTCGCGACGGGCGGATGTCACCCGCCCGGGATCAACGGCCGGTGGACTCCAGCTCGCGCAGCGCCTCGGCGTAGGTGGGCTCGCGCTTCTTGATCGCGGCGATCACCCGGTAGGTGATCGGCAGCAGGATGATCTCCACCGCGGTCTTGTAGGCGAACCCGATCAGCGTGTAGTTGAGCAGGTCGCCGGGCGAGGTGATGCCGATGACCGGGCCGGCGATCAGGCAGAAGATCAGGGTGTCGCCGAACTCGCCGACCACCGTCGACCCGATCAGCCGGGCCCACAGGTGCTTCTCCTTCGTCTTCTCCTTGATCTTCACCAGCACGTAGGAGTTGAGGAACTCGCCGACCAGGTAGCCGGCGACGCTGGCCAACAGGATCTGCGGCACCACGCCGAGGATGCGGGCGAACGCGTCCTGGCCGTCGAAACCGGGCGCGGACGGCGAGATCGTGACCAGCCAGAAGGTGAGGCTGGCCAGCAGCGACATCAGGAAGCCGAGCAGGATCGCCCGCCTCGTGGCCTTGAGGCCGTACACCTCGGACAGCACGTCGCCGAGCACGTAGGTCAGCGGGAAGAGGAAGACGCCGCCGTCGGTCAGGAACGGCCCGAACTCGATGCCCTTGGTGGCGGCGATGTTCGACAGCAGCAGCAAACAGCAGAAGAGGGTCACCAGCACCGGGTAGATGCCGAGCCCGGTGCGGGCGAAGGCGGCGCGCGGCGCCGCGGGGGCAGGGTTTGTCACGGGGGCACATTCAACCAGGTGAGGCGGCCCGGACGAACCGGCCGCGATCTGGTGCGGGTCAACCGAGGCAGGTGGGATCGACGATCCACGGCCCGGTCGGCAGCTGCTCCGGGTCGAACCGTTGCAGGAGTGCAGCGGTGTCGACGCTCTCGCCGGAGGCGGCCAGCCGCAGGCTCTCCGCGATCAGGCCGAGCACCCGGCCTGCCGGGATCCCGCGGTCCGTCAGCTCCTCGAGCGTGACCGCGCCGTCCCGCTTCGCCAGCCGGGCACCGGCCGGGTTCAGCGCCAGCGGGACGTGGACGTACTCCGGGGCGGCGAGCCCGAGCAGATGGCCGAGGTAGGCCTGGCGCGGGGTGGAGGGCAGCAGGTCGTCGCCGCGCACCACCTGGTCGATCCCGGCCGCGGCGTCGTCGACCACCACTGCCAGGTTGTAGGCGACCACCCCGTCGCCGCGGCGCAGCACCAGGTCGTCCACCACCCCGGTGTACGGCCCGAGCAGTCGGTCCTTCATCGTCCACTCCTGCACCTCCGCCCGCAGCCGCAGCGCGGGCGGCCGACCGGTGGCCCGGCGTTCCGACTGCTCGGCGGCGCTGAGGTCCCGGCAGGTCCCCGGATAGGAGCCGGGCGCGGCGTGCGGCGCCGAGGGTGCCTCCTGGATCTCCCGGCGGGTGCACCAGCACTCGTAGACCAGGCCGCCGGCGCGCAGCCGGTCGATCGCCGCCAGGTGACCGGCGGCGAGCTCCGACTGGACCACCACCGGTCCGTCCCAGGTCAGGCCCAGGGCGGCGAGCTCCGCGAGCTGGCGGTCCGCCGAGCCGGCGCGGGCCCGGTCCAGGTCCTCGATCCGCACCAGGAACCGGCGGCCGGACGACCGGGCGAAGAGCCAGGCGAGCAGTGCCGTCCGCAGGTTCCCGACGTGCAGGTCGCCCGACGGGCTGGGGGCGAACCGCCCGGCACCGTGCTGGTGACGATCGACGGTCGTTGCGGAGGACACGGCGTCCATCCTGCCGGGTGGCCTGGTAGCCGGTGACGACCCGGCGACGAACCGGGAGAGAGGACGGACCGGGTCTCCTCGCCGGTCCGGTGCGGCCGGACCACAGGCGGGTATCAGGACGGCGGCGGCGCCGTCGTGTGCTGCGTCGGGACGAAGGAGGACCGGGATGACACATCCGGCGGAGTTGGTCGGCTCGTGGGTGCACGCCCACGAGGAGGACCACGACGGACTGCAGGTGTACCGGCCGGCCGGCACCCCGCTGCCACCGTCCCGCGGACGTTCCTCCTTCACGTTGCTCGCCGACGGCGGTGCCGCCCTCGGGTCCCCGGGACCCGACGACAGGGGCGCCACCGCGGACGGCACCTGGTCGCTGACCGGGTCCGTCCTCGCCGTCCGCACCCCCGGGGTGGAGCTGGACCTCGACGTGGTGACCACCGCGCCGGACCGGTTGGACGTGCGGCGCTCCCGCTGACCTGATCCCACTCTTCGCCACCGCTCGGGCACCCGCCCGCGCGGGCGATCCGTGGCGCCCCCACCCGTCCACAGGAGGACGACATGCCCCCGAAGTCCCGCGGCCCCGCCGCGTCCGACGTCGCCCGCCCGACCCGCCGGGTCTGCGGCACCGACGAGGTGAACGAACGCCTGCTGCGCACCCGACCGGGATACCTGCAGGCGCGCAACGAGATCGAGAACCGCACCGCTCGGGTGCTGACCACCGGCGCCGCCCTGCGCACCGGCTGCACCGAGATCCCGGTGGTGGTGCACGTCGTCTACCGGGAGACCGCCGAGAACATCCCGGACGAGCAGATCCACAGCCAGATCACCACTCTCAACGAGGACTACCGCGCGCGGAACGCCGATGCGGGCTCCGTGCCCGCGGCCTTCGCCGGGTTGGTGGCCGACGCACGGATCACCTTTGCCCTCGCCACCACCGACCCCGACGGCAATGCCACCGACGGCATCACCCGGACGTCCACCCAGACGACGGCTTTCCTGGCCGACACCGACAACGTCAAGGCCACCGCCACCGGCGGCATCGATCCGTGGCCGGCCGACCGCTACCTCAACATCTGGGTCTGCGGCAACCTGCAGAGTGGTTCCGGCCAAGGGCTTCTCGGCTACGCGCAGTTCCCCGGCGGTCCGGCCGAGACCGACGGCGTGGTCATCGTGCACACCGCCTTCGGCTCCACCGGCACCGCGTCGGCGCCGTTCGACCTCGGCCGGACGGCCACCCACGAGATCGGCCACTGGCTGAACCTCCGGCACATCTGGGGTGACGACGGCACCGGTTGTGCCGGTTCGGATTTCGTCGCGGATACGCCGAACCAGGGCGGCCCGAACTACGGCACGCCGACCTTCCCGACGATCTCGTGCAACAACGGCCCCAACGGCGACCTGTTCATGAACTACATGGACTACGTCGACGACGCCGCCATGTACCTGTTCACCCCGGGCCAGGTCGACCGGATGCAGGCCGCGCTCGACGGCCCGCGCTCGTCGATCGGCACTTCCGGCCCGTGCGACGTGCTCGTCAAGCCGATCGTGAAGGACATCGGCAAGGAGCCCACGAAGGAACTGGGGAAGGACATCATCAAGGAGCCGGTCAAGGATCCGTTCAAGGAGGGGATCAAGGACCTGCCCAAGGAGATCCAGAAGGAGACCCCGAAGGACCTGCCCAAGGATCCGCCGAAGGACTTCCCCAAGGACAACCCGAAGGACTTCACCAAGGACGTCCCGAAGGACCTGCCGAAGGATCCGCCGAAGGACTTCCCCAAGGACAACCCGAAGGACCTCGGCAAGGACGGGCACAAGGACCTGGTCAAAGACGGGCACAAGGATCCGATCAAGGACCGTCCGAAGGAGTTCACCAAGGAGTTCCAGAAGGACCGCCCGAAGGACCTGATCAAGGACGGTCCGAAGGAGTTCGTCAAGGACCTGCAGAAGGACCTGGTCGACGACCTGCCCAAGGAACTCCTGGACCAGCAGAAGAACGTCGGCGCCGACGTGCCGATCCCGGAGCCGGGCCCCTGGCAGCAGCAGTGGGGTCAGCAGGGCGCGACCCCGTTCGTGCTCGGTGGCCAGCCGGCAGGTGCCCGAGGTGACGCCCCGTGCGCGCCGTGCGGGGATCCGGGCATCCAGGCGGGAACCGCTGCAGCACAGACCGATCCGCTGCTGCCGGTGGTGCAGGCGCTGGGCGGCGCCCTGGCCGGCATGTTCGCCCAGGCGGCGGCCGGGCGGATGGATGCGGCCACGGCCGCCCGGTGGCAGACCCTGGCCGCCGTGTACGCCCAGCTCGTCGCCCTGCTCACCTGAAACACCCGTTCTGACAACGGGTCCGAGCGGTGCTGTCGGACCGGCTTCCCCGGTCCGGCAGCACCCGGTACCCGACAATCCTGATGGCGCAGCCGGTCCGGTCCACCGCCGGCGGCGCCACCCGACCCGAGGAGTCGCCGTGATCCTGATCGTGACCTTCCCCGACAACCGGCACGTCACCGAGGTCGTCGCCCACCTGCGACGCCCCTGGGTCGGCTTCGACATCGCGGATTTCCCGGCGCGCAGCCGGTTCTCGGTGAAGTTCGGTGTTGCCGGCGAGGATCTGGTGCTGGTGCCGCCCGACGGACCGGTCATCAGGGCCGACGAGGTCGGTGCCGTCTGGTACCGCCGGGTGCGGCCGATGGACCTCGACCCGGCCCTCACCGATCCCACCTCCCGGCTGTTCGCGTGGTCCGAGTGCCAGGAGGCGCTGACCGGCTGGTGGCACGCACTCGACTGCTTCTGGATGAACCCGCCGGCCGCCGACGAGGTCGGCCAGCGCAAGATCCGACAGCTGCAGCTGGCGCGGCGATGTGGGCTCTCCGTCCCCGAGACCCTGATCACCAACGACCCTGTCGCGGCGCTCGAGTTCACCGACCCGTCGGTCCCGGTGATCCGCAAGGCCTTCCGCAACATCGCCGAGGCCCCGCGGACCACCGCCCTGCTCACCCGGGAGGACCGGTCCCGGCTGGACGAGGTCCGCTACGCCCCGGTCACCTTCCAGAGATTCGTGCCGGCCGCACTCGACCTCCGGGTGATCGTGGTGGAGGACGAGGTCTTCGCGACCTCGATCCGCTCGGAACCGGAGTACCAGGTCGACTACCGGCCTGGCATCGGCTCGGCGGAATTCGCCCGGTACACCCTGCCCGATGACGTCGCCGCCGGGCTGCTGGACCTGCACCGCCGGCTCGGCCTCGTCTACGGCGCCTCGGACTTCCGGGTCACCCCGGACGGCGAGCACGTCTTCCTCGAGGTGAACCCGGGCGGTGAGTACCTCTTCGCCTCGCAACGCACCGGCGCGCCGGTGCCGCAGGCCATCGCGGCGTCGCTGTCGCGGCACGACGCGGCCCACCAGGCATAGCCCCGACCTGCGGATTGTGGACATCCGCGGGGCGGCCGGGCCGGATGTCGGTCGGTGCTGGGACAGTGGACCGCGTGGTGAGCACCCGAACCGAGACCCCGGCCGACCCGACCGCCCTGCAGGAGCGTGCGCAGCAGCACCTGCAGGCCCTCGTGGGCCGGCCGGATGCTCGGCTGCGCGAGGACCAGTGGCGGGCCATCGAGGCGCTGGTGGTCGGCCACGCCCGTGCGCTCGTCGTGCAACGCACCGGCTGGGGCAAGTCGGCGGTCTACTTCGTGGCCACCTCGCTGCTGCGGGAGTCCGGGGCCGGGCCGACGGTGATCATCTCGCCGCTGCTCGCGCTGATGCGCAACCAGGTCGCCGCCGCCGAGCGGGCCGGGATCCGTGCGGTCACCGTGAACTCGTCCAACAACGAGCAGTGGCGGGAGATCTACGAGCACGTCCGGGCCGGCGAGGTCGACGTGCTGCTGGTGTCGCCGGAGCGGCTGAACAACCCGGGCTTCCGGGACGAGGTGCTGCCCGAACTGTCGGCCAGCGCCGGGCTGGTGGTCGTCGACGAGGCGCACTGCATCTCGGATTGGGGGCACGACTTCCGGCCGGACTACCGGCGGCTGCGCACCCTGCTCGCCGAACTGCCCGCCGGAATCCCCGTGCTGGCCACCACGGCCACCGCGAACGCCCGGGTCACCCAGGACGTCGCCGAGCAGCTGGAGACCGGCGGGGCCGAGGTGCTGGTGCTGCGCGGTGATCTCGAGCGGGACTCGCTGCACCTGGCCGTCGTCGGGCTGCCCGACCAGGCGTCCCGGTTGGCCTGGCTGGCCGAGACGCTGCCGACCTGGACCGGGTGCGGCATCATCTACTGCCTCACCGTGGCCGCCACCGAGCTGGTCCGGGACCACCTGCGGGCTGCCGGGCTGCAGGTCGCCGCCTACTCCGGGCAGACCGATCCGGCGGAGCGGCTGCAGGCCGAGGACGATCTCATCAACAACAGGATCAAGGCGCTGGTGGCCACCTCCGCGCTCGGGATGGGTTTCGACAAACCGGATCTCGGGTTCGTGGTGCACCTCGGCGCGCCGCCGTCGCCGATCGCCTACTACCAGCAGGTGGGCCGGGCCGGACGCGGTGTGGAGAAGGCGCTGGCGGTGCTCTTGCCGGCGAAGGAGGACCGTGACATCTGGGACTACTTCGGATCTCTCGCGTTCCCGGCGGAGACCCAGGTGCGCCGCACGCTGGACACACTGGCCGCCGCGCCGAAGCCGCAGTCGGTCGCCGCGCTGGAGACGCAGGTCGAACTGAAGCGTTCCCGGCTGGAGATGATGCTCAAGGTGCTGGACGTGGACGGTGCGGTGCGTCGGGTGCAGGGCGGCTGGGAGTCGACCGGCCGGGAGTGGGTCTACGACGCCGACCGCTACGCGCGGGTGGCCAAGGCACGCGGCGCCGAGCAGCACGCCATGTTGTCCTACCAGCGCACGGACGGCTGCCGGATGCGGTTCCTGCGCGAGCAGCTCGACGACCCGGCCGCCGCCGACTGCGGCCGGTGCGACAACTGCGGCGGGCTGTCGCTGACGGCGAACGTCTCGGAGCAGGACGTCGACGCCGCCCGGGCGCTGCTCGAGGTGCCGGGCGTCCAGGTGGCGCCGCGGGCCATGTGGCCGACTGCGATGAAGTCGATCGGCGTCGCGCTGACGGGCAAGATCCCGGACGGCGAACGGGCCGAGCCCGGACGGGCGATCGGCCGGCTCGACGGCATCGGCTGGGGCAACGCGCTCCGCGAGGTGTTCCGGACGGGTGCGCCGGACGCCGAGACCCCGGTTCCGCTCCGGCATGCCGCGGCCGAGGTGCTGTCCGCCTGGCCGGAGATCCACGGAGCGGACGGTGTCGATGCCGTGGTCGGGGTCGCCTCGGACAGCCGCCCGCTGCTCGCCGGCCACCTCGCACCAGGACTGGCGCGGTATCTCAAGGTGCCCTACCTCGGGGCGTTCGTCCCCGCGCGCGGCCCGGACAGTGCCGACGTCAACTCCGCACAGCGGCTGCGCTCGGTGGCCGGCCGGCACCACTACGACGGCGACGACCTCGCGGGGCGGCGGGTGCTGCTGGTCGACGACCTCACCTCGTCCGGTTGGACGCTGACCGTGCTCGCCCGTGAGCTCCGCCGCGCCGGCGCGGAGGCCGTGTTCCCCTTCGTCCTCGCCGTCGGCTGATCGCACGGACCGGGGCCGAACTGGACCCGGACTGGTGGCGGGTCCTCGGGGTGCTCTGCGGGTGGTATCGGCGTCAGGCGGGTCTGCCGCTGACCACCGGACCGACCTCGGTCGGCTCCGGTTCGAACCGGCGGCGCTGCTCGGGGAGTCCCCGGTCACCTCCGGCCGGTGCGATGCGGAGGAGGGAAGCATGTCGCCCTGGGTCCTCCTCCGATCCGCGGTAGACGATCATCTCGAAGCTGCCGCGGTCCGGGAAGGTCCGCGGCGGGGACCCGACGGAAGTGCTCCGGGCCGGAAGGTCCTTGGTGACCACGGTGTTCGCGCCGACGGCGGCGTCGTCGCCGATGGTGATCCCACCGACGAGGACCGCCCCCGGACCCACCCACACCCGGTCGCCCAGGGTGGGTCTGGCCAGGTCGCCGACCCGGCCGGAGCGGCCGAGGGTGACGCCGTGCGACAGGTTGCAGTTCGCGCCCATGGTGACGACGCCGATGATCACGCCGCCGAAGTGCCCGATGTAGAGACCAGGGCCGATGGTCGCGCGGTCCGCGATCTGGATCCCGGTCCGCGTCTCGATCACCCGACCGGCCATCCAGTGACCGATCCGGCCCACCCGCCGCCCCCACCGGCCGGCAACCGTGGTCGGCGTCCAGGCGATCAGGGCGTGGCCGAGGCGGAACACGATCCCGGCCTGGGCGCCCTTGCAGAGCAGCAACGTGCGCAGGTCGCGGACCAGCTGCGGTCCGCGGCGCGGCAGCACACCGTCGAGCTCGAGCATGTACTGGTACCGGTCGATGTCGGACCGGATCAACTGCTTCACTGCGGCCCAGCTCGTCATGTCGTCCCCAGACGCGTCCTGTGTGAGGCGTGTCCCCGCACCACGCTGTCCGGGACGCACCCGCCGACCGATGGATGTGACGGAGCGCCACCACAGGATGCCAGAGCAGACGCAGCTTGTCGCCCATCCGGGTCAGAGCTGGACAGCGGTAGAGGACGGAGCGTCGATCGGAGCGGGCCGGACGGCCGCGGGCATCCTCACGCCGCGCGCGGGCGGAGGTGTCCGTGCGCGCCTGGGTGCGCACCGGGTTGGGGCGGAAGCGGGACAATGGAGACGTGTCCGAGCCTGCTCACCGTCCCCGCCGCCCGGTCCCGCTGGCCCCGCACGTGGTGGCCCGACTGGCCGGCGCGCAGGACGAGAGCGCCCGGTGGGAGGCCGCGCACCGGACGGCCCGCGCCGTACTGGCCCGCGGCCGGCAGCACAGCGCCGACGAGGACGAGATCGCCCGGCTGGTGCGGCTGGTGGAGACCGAGGGGCTGGACGACGTCGCCGCGCTCTGGGCCGGCTGCGAGGCCGAGACCCTGCCCGGTGCGCTCTGGCGGCTCTACCTGCTGCGCGAGTGGATCCGGCGGGAGCCGCGGAGGCTGGCCGGTTGGTTCGCCATCGGCTCCGTGCGCGGCGGCGCCGACGAGGCGGTCGCCGGAGTGGCCGATCCGCCCGGTCCGCAGGAGGTCGCCGACGTCGCCGACGCCGTGCTCACCGGCGCGGTGACCGCCGACCTGGATGTCGCCCTCGACCGGGCGGCCGCGTTCTGCGCCGTTGTGGCGACCGGGAGCCTGGCCGACCCGGACCCCGGTGCCGATCCCGCGGAGCGCTCCGGTCAGCTGCGCCGGACCTCCGGCGAGCTCAGCCGCGCCGCCCGCCGGGCCCGCGCCGGTGAACTCGGCTGAGCCGTAGTCTGCCGACCCGGAGGTCTGCTGCGCGCCACCTGTCGACCCTCCGGCCGACGACGGCGATCTCGACAGTCTCCGGCGGTGCAACCCCTCGTCCGATCCGATCTGCCGGGCCGGCAGCGATGCTCAGGGCACCCGGGCGGTCCACTCCGGGCTGGAGAACTTCGACACCGCAAGCTCTTCCGCTTCGGCCAGGGTGACGGCATCCAGCGTCACTTCGCTGAGTCCGTAGCGTCCGCGGAAGTGGGCAATCATCGCGTCGACGATCGCCTCCCGGGTCAGCCCGGTCTGCGACCGCAGCGGATCCACCCGCTTCGCGGCGCTGGCGATGCCCTTGCCGGACAGCTTCTCCCGGCCGATCCGCAGCACCTGGAGCATCTTGTTCGCATCGATGTCGTAGGCCATCGTCACGTGGTGCAGCACGGCGCCGTTCGCCAACCGCTTCTGCGCCGCACCGGCGATCTTCCCGGCGGGGGAGGCGATGTCGTTGAGCGGCACGTACGTCGCGGAGATCCCGACGTCGGCCAGCGCGCCGAGCACCCAGTCGTCGAGGAAGGCGTACGACGCGGCGTACGACAGGCCCTCGACCAGGGACGCCGGTACGTACAGCGAGTAGGTGATGGTGTTGCCGGGCTCGACGAACATCGCCCCGCCGCCGGAGATCCGGCGCACCACGGTCACGTCGTGCTCCGCCGCTGCCTCGGAGTCGACCTCGTTCGCCAGCGACTGGAACGACCCGATGATCACCGCGTTCGACGCCCACTCCCAGATCCGCAGCGCCGGCCCGCGGGTGCCGTCGCCGACCTGCCGGGCCAGCACCTCGTCGACCGCCATCTGCAGCGGCGGGTGCAGCTGTCCGGTGGTGATCAACTCGAATCGGTGGTCGTGCCAGCTGGTGGCCCGGCCCAGCGCCCGGCGGACAGCGATCGCCACCGACTCCGGGGTGAACCCGACCATGGTCACCCCCGGGCCGATCGCCCGGCGCACGGCTGCGGCCAGTGCGTCCGCATCGGTGTCGGCCGGCCGGCCCTGCAGCGCCGCGGTCAGTTCCTCCAGCGCCTCGTCCGGCTCCAGGAAGAAGTCACCGGAGATCCGGACACCGGTCAGCCGGTCGTCCTCGACGGCCAGGTCGGCCACCACCAGTTTGCCGCCGGGAACCTTGTACTCGCCGTGCAGTGTGCTCACCCCCGCTGCAACCCCGGCGGCCGCCGGTAGCTTCCGGGTCCGGCGAGAATGGCGCGATGAGTGACGGACACAGCACCCGGATCGACCGCCCGGACGCGCCGCGGGGGCGCTGGAACTCCTTCGTCGGTACCGCCGCCGGGCCGAACGGCGTCGTGCGCGGGCTGGTGGATCCGGGCAACGACCGGCACCGGGTCCGGGTCGAGTTCGACGGGCACACCGTCCTGCTGCACCTGTCGGACGAGACCGGCACCGGCTGGACCACGATCGCGGTGGACCGGGCCGGCCGGGAGTGGGGGATCGCCCAGCGGGACGTGCAGCTGGACGCCGCCGTCGCGGCCTGCCGGGAGCTCTACCGGGGCTGACCGCGGATCAGGAGACGGGGGTTCCGGACGTGACCGGTGCGGCGGACTTGTCGACGGGCCGGCCGACGAAGCGCATCGCGATCAACCCGGCCAGCAGCACGATGACGATACCGACGGTGCCGTACCGCTGGCCACCCAGGACCGCGGCGAACAGCCCGTACAGCCCCGGCGCGAGGAAGCTCACCGCGCGACCGGTGGTCGCGTAGAGGCCGAAGATCTGGCCCTCCCGGCCGGGCGGGGTGATCCGCATCAGGAAGGTCCGGGACGCGGACTGCGCCGGGCCGACGAACAGGCAGAGGACCAGGCCGAAGATCCAGAACATCATCGGCCCGGACAGGAACAGCAGCACGGTGCCGGTGATGATCAGGCCGACCAGCGAGACGACGATGACGAATCGCGGCCCGACCCGGTCGTCCAGCACGCCGGCCGACAGCGCGCCGATCGCCGAGATGACGTTCGCCGCGACGCCGAAGATCAGCACGTCGGCGTCGGAGATGCCGTAGACGAGCACCGCCAGGATCGCGCCGAAGTGGAAGATGGCGGCGAGCCCGTCGCGGAAGATCGCCGAGGCGATGAGGAAGAAGGCGATCTGCCGGTCGGTGCGGAACAGCTCGGCGATGTCCCGGAACAGCTTGCGGTAGGCGGACAGCAGCGGCGTGCGTTCCCGCTTCGGCGCGGCGGCGACCTCGGGGACGGCGAACAGCACCGGCAGGGCCGACAGCCCGAACCACACCGCGGCGACCAGTGCGACGACCCGGATGTTGAAGCCGTCCTCGGTGCTGATCCCGAGGAAACCGCGGGTGTCGCCGTCGCCCGCGATGAAACCGAAGTAGCAGATCAGCAGCAGGAAGATGCCGCCGAAGTAGCCCATCGACCAGCCGAAACCGGAGACCCGGCCGATGGTGGCCGGAGTGGAGATCTGCCGCAGCATCGCGTTGTAGAAGACCGCGGCGATCTCGAAGAACACCGAGCCGAGGCCGATGAGCGCTGCGCCCAGCCAGAAGTACGAGGAGTCGTCGCGGACCCAGAACAGCCCGATCATGCAGAGCAGCACCAGGATCGAGAAGATCGCCAGCGACCGGCGCCGCCGCCCGCCCAGGTCCGCCTGCTGGCCGCTGACCGGAGCGAGCACCGCGATCAGCACGCCTGCGGCGGCGACCGACCACGTGTACCAGGTGCCGGCCTCGATCGTGCCGGGCAGGTCGTCGCCCACCACGTTCGTCAGGTAGACGGAGAAGATGAAGGTGACCACCACGGTGTTGAAACCGGAGGCGCCCCAGTCCCAGACGCCCCAGGCGAAGATCGTCCCGCGACCGGCGGGACGGTCGGTCTCGGTGAGCTGGGGGTCGGCCATGGTCGGAAGAGTAGGGGGCGGGGCGCGGCACGGCGAGGGTGGACCCGCCGGGTCGTCCGCCGTCCACCGGCCGTTCGGGCGGGCGGTCGCAGTGCTCGTCCGCTGTCGCTGCCTCCACCGGGTGGCGCGGTGCCCGACGGGAACCGGCCGGGGTGCAGATGTATCTGCGAACGGTCACCCCGCTCCTCGGAACCGTGCCGCCGGAGGGGTGCGCGCGCCACGATCGCCGGAACGGACGAAAAGGGCAGCGGATCGGTCCGGTAGGCGCGACACTTCGCGGAACGGATCAGGCATTTCCTCCGTCCGATGCAGCAACCGACCCGACAGCAGCACCTGACCCAGGACCATGAGGCCCCCACCGTGAACACCATCTCCCCGATCCCGTCCCGCCGCCGGGACGCCGTCCGGCGGCGCACCGCCTTCGGTGCCGCCCTCGGTGCGGTGTCGCTGGCCCTCGTCGTCGGCTGCTCGAGCACCGTGGCCGGCACCGCCGCCGCCCCGGCCGCGCTGGCCATGGCCGGTAGCAACACCTCGACCGCCGCATCGGCGCCGTCCACCACCGGTGGTGCGTCCACCTCCGGCCCGGCCACCCCGACCACCGAGCAGACCGGCCCGGTCGACCTGACCACCGGCGCCACCACGGTGGCTCCGCCCGCCACCACCCTGGGCCAGACCGACGGCCCCACCCGGCCCACCGATGTGGAGCCGGCCACCGACATCGAGATCATCGGCGACAAGGGCACCGCCACGGATCAGCTCGCGAAGGACTCGCTGTCCGACGTCATCGCCTACTGGGACTCGGTGTCGCAGGAGGTGTTCGGCGAGCCGCTGCCGCCGCTCAAGGGCGGCGTCTACGCCGTCGACCCGGACGACCCGAACTCCGAGATCCCGGCCTGTCTGGACACCCCGGAGGACGCCCGGAACAACGCCTTCTTCTGCGGTGCCGACGACTCGATCTCCTACGACGCCAAGTACCTGGAGCGGATCGCCGAGGACTACAGCGATCTCGACGTCGCCTTCACCTTCGCCCACGAGTTCGGCCATGCCCTGCAGTTCCGCTTCCTGGACTGGAGCGGTGCCCGCTCCATCGTGCTGGAGACGCAGGCCGACTGCCTGGCCGGTGCCTGGGCGAAGGCCGTGACCGACGGCCTGGCCCCGCACTTCGAGTTCAGTGCGGAGAACCTGGACCGGGTGCTGGGCGACTACGTCTGGGAGATGGGCGATCCCGCCGGCACCGACCCGGAGCACGCCCGGGCGCACGGCAGCGTCTTCGACCGGATCTCCGCCACCCAGGACGGCTACCTCGGCGGCCCGACGGTCTGCCGTGACGACTTCAACGACGAGCGCATCTTCACCGCCGAGCAGTTCACCGCTACGTCGGCCTCCACCGACGGTATGGGCAACCTGAATCTCGACCAGACCATCGACGGGACGAAGAGCATTCTCGACAAATTCTGGACGGAGCGCTTCACCCAGGACTCCGGGTTCGTCACCCCCGAGGTCAGCGAGGGTGCGAAGGGCGACCCGTCCTGTGCCGACGACCACCTGGTGTCCTACTGCGACGCTGCCGGCTCCATCGACCTGAACCCGATGGACTCCGTCGCCGACATCCACAAGACCTACGGTGACTACGGTCTCGGCAGCGCGATGATCCTGGCCTACACCGAGTACCTGCAGACGAAGTTCGGCTCCAGCACCGACATGACCGAGCGCATCTGCACCCTGGGCGCCGTCACCGCCGACCTGTACAACAAGGGCAACCTCTCGCCCGGCGACTTCGACGAGGCCGTCAAGGTGCTGGTCTTCGCGGACAAGGACAACGCCCTGGTGGAGACCGGCGACGGCACCGCCTGGGACCGCCTCGACGCCTTCCGGGTCGGCATCTACGAGGGCCTGTCCTCCTGCAACCTGCACTGAGCCTGACCTGCTCCTGACCTGCCCTGGCATGCGCTGACGCCCTGCGACCGTCACTGGTTGCAGGGCGTTCGGCGTGGGCGGTGCAGCGGAGGATCAGACCTGATTGCCGGTGGCGGGACGTTCGGCGGCGCGGCGCTTGCGGAGGAGCCACATCATCCCGTAGCCGACCGGCACGATGAGCCAGGCGGAGAAGAGCCGGTAGAGCAGCACGGCGGCGGAGGCCGGACCCTCGGCCGCCCCGGCGGCGACCAGCGCGGCCAGCAGGGACGCCTCGACCACGCCGATACCGCCCGGGGTGAGCGGGATCTGCCGGACCAGCTGGATGCCGAGGTAGATCAGCCCGAGCTGGAACAGGTCGATCCGCACCCCCACGGCAAGGCAGCAGACGTACAGGCAGGCGGCGTCCAGCCCCCAGTTGCCGATCGAGGTGATCAGCGCGAAACGCCAGTCCCGCACCGGGACCCGCTGCGCCCGGCGTCCTGTCGAGAGCAGCCCGGAGGCGGCGGCGCCGAGCCGCGGGTGCCGCTCCGCCCAGGCCGTGTACTTCCCGCCCTTGCGCGGGCCGGACGGGATCGCCTGTGCCCCACGGCTGATCAGCACGCTCAGGCCGGCCACCACGGCGACCCCGGCCAGCCCGATCAGCACCACCCGCACCGGGTACTCGAGCCCCAGATCACGCAGCCGGGACAGTCCGGCGAAGCCCAGCCCGGCGAGGTAGAGCAGCACCAGTGCGATCACCGACAACACGCCGGAGAGCAGCAGCACCGCCGCGGCGGTGGCGGAACTGGCGCCGCTGGCCCGGTACTGCCGGTAGGACCAACCGGCACCGAATGCGCCGCCGGCCGGCATGCTCATCGAGATCGCGGTGCTGGAGTAGGTGATGGCGGCCATCCGGGAGAACCGGATCGGGATACCGAAGGCCTTGAGCAGCCGGCGCTGCTGGCGGACCAGCATGCCGACGGACGCCGCCTGCAGGAACAGCCCGGCGGCCACCCACCACCAGTTGGCCCGGCGCAGGGCATCGCCGATCTCCGCCGGCGAGGGCACCTTGTCGGCCAGCACCGCGATGATGACGGCGACGATCACCACCCCGCCGACGATCCGCAGCACCAGGTGCCACCACGGTCGGTTCGCCGTGACCGCCGTCTCCTCGAGCGCCTCGACGGCACGCAGCTCGGCCGGCTCGGTGGTGCCGTCGACCGGCGTCGTCCCGGAGGCGTCGGAACGGTCGTCGACAGGGTCGTCGGCGGCCGGGTCCCCGGAAGGGTCCCGTTCGGCGTTCACCACCCCGCCACCTGTCCGGTCACTCCTGTCCTGGACCTGTCCGGCATCGATCCGGCCGCCTGCCGGTGCCGACCCGGACGCCACCGCATGTCGCGAGGACCACGGCGTGCTGTCCAAGGATCACACTGCGCCGACCAAGGATCACACAGGCCGGCTCCGGAGCAGGTCGGGCCGGGCATGCGTGGCGTGAACAGCAGGTGGCAGGGACGCCCGGACCCGGGCCGCGCCGGGGCCGTCCCTCTAGGCTCGGCCCATGTCGCGCAGCGTCTACATCGCCTCGCCCGAGGGGGAGTCCGGCAAGTCCACGGTTGCGCTCGGACTCGCCGACCTGCTGACCCGGCGGGTCGGCCGGGTCGGGGTCTTCCGGCCGGTCACCGAGTCCGTGGCGAGCACCGACCTGGTGGTCGAGCTGCTGCTGGACCACCCGGGGATCGAGCAGGGGTACGCCGACGCGATCGGCGTCGGTTACGCGGACATGCACCGTGACCAGGACGCGGCGCTGTCGACCATCGTCGAGAAGTTCCACGCGCTCTCCGCCCGCTACGAGGTGCTGATCGTGCTGGGCAGCGACTACACCGACGTCTCCACCCCCAACGAGCTGGCATTCAACGCCCGGGTGGCGGCGAACCTGGGCGTGCCGGTGGTGCTGGTGGTGCACGGCCGCGGCCGCACCCCGGCGCAGGTGCGGACGGCGGTCGACATGGCGGCCTCGGAACTGGCCGCCGCGCATGCGCACCCGATCGCGGTCATCGCCAACCGGGTCGAGCCGGCGGACCTGGACGCGGTGCGGGCGGCGTTGGCGGCGGGGGCCACCGGGCCGGTCGCGGCGATCCCGGAGGTGCCGCTGCTGGTGGCACCGACCGTCGGGGCGCTGCTGGAGGCGTGCGACGGCCGGTTGGTGCGTGGCAGCACCGAGTGGCTGGAGCGGGAGTCGCTCGGGTTCGTGGTCGCGGCCATGTCGCTGCCCAACGTGTTGATCCGGCTGCACGAGGACGTCACGGTCATCGCTCCCGGCGATCGCTCCGACCTGCTGCCTGGGCTGGTGATGGCGCACCAGTCGGGCACCTTCCCGCACCTGTCGGCGATCGTGCTGACCGGTGGCTACGCGCCGCCGGAGCCGGTGGCTCGGCTGATCGAGGGCGTGCAGCAGGACCTGCCGATCATCGTCAGCGACGGCGGCACCTTCGAGACCGCCGCCGCGCTCGCGGCCGTCCGCGGCCGGTTGTCGGCCGGTGCCACGGCCAAGATCGAGACCGCCCGGCGGGTCTTCGCCGAGTCGGTGGACGGCGAGGCACTGCTGGACGCCATGGATCTCGCGGCGTCCCAGGTCGTCACGCCGCTGATGTTCCAGCACCGGCTGCTGGACCGGGCGCGGAGCCGGCGCCGGCACATCGTGCTGCCCGAGGGTGAGGACCCGCGGATCCTGGCGGCGACCGCCTCGCTGCTCCGGCTGGGCGTTGCCGAGCTCACACTGCTCGGCGACGAGAACTCCATCAGGGCCAAGGCCTCCGCGGCCGGGCTGGACATCGGGGCGGCGACCATCCTGTCGCCGCACGAGCCGGAACTGGTCGAGAAGTTCGCCGTCGAGTACGCGCGGATCCGCGAGCGCAAGGGCATGACGGTCGAGCGGGCACGCGAGATCGTCACCGACGTCTCTTATTTCGGCACCATGATGGTGCACCTGGGAATGGCCGACGGCATGGTGTCCGGCGCCATGCACACCACCGCACACACCATCCGGCCCGGGTTCGAGATCATCCGCACCGCACCGGGGACGGCGATCGTGTCCAGCGTGTTCCTGATGTGTCTGGCCGACCGGGTGCTGGTCTACGGCGACTGCGCGGTCAACCCCGACCCGACCGCCGAGCAGCTCGCCGACATCGCGGTGTCCTCGGCCGCGACCGCCGCGCAGTTCGGCATCGATCCGCGGGTGGCCATGCTGTCCTACTCGACAGGGACGTCGGGGGCCGGTGCGGATGTCGAGAAGGTGCGCGAGGCCACCGATGTGGTCCACCGGGAGCGGCCGGATCTGTTGGTGGAGGGGCCGATCCAGTACGACGCGGCGGTCGACCCGTCGGTGGCCGCGTCGAAGATGCCGGACTCGGCGGTGGCGGGCCGCGCCACGGTGCTGATCTTCCCGGACCTGAACACCGGCAACAACACCTACAAGGCCGTGCAGCGCAGTGCCGGCGCGGTGGCGATCGGCCCGGTGCTGCAGGGGCTGAACAAGCCGGTCAACGACCTCTCCCGCGGCGCGCTGGTGGCCGACATCGTGAACACCGTTGCCATCACGGCGATCCAGGCGGCGGAGAGCGGTGCGTCGGACGTCGTTGCCGGAGAAGGGGTGTCGGCATGAAGTCGGCCGTGCTGGTGATCAACGCGGGATCGTCGTCGATGAAGTACCAGTTGGTCGACCCGGCGGCCGGGGCCGCCGTCGCCACCGGGCTGATCGAACGGATCGGCGACCCGCACTCCCGGGCCGTGCACACCTACGCCGGAAACCGGACCACCTTCGAGGGGGCGGTCCCGGACCACGCCGCGGCGCTCGGTGTCATGCAGCGGCTGTTCGACGAGTCGGGGTCGCGGCTGGACGGGATCCGGCTGATCGCGGTCGGGCACCGGGTGGTGCAGGGCGGGACCCGTTGGAGCGCACCGGTGGTCGTCGACGACGAGGTGCTGCGCGGGATCCGGGAGCTGTCCTCGCTGGCGCCGCTGCACAACCCGGCGAACGCCCTGGGCATCGAGCAAGCGGCCGCGGCGTTCCCCGGGGTGCCGCAGGTCGCCGTCTTCGACACCGCCTTCTTCGCGGACCTGCCGGCCGCGGCATCCACCTACGCGATCGAGGCGACGACCGCGCAGCGGTACGGGATCCGGCGGTACGGCGCGCACGGCACCTCGCACCAGTACGTGTCCGGGCAGGTCGCCGACGTGCTCGGCCGGGACCTCTCGGAGCTGCGGCAGATCGTGCTGCACCTGGGCAACGGCGCCTCCGCTTCCGCGGTGCTGGGCGGCCGGGCGATCGAGACCTCCATGGGACTCACACCTCTCGAGGGCCTGGTGATGGGGACCCGCAGCGGCGACGTGGATCCCGGGGTGCTCATCCACCTGATGCGGGTGGCCGGTGTCGGCGCCGACCAGCTGGAGGACCTGCTGAACCGGCGCTCCGGGGTGCTCGGGCTGGCCGGCGTCAGCGACTTCCGGGACCTCACCGGGCGTGTCGACGACGGGGATGCCGACGCGACGCTGGCGCTGGACGTCTACTGCCACCGGATCCGGAAGTACGTGGGCGCGTACCACGCGGTGCTCGGCGGGGCCGATGTCATCACGTTCACCGCCGGCGTCGGGGAGAACTCGCCGGTGGTGCGGGCGCGGGTGCTGGCCGGGCTGGAGCGACTGGGCATCGAACTGGACCCGGAGCGCAACGCCGCCCGCTCCCCGCACGCCCGGGTGATCTCGCCGGCGGGGGCCGCGATCACCGTGATGGTGGTGCCGACCAACGAGGAGCTGGCGATCGCCCGGGCCGCGGCGGAGCTGGTGCAGTAGCCCTGCCCGACCCGGCCGGCCTCCCGTCCGTACCCTCGGAGGGGAACGCACCGCGTCCTGATCGAAGGAGACCGCCGATGTCGCTGGACCGCCCGCTGCCCCCGGACCCCTACGAGCTGCTGCCCGCTGTGGGCTCGTTCACCGTGACCAGCAACGATCTCGAGCCGGGCGGCACGATCGGGCACGACTTCATCGCGGACGGCGGCAACACCTCGCCGCAGCTGGCCTGGACCGGTTTCCCGGAGGGCACCAAGAGCTTCGTGGTGACCGCCTACGACCCGGACGCGCCGACCCCGAGCGGGTTCTGGCACTGGGCGCTGGCCGGGATCCCCGGGTCGGTGACGGTGCTGCCGCGCGGCGCCGGGTCGCATTCCGGCGAGCTGCCGGTCGGGGCGTTCCACCTGCGCAACGACGGCGGTGCCGCCGGCTACTACGGCCCACAGCCGCCGGCCGGTGACCGCCCGCACCGGTACTACTTCGTGGTGCACGCGCTGGACGTCGAGGCGCTGGAAATCGACGAGCAGGTGTCCTGCGCCGTGCTCTCGTTCAACATGGTCTTCCACACCCTGGCCCGCGGAATCCTGATGGGCACCTACCAGAACGCGGGCTGACCGGTACTGCTCAGGCGAGCCGGGCGGGGAAGCCGCCGGTGGCGATCGGGGACCAGCGCTCCGGGGTGATCCGGATCAGGCACTTGCCCTGGTCGACCATGGCCTGCCGGTACTCGTCCCAGTCGGAGTGCTCGCCGGCGATGGACCGGAAGTAGTCGACCAGCGGCTCGACCGCCTCGGGCAGCTGCAGCACCTCGGCGGGACCCTCCACCTGGACCCAGGCCCCGTTGAAGTCGTCGGAGAGCACCAGCACGGTGGCGTGTCCGGTGCGCTCGGCGTTCCGCGATTTGGCCCGCTCCGGGTAGCTGGAGATGACGATCCGGCCGGCCTCGTCGACGCCACCGGTCACCGGTGACGCCTGCGGTCCGTGGTCGCGCCGCTGGGTGATCAGCACCATGTGGTGCCGGGGCCGGACGAAGTCCAGCAGCGCATGGATGTCAGCCTGCGTGTTCGTGGCGATGGTGCGGGGCATGGCGGTGGTCCTCCGGTTGGTCGGCTCCGTCCACGGTAGTGCGGCGCAGTCTCCTCGGGGCGATCGCGCCGGCGCCGGGCATCGATCGGGCCGCCGAGTCTGGGGCGGCGTCGTCGTCTCCTGACCGGGACCGTTACGGTGGGCGGGTGGCCAGACGCAGGGTGACCCGCCGGACGGACCGCCTGGTGGCGGCCGTGGTGTGGTGGCTGATCGCCTTCCTGGTGGTGCTCGGGATCGGGATCGTCCTCAACGGTGCGGTGATCGGTTGGCTGGTCGGTGCCGTTGTCGTCGGGCTGCTGTTCGCCTGGTGGATGGACGCGCGCTGGCGCCGCGACCACCCGATCGATCCCTGACCGATGGCCGAGGTCCCTGACTCGTCACTGGTGTCCGTCGACGTGCTCGCCCTGCGCTACCTCGCGGATGACGAGGTGCCGTTGCTGGGCGTCGTCGCCCGGTCCCAGCCCCCGTTCCGCGGTCGGCTGGCGCTGCCCGGGGTCCTGCTCGGACGCGGGGAGCGGTTGCGGGAGGCCGGGAGTCGCGCGCTGACCGGCAAGCTGGGCACCCCGGCGGCCGCGATCCGCGGGATGGGTCAGCTGCTCACCTTCGACGAACCGCTGCGCGATCCGCGCGGGCCGACCTTGTCGGTGGCGCTGTGGGCGGTGGTGGCCGCCGCGGCGCCCGAGGTGGAGTTCGCACCGTTGGACCGGGTGCCGGAGCTGGCCTTCGACCACGACGGGATCGTCCGGGACTGCCGTCCCGCCCTGGGCGACCTTCTCTGGCGGGAAACGACTTTCACCCGGGCCCTGCTGGGTGAGCGCTTCACCCTCGCCCGGGCGGTGACTGCGACCGCTGCGCTGCAGGGCGGCCGGCCCGATCCGGCGAACCTCAACAGGCTGCTGCGCCGTTCCGAGTGGCTGGAGCGGGACGAGTCCGAGCGGGTGTCCACCGGTGGTCGCCCGGCCGCCTGGTGGACCTGGCGGTCGGGCTGACCGAGCGACTCAGGCGGCGGGAACCGTTGTCGTGTCCGTGATGTCGGAACGGTCCGGGCCAGCGGCGGCCATCAGGACAGGAGTGCCCAGTTCCGCGGCGACAAGTGCGGTGAACGCGGCAGGATCGGTCGGGGCGGCCGCCAGTTCCACCCGGGTGCGTTGCAGCTGAGCGGTCAGCGCGCTCTGCTGCACGTACTCCGGGTCCACCGGGAACGGTCCGGCGATGTCGACCAGCCGCTGATCGTCGACGAGATGTGCTGTTACGACGTCGATCCCGGTGTCGATCCGGTCCAGGTGGGTCAAGGCCAGTCCGTCGACGCCGCCGCAGGCGCGGATCGCGTAGCGCAGCAACAGCGGGTCGAGCGCGCCGGTCCGGAACCCGCCCTGGTACCGGCCGGTGCCGTTCGCGGCCTCCGGGAAGCGGTCGGCCCTGGTGGAGTCCTCGGAGGGGAAAGGTCCTGCACCATGGCGGGTCTGGTAGCTGCGGGTGACGCCGAGCACCGTCACGTCCTCGAGTCCGGCACCGATGCCGCGCAGCACGGCGAGCGCGTGGTCAGGGGTGACGGTCGACCAGGTGGTGTGCGGGTGGAAGCCGTGCCACTCGTCGAGCAGCACGCCCTGGGCACCCTCGAAGACCAACCGGCCGTAGGTCGCGAGCCGGGCCTCCTCCTCGTCGCCGACGATCCGGACGGTGGCGGCGAACTCCCGATACAGGTCCACCAGGTCGGCCACCGATGGATGGTGGTGGCCGGAGTCGGCGATCACCGGCGCGCAGGCCCGTGCCAGCGCATCCAGCTTGCGCCGCAACAGGTCCGGCTCGGTGCAGTCGGCGACCCGGGGAGCGTCGTGGGTCAGTGACCAGGCGACGGTCTCGCCGATGCCCAGGCCGCAGGAGCCGTGCCGGCCGGTACCGCGGGCATCCTCCCGGGCGCGGTTGGTGGCGGCGTGGATCGGGGTGGTGAGCAGGGCGTCGCGGTGCACCGAGAGCAGCGCGAACGGATCGGCGACCCCGAGGGCGGACAGTTCGTCGGCCTCCCGGGCCAGGTCGATCGGCTCCACCGCGACGGTGCCGGCCAGCAGGGTGCGGGTGCCGGTCAGCGATCCCGACCCGAACTGCCGGAACACGTGCTCCCGGTCCCCGGCGACCACCCGGTGGGCCGCCTGGGCGCCGCCGTTGAACCGCACGACGGCGCCCGTCGGGTGCTGCGCGCACAACCGGTCCACGGTGGCGCCCTTGCCGGCGTCGCCGAACCCCAGGTCCACGACCACCACGTGACCGTCGATGTGCGTGCTCACCGTTCCCACTCCACTTCCTGTGCTCGGTCCTGCTCGGTGCTGTTCAGTACTGCTCGGTGCTGCTCGGCGCTGGTCGGGACTGCTCGGTGCCGGCTCGGTGGTCAGCCGGGGTCAGCGTGCCCCACCGGGCAGGGCCAGCCGGCGCAGGGTCCGCAGCGGGTGGTGCACCAAGTCGGTGCCCGCCTGCCGCGCGGCGGTGGTCGTGCCGGTGAACCCGGTGGCGCCGCCGTTTCCTGCGTGCGCCTCCGGGCGGGTGCCGAAGACGCTGCCGGTGCCGGCCGCCCCGGTCCGTTCGGCGACCAGGTCGACGATGGTGGGGACGACCTGCTCGACGTCCGGGACCTTGATGAACCCGTCGCCCAGCAGTGAGGTCCAGTGCCGCGCGATCTCCCGGTCGTTGTAGTAGCTGGTGCCGGCCGGCAGCAGGAAGAACACGTGCCAGCGCTGCTGCAGGTCCGCGTACAGCCGGGCCACCGGGACGGGGCGCGGGATCTCGTCGCCCAGCACCTCGCGCACCGCCGCCGGGCTCAGCACCGACTTGTTCAGCTCGTCGCCGATCAGGAACAGGAAGCCCTTCTCGCCCCGCTGCTCCCAGGAATCAGTGCTGACGTGGGCACCCATGAAGTAGCCCGCCAGCTCGTAGCTTTCGGACTTCTGCCCGCCACCGCCGCCCTCCAGGAACAGCGCCCGCAACTGGTCGTCCATCCGGTTGTCCGACTCGAACTGACCCACCTGCAGCGGCACCTGGTCGGTCTCGGCGTCGCCGATCCCGCCGAACATCACCTGCGGCTCGGCCGGCAGTCCGGCCCCCTTCAGCAGGCCGTGCAGGGTGGCCAGCTGCTGCTGCAGGATGCGCGGCACCCGGCCCATCGAGCCGGTCACGTCGAACAGGACGGCGATCGGCACGGAGATCGGGTGATCGGCGCTGTCCCGGCTCTCCCGGACGCTCACGCCCTTCGGCTCCAGCGCCGGGTCGGCGGCCCACAACTGCCGCGGCCGGCGGTGCATGTCACCCGATGCCTGGAAATCGTCGATCCCGCGCGCCCGCCGGTAGCTCGCCGCCGCCGCCCAGGTGTTGTCGTCCCAACGTCCGTGTCCCATGACGTCCTCCTCGGTCGTGTTCCTCTTTCTGGTCAACTCGACCATAAGCCCGCTCACGCCTTCTTGTCAACCAGACCAGAACCCGGCGAAGCGCGAGGATCAAGATCGTCGACGCGTACGAAGGTGTGGGATTTGGGACGGGTGGGACAGGAGTCGCCACCTTCGTACGCGCAGGCGAACTTGATCCTCGCGCCGGGCGGGAGGGGGTGGGGTCAGGCGAGGGAGGGGACGGTGGCGAGGGCGGCGGCGAGGCGGTCGTCGGTGAGCTCGAGGTCGGTCATCCGGCCCTGCAGGTAGGCGTCGTAGGCGGCCATGTCCAGCATGCCGTGGCCGCAGAGCGCGGTGACGATCACCTTCTCCTCTCCGGACTCCTTGCAGGCCAACGCCTCCCGGATGGTCGCGGCGAGGGCGTGGGTCGGCTCCGGGGCGGGCACGATGCCCTCGGTCCGGGCGAACTGCACGGCGGCGGCGAAGCACTCGGTCTGCTCGATCGAGAGCGCCTCCATCAGCCCGAGCTCGTAGATGTGCGAGATCAGCGGCGCCATGCCGTGATAGCGCAGGCCGCCGGCGTGGATCGGGTCCGGGACGAAGTCGTGACCGAGGGTGTGCATCTTCAGCAGCGGGGTGAAGCCGGCGGTGTCGCCGAAGTCGTACCGGTACTCGCCGCGGGTCAGCGACGGACAGGAGGCCGGCTCGACGGCGCGGATCACCGGGTTCTGCCGGCCGGCCAGCTTCTCCCGGATGAACGGGAAGGCCAGGCCGCCGAAGTTGGACCCGCCGCCGGTGCAGCCGATCACCAGGTCGGCGCCGGACTCACCGGCCTTCGCCAGCTGCAGCAACGCCTCCTCGCCGATGATCGTCTGGTGCAGCAGTACGTGGTTGAGCACCGAGCCGAGCGCGTACTTGACCTCCGGGTGCTGCCCGGCCACCTCGACCGCCTCGGAGATCGCGATGCCCAGCGACCCCGGATGATCGGCGGCGAAGGCCCGGCCGGCCTCGGTCAGCTGGGAGGGCGACCGGTGCACGGAGGCGCCGAACGTCTCCATCACCGTGCGCCGGTAGGGCTTGGAGTCGAAGGAGGCGCCGACCTGCCAGACCTCGCACTCCAGGCCGAAGAGCGAGCAGGCGAACGCCAGCGCGATCCCCCACTGGCCGGCGCCGGTCTCGGTGGTGAGCTTCTTCGTGCCCTCCTTGGCGTTGTAGAACGCCTGCGGCACGGCGGTGTTGGGCTTGTGCGATCCGGCCGGCGACACGCCCTCGTACTTGTAGTAGATCCGCGCCGGCGTGCCGAGCGCCTGCTCGAGGCGGTGCGCCCGGAAGAGCGGCGAGGGCCGCCACAACCGGTAGACGTCCTGCACCTCGTCCGGGATGTCGATGTAGCTCTCGGTCGAGACCTCCTGCAGGATCAAGTCCATCGGGAACAGCGGGGCCAGGTCGTCCGGCCCGACCGGCTCGTGGGTGCCGGGGTGCAGCGGCGGCGCGGGCGGCTCCGGCAGGTCCGGGACGATGTTGTACCAGCGCGTCGGCATCTCCGACTCGTCGAGCAGGTACTTGTGCTGCCGGACCGTCATGCGTACCGCCTCTGGGTCGTGCCACCCACGCAGCGCTTCATCCAGAAGACTCCGTGGGCGGCGGGTACGGGTCGGGCCCGGGACGCCCGGGCCCGACCCGAGAATAGGCGCGGTGACCCGGGTGTGCGCGATCGGATGGTGATCTTCACCGAACCCGCACCCGGGCGGCGGCCCGCCCGTAGGGTGAGCGGCGTGACCCGGTTGCCACTCTTCCCGCTCGGGACGGTGCTGTTCCCGGGCCTCCCGCTGCCGCTGCAGGTGTTCGAGCCGCGCTATCGGCGGCTGGTCGAGGATCTGCTGACGCTGCCCGACGGGGCGCGCCGGTTCGGCGTGGTCGGGATCCGGGCCGGGCTGGAGGTCGGCACCGACCACAGCAACGACCTGTACGACGTCGGCTGCGTGGCCGAGATGCGGCGGGTGGTCGCGCACCCGGACGGGCGGTTCGACATCCTCGCGGTCGGGGTCGAGCGGTTCCGGCTGGACTCCGTCGGGCACGAGGACGACGGCCTGGCATTCGGCGAGGTCGAGGTGCTCGGCGAGCCGGAAGGTCCCGAGGCGGGGACGCTGTCCGAAGAGGTGCACGGGCAGTTCTCCGCCTACGTCCTGGCGCTGCTGGCCGCGCGGGGTCTGGAGCCGGACGAGCTACCGGAGTTGCCGGACGGAGCCCGGGCGACGTCCTTCGCCGTGGCCGGCGCGGTGCTGCTGGGCAATGCGGAGAAGCAGCGGCTGCTGGAGGCGGCGAGCGTGGGTGACCGGTTGCGGCTCGAGCTGGAGCTGCTGCGCCGGGAAACGGCGATGGCGCGCGACATGTCGACCCGGCCGGCGGTCGAGATGTCGCGGCAGCCCTACAGTCAGAACTGAGAACTCCCGCTGTCACCGGTCAGCGGACGGTCACCGGCACCGAGGTGTCCGTCGTGCTCGGCAGCGGCTGGCCCGGGCAGTCACCGAGAATAGTTGCCATCGCGTCCCTCTCGGCAGCGGTCACCCAGAGGTCGTAGCGTCCCTTGACCGCGATCTGCCGGGCGACGTACTCGCAGCGGAATCCGCGCTGCGCGGGCAGCCAGGTCGCTGCATCGCCCGCACCCTTGCTCTGGTTCGCCGCGCCCTGCACCGCGAGCAGGTTGAGCGGGTCGTTGGCGAAGTCGATCCGGCGGGCCGGGTCGAGCTGCTGCGCGCCCTTCTGCCAGGCGTCGGCGAGCGCCACCACATGGTCGATCTGCACCTCGGCGCTGTCCGGGCCGCGGACGAAATCGATGACGGTGCCGGTGTAGGGGTCGGCGAGGGTGCCGGAAGCGGCGACACAGCCCTGGGTCCCGGGTTTGAGCACCATGGGATCCAGGTCACGGCGCAGGATGTCGTTGCGGGTGTCGCAGCCGTTGTGCCCGCCGTCGACCTCGACGTCGTCGGTCCAGGCGTCCCCGAACAGCTCCCGCTCGTAGCCGGTGGACGGTGCCCGGCCCTTCACCGGCAGTGCGCCCAGGGCGGTGATCGCCGCGCCGGGCGGGACCGTGGGTGACGGCCCGCCGCTGCCGGTCTGGGTGGGCCCGGGTGTGGTCGGGGTGGGGACAGTCGGTCCTGTCGGCGCTGTCGGTGTGCCGGGAGTCGTCGATCCGGTCGATGTCGCCGAGGTCGGGCCGGTACCCGGACGTGTGGTGGTCGGCGGTGCGGTGGCTGTCGGTGTGGAGGTAATGGGTGTGGAGGTGGTGGGTTCCGCGGACGGCCGGGGCGTACCCGCGACGACTGCACCGGGGGCCGGGACGGCGGATCCGTCGACCGCGGGGGAGCAGGCGACCAGACCGGCGGCCAAGACGGCGAGCAGCAGCCGCCTCCCCCGTCGTCCACCTCGCACCCGTCCAGCTTGTCATGGCCGGCCGGGGATCCGGACCGCATCCGGCACCGGCGGCACTCCGCGGGCCGGCGGCCGGCTGTCTCAGACCGTCATGTCCGCCGGGGCCGAGGCCAACGCGCCGTTGATCGCCCGGACCAGCGCCCGCGCCGACTCCGCGGTCAGCTCGACGGCGATGCGTGCGGCGGGATCCGACGGCGTCCCGGTGATGTCGATGTTGAGCGTGTGCTCGGCCATCGCGTGCACCGGATGGTCGAAGTAGACGGTGGCCTCGCTGACGTGGTGCCAGCGGCCGCCGGGCGCCTTGGCGCTGCCGTCGATGGCTGTCTGCAGGGTGGCGTAGGTGCACATGCGGAGCTCCTCCGGTCAGGGTTCGGTGTCTCGGGTTCGGTCCGGGTTCAGGACGGTCGGTGCTGCAGGTGGCGGGCGAAGAAGTCCTCGACCTTCTCCCAACCGTCGACGGCGGCCCGCACCCGGTAGGCGATGCGGTCGAGGGCGAAGAAGGCGTGACCGGCCTCGTCGTAGCGGTGGAACTCGTGCGGCTTGTCCAGTTCGGTGAGCCGGCGGTCCAGCTCGTCCACCTGCGCAGGGGACGGGTGCTGGTCCTCGTTGCCGAACAGACCGAGCAGCGGGGCCCGCACCTCCGGCAGCAGCCCGACCAGGTTGGACATCGGCACCGGGAAGCCCTCCGGCGAATCGCCGACGACGAAGGCGCCGTAGCAGTCGACCGCGGCCTCGATGTCGAGCCGGGCGGACATCAGCACGCTCTGCCGCCCGCCGGAGCAGTACCCGATCACCCCGACCCTGCCGTTGCTGCTGTCCAGGCCGCGGAGAAAGCCGACGGCGCCGCCGATGTCGCCCACCGCGCGGTCGTCCGGCACGCCGCCACGACTGCGGGCGACTGCCGCCGCGTCGGACGGGTCGGCGCCCGGCGGTGCCTCCCGTGAGTACAGGTTGGGCATCACCGCGTCGTAGCCCAGAGCGGCGAACCGGCGGGTGATCTCCTTGGTCGCCGCGTCGTACCCGGGCATGTGGTGGATGACCACCACGCCGCCGCGTGGTCCCGCATCGGTCGGCCGGGCCAGGTACGCCTCGATCTCCGTCCCGCCGTCGCCGGTGAGCGACACCGTCGCCGCCGTCAGGTCCCCGAGCATCCGCGCTCCTCCCGCTCCGCACTCCGCCGAGGTCCATTGGACAACCCGGCCCCGTCAGGGCGTACGGCGGGGGTCAGCCGGCCAACGACTCCAGCAGGACCAGGGCGTCGAACACCTCGCCGAAGGTGGTGGGCAGGGGCGACAGGCCCAGCCGCAAGATGTCCGGTGTGCGGAAGTCGGTGATCACCCCGCGGGACAGCAGCGCGCCGCACAGGTCCCGGGCATCCGCTCGTGCCAACGAGACCTGACCGCCGCGCAGCGCTCCGTCGGCGGGTGAGACCACCTGCAGACCCAGCGGTTCCAGTCGCTGCCGGGCCACCGACGTGGCGAGGTCGCCGAGCGCGGCGGCCTTCGCCCGGATTTGCGGCAGGCCGGCCTCGGCGGCCAGTGCGACCGCCTCCCGTACCGCGAGAATGCCGGGTACGGAAGGGGTTCCGCTGATCATCCGGCGGATCCCGGGTGCCGGGACGTAGCCCTGCGCCATCTCGAACGGGTCCTCCCGGCCGAGCCAGCCCCAGATCGGCTGGTCCAGGAACCGGTGGTGCTCCAGGGCGACGTAACAGAACGCCGGGGATCCGGGCCCCGCACCGAGGAACTTGTAGGTGCAGCCCACCGCGAAGTCGACGCCGGCCGACTCCACCGCCGGTTCCAGCACGCCGACCGAGTGGCACAGGTCCCAGACCACGAGGGCGCCGACGTCGTGGGCGGCGGTGGTCAGCCCGGGCAGGTCGGCGACCGCGCCGGTCCGGTAGTCGACGTGCCCCAGTGCCACGACCGCGGTGCGCTCGTCGAGCGCCTCGCGCACGGCGTCGGCGCCGTCCGCCCAGACCAGCTCCAGGCCGAGCTCGCCGGCGATGCCCTCCAGCACGTAGCGGTTGGTCGGGAAGTGCGCGGGATCGGTGAGCAGTCGCGTCCGGTCCGGTCGCAGCCGTACCGCCGCCCGGACGCACTTGTAGAAGTTGACCGTGGTGGAGTCGGCGATCACCGTCGTCCCGGGTCCGGCCCCCAGGCACACCGCGCCGAGCTCGTCGCCGACCGCCTCCGGCAGGTCCATCCAACCCTCGCCGCCACCGCCGCTGTCGTTCTCACCGCCACCGTCCCCGCGATCGGTCCAGCCGCGGATCAGCCGCCCGGCCCATTCGGTCCGGACCAGCTGGTCCAGCCGGTCGGCGATCGCGGTCGTCGGCCGCCCGAGCGAGTTGCCGTCGAGGTAGGCGACCACGTCGCCGGGTGCCGGGAGGAAGCGGTCGGCGAACTCGCGCAACGGGTCGGCGGCGTCGAGCGCCAGGGCGTGCTGCCGGTCGATCCTCATCCGGCCATCCTGCCGCCGGTCGGGAACGGCCGGCCGGCGGGTCACCGCGGCCGGCAACCGGGACCGGCGAGGGCAACCCCGGGACGGGATGGTGAGCGGGATGAAAGACTGGACGGACCGACAGCATCGCGGAAGACAGCGTCACGGAAGGACCGTCCATGAGTGTCAGCCTCGCCAAGGGTGGAAACGTCTCGCTCACCAAGGAGGCGCCGAATCTCACCTCGGTGACCGTGGCCCTGGGATGGCAGGTCCGGGCGAGCACCGGCGCCGACTACGACCTGGACGCCAGTGCGCTGGCGCTGGGTGCGAACCACAAGATCCTGTCCGACGCGCACTTCGTCTTCTTCAACAACCTGCGCTCGCCGGACGGCTCGATCGAGCACCTCGGCGACAACCTGGTCGGTGGCGAGGGCGGCGACGACGAGCAGATCAACGTCGACCTGGTCGCGGTGCCGCCGAACGTGAACTCGGTGGTGTTCGCGGTGTCGATCTACGACGCGGACAACCGCCGGCAGTCGTTCGGCCAGGTCCGGAACGCCTTCATCCGGGTCGTCGACCGGAACACCGGGTCCGAGCTGGCCCGGTTCGACCTCACCGAGGAGGCCTCGACCGAGACGGCCATGGTCTTCGGTGAGCTCTACCGCTACAACTCGGAGTGGAAGTTCCGGGCGATCGGCCAGGGGTACGCGTCGGGCCTGCGCGGCATCGCGCTGGACTTCGGCGTCAACGTCGGCTGAGCTCTGGCAGTATCTGCGCGGCGCCGGCCACCGACACACGTGGCGACCGGCGGCGGTAACGGGAGCGGACCGATCCGGTCCACCGGCAAGGACACACGCACCGGCGATGCCGGGCTGATGGGATCGGGGCCCACATGACCACTGCGGTGAAGGCCGAGCACTCGGCCACCAGGATCTTCGCCATCTCGACCATCGTGTCGATCGCGGCGATCGTGGTCGCCTACTTCTACGGCGGCATCCAGGCCGCCGGCCTCACGCTGATCCTCGGGATCATGGAGGTGACGCTCTCCTTCGACAACGCCGTGGTCAACGCCAAGGTGCTCGAGCGGATGAGCGAGAAGTGGCAGCAGCTGTTCCTCACCGTCGGCATCGTCATCGCGGTGTTCGGCATGCGGCTGGTGTTCCCGCTGCTGATCGTCGGGCTGACCGCGAAACTCGGCCCGATCGAGGCGATCGACCTGGCCCTGCAGAAGGGCGACTCGGAAACGCCGGGTACCTACGGCTGGTACCTCAACCAGGCGCACCCGATGATCGCCGCGTTCGGCGGCATGTTCCTGCTGCTGCTGTTCCTGGACTGGCTGTTCGAGGAGCGGGAGATCACCTGGCTGTCCTGGCTGGAGAAGCCGCTGGCGAAGATCGGCAAGCTGGATGCGCTGTCGGTGATCGTGGCCGGCATCCTGCTCTACGTCTTCGCCGAGACCGTCGCGGAGGAACCGGGTGTCGTGCTCGGCGCAGGTGTGCTGGGCATCGTCACCTACCTCGCGGTCAACGGTCTGGGCGGGCTGTTCGAGAACTACGAGGAGCACCAGGAGGAGCTCTTCGAGGAGAAGACCCACGGCGGCCCGACCCAGCTGGCGAAGGCCACCGGCAAGGCCGGGTTCTTCCTGTTCCTCTACCTCGAGGTGCTGGACGCGTCCTTCTCCTTCGACGGCGTCATCGGCGCCTTCGCCATCACCCCGGACCCGATCATCATCGCGCTGGGCCTGGGCCTGATCGGTGCGCTCTTCGTCCGGTCGCTGACCGTCTTCCTGGTCCGCAAGGGCACCCTCGCCGACTACGTGTACCTGGAGCACGGCGCGCACTGGGCGATCGGCGCGCTGGCGGTGATCCTGCTCGTCTCCATCGGCACCCACGTGCCGGAGCTGGTCACCGGCCTGATCGGCGTGGTGCTGATCCTGGCGGCCTTCCTCTCCAGCCTGATCCGCAACCGGCGGGCCGGTGACACCGAGGAGCCCGCCGAGCCGGAGGACCGCACCTCGCTGGGGGTGTGACCCCTCCGGGCGCCGCCTGACGGGTGCTGTTCAGGCAACGGCCTCGACGGCGTGCAGCGGCAGGAAGCGCCGGGTGGTGGTGACCACCACGCCGTCGGGGAGCATCGCTCCCCGGGTGAAACCCACCGGACGCTCGCAGCGCGCCGTCACCATGATCCCGGGCTCCCGCTTCTGCCGCGGTGGCAGCAGGTCCGACCCGTAGCTGCACCCCGGCCGGCCGGCCGTCGTGTCGACCGCCGGTGCCGGCGCCGGGCCCGCGGCGTCTGTCCCGGCCAGCACGATCGTTGCCGGACCGGTCAGTACCAGGACGCCGGACATGGTCATCACGAACATGCGCCGGGTCCACAGCAGTCGTGATCCGGTCCTGATGCCCCGCGCGTCGGACTTCCGCATGACGATTCCTCCTCGGTCGGGCGGCCGACCGGGTGTCGATCGCTCCGAACAGCAGGGTGCCCCCGGACGGGGCTGCCGGGGAATTCGTCATTTGGCGTATATGTGCAGGTCAGCGCTGCCGTTACGGTCGATCCAACGACCGGGAGGTGGCGCCGTGGTGGGACCGCACGACCTGTCCGCGAAAGATGTCGGATCGCTGCTCGGCCTGCTCCGCCCTGGTGGTGACGAGGTCCAGCCGCATGCTCCGGACCCGGACGACCCGGCACCGGCGCTGCCCTGGCCGGTGCTGTGGGACATGCTGGCGTTGGTGCCGTGCGACGAGATCGGTCTGTGCGAGCTGGACCATCCGGGGCGTACCCGCCTCGTGCAGCAGGCGGTCGTCGAGGGGGTTCAGGACCTCGTGCACGGAGTGCCGGACGAGCCGGCCGTGCAGGTCTTCTTCGACACCGGACTGTGCAGGCCCGGCCTGCCGATCGAGGCGCGGCGGCGGTCCGCGCGGATGACCCGGCGGCAGGCCCGGGAGGATCCGCTGCTGCAGGCGGCCGACCTGTGGGACTACGCCGACGAACTCGTGGTCGAGATGCCGGCGCCGACCGGCATCACCCGGCGACTGCTGGTGCGCCGGTACGACGGCCCGGACTTCACCGACCGGGACGTGCTGGTCATGGAGCTGCTGCGGTTGCGGATCCAGGAGCTGTACCGGCACACCCGGCGGCAGCACCTGCTGCCGCTGCTGACCTCCCGTCAATGGGAGGTGATGTCGTTGATCGCGCAAGGGATCCCGACCGCCGGGATCGCGAAGACCTTGTTCACCAGCGAGTCCACCGTGCGCAAGCACGTCGAGAACATCCTGCTGCGGCTGGACGTCCGCTCCCGCGAGGCGGCGGTGGCCGCTGTGATGCCGGCCCTGGACGGATCCGTCGGTGCCTACCGCATTCCCGTCCAGAGCACGCGCACCCCAACAGGTCTCAGTCGGTGACCCCGGCGGCCCGATCAGCGGCGTCGGCCTCGGCGTTCCACTGCGGCTTGCTCGACTGCCAGAGGTCCTCGGTGGCGCCGACCCGCCAGTAGCCGGAGATCGACAGCCGGTCCTTGGCGAGTTTGCGATCGGCGCGCAGGTGGGTGCGCAGCAACTTCACGAAGCCGGCCTCGCCGTGCACGAAGGCGTCCAGGTCCGCCGGCAGCTCGAGCTCCCGGGCGGCCGCGACCAGGACCTCGCCCACCCTGCCTTCGGTGTACAGCCAACGGATCTCGATACCGGCCGGTGCCTGCACCGGCAGCTCGGACCCGTGATGGGCGACCTCGATCAGGGCCAGGCCGCGGGCATCGGCCGGCAGCGACTCGATCGAGGCGGCGATCGCCGGCAGGGCGCTCTCGTCGCCGAGGAACAGGTGGAAGCCGAGCTGCGGGTCCGGGCTGTAGGCGCCGCCCGGGCCGGCCACCAGCAGGCTGTCACCGGGGGTCGCCGCGGCGGCCCAGGGGCCGGCCACGCCGGTGTCGCCGTGCACGACGAAATCGATGGCCAGCTCGCCGGTCCCGGCATCCCACGAGCGCACGGTGTAGGTGCGGACCACCCGCTCGTCGGTCTCCGCGCCGAAGGTCAGCTTCACGTACGAGTCGGTGAAGGCCGACCCGGGGAAGTCGGCGAGGCCCTCGCCGCCGAGCACCACCCGGACCATCGTCGGACTGAGCTGCTCGCGACGGAGCACCTCGGCCTTGCGCGGAGCCGGACGGGCGGGACGGGTACGGGCGGGTGCGGACATCAGGAACCTCTTGCAAGCCGGTGGACATGTCAACAGTGAGTAAGGGTCACCTTACATCAGCAGGCCGTGGGGGACCTGTGAGCTCATCGAGGCGCCGCCGCAGAAGGCCGCGTTCGGCCTCGGTCGGGGCGGACTCCAGCGCCTCCTGGAATGCGGTGACCGCCTCGGCCCCGCGACCGGCCCGGCGCAGCAGGTCCCCACGCACCGCCGGCACCAGGTGATAGCCGCGCAGGCCCGGCTCGTCCGCGACCGCGTCGAGTTCCCGCAGACCCGCGGCCGCACCGTCCCGGAAGCTGATCGCCACGGCGCGGTTCAGCGCGATCACCGGTGACGGCTGGAGCTGCAGCAGCCCGTCGAACCCGGTGACGATCGCCGACCAGTCGGTGTCCTGCGGGGTTCGTGCGCGGACGTGCTCGGCGGCGATCCGGGCCTGCCACCGGTAGGGACCGGCCGCCGCGGCGGTTTCCTCGGCGGAGTGCAGGGCGGCGAAGGCCTCGTTGATCAGGGTGCGGTCCCAGCGTGAGCGGTCCTGCTCCGGCATCGGCACCGCGGCACCGTCCGGTCCGAACCGGGTGTGCCGGCGACTGTGCTGGAACAGCAGCAGGGCCTGCAGGGCCAGCACCTCACCGTCGGTCGGCAGCAGGTCGGCGGTGAGCCGGGCCAGCCGGATCGCCTCCTCGGCCAGCTCCGTCCGCGGCCCGGCACCGGCGGAGGCGGAGTAGCCCTCGTTGAAGACCAGGTAGATCACCGCCAGTACTCCGGCCGTGCGCTCCGCGACGCGGTGCGGTGGGGGTACGCGGAAGGCGATGCCCGCGTGCCGGATCTTCTCCCGGGCGCGCAGCAGTCGCCGGCCCATGGTGCCCTCGGAGGTGAGGAAGGCGCGGGCGATCTCCTTGATCTCCAGTCCGGCCACGGTGCGCAGCGTCAGCGCCACCTGGCCGGCGCGGGGGAGCGCCGGGTGGCAGCAGGTGAACAGCAGCCGCAGCACGTCGTCCCCGTACCCGCCTTCGGTGACATCCGTGGGTGGGACGGGCTCGTCGGGTTCCTGGGCGAGTGTCTGCAGCTTGTCGGACTCGGTGCGGCGGCGGCGCAGGATGTCCACCGCACGGCGGCGGGCGGTGGTGGCGAGCCATGCGGCCGGGTTGTCCGGGGTCCCGGCCAGCGGCCAGTGCTGCAGCGCCCGCTCGACCGCGTCCTGCAGGCAGTCCTCGGCCAGTTCCCAGTCGCCGGTGGTGCGGATCAGCCCGGCGACGATCGGCACCCGCTCCTCGGCGACGGCTCTGGCGACAGCCGATCGTGCCGCCTGCTCCTCGCCGGGTCGGTGCGGAGTCTGTGCGGTGCCGGGCACCGGCCCCGGATCGGCGGGGTGTCGATCCGGGGCGGGCGGGACGTCGGGATGTGCGGCGACGGCTCAGTCCTCGAACGGCCAGAAGGGCCGCAGCTCGAGCCGGCCGCCGCGGGCCATCGGGTGCCGGCCGGCGATCTCGATGGCCTCGTCCAGGTCGTCGCACTCCAGGATGTCGAACCCGACGATCCACTCCTTGGACTCGGTGAACGGGCCGTCGGTGACCAGCAACTCACCCGCCCGGACCCGGACCGTGGTGGCGTCGGCGACCGGCCGCAGCCGCTCCCCGTCCAGCCGCTTCCCGCGGGTGTCGACGTCCTCCACCCACTCCTCGATGCTCTCGCCGTTGTCCGGAGCCGTGTCAGGGGCGGGATCGGTGCAGACGAACATCATGTACTTCATGGGGTCTCCTCCTCGTGGGTCGAACCGTACGACCCCACGACGAACGGGACCCGCCCGATCGGACAACCCGGCCGAAGAAAATGTGCCCTAAGACCCCAGGTACCCGCGAGGATCTTCATCGCAGGCGCGTACGAAGTGGTCGACTCCTGCACCACCCGTCCCAAATGCGGCAACTTCCCACGCGCAGGCGATGAAGATCCTGGCGCCAGGGTGGGGTCAGGCCATGTCGTCGAGGGGGCGGAGCTCGTCGGCGTAGGACACCGACTTCCGCCGGAGCATCCCGCTGCGCGACACCGTGTACTGGCCCATCCGCCACAGCGGCGGGGAGTAGGCGTGCACCGAGACGCTGCCCGGATCCCGCCCGGTCAGCCGGTGGATGTGGTCGGGTCCGAAGGCGAAGACCTGTCCGGCCGGCACGTCCGTCGCCAGCGACGGCGTGCCGACGGCGAGGTTGTGCTCGGTGAGCGTGCCCTCGGTGACGGCCACCGCCCCGGACGACACGTCGTGGTCGTGCCAGCCGGTGTCGTTCTGCGGCGTCCAGCACAGCACCCACACGTCGACGTGCGCATCGCGGTGCAGGGAGACGTAGTGCCGCTTGTCGTCGGAGAAGGCGACGTGCTGCTGCCACTGCGTCGGGTCCGCGGCGATCGAGGCCGCGAGCTCGCGCAGCTCCTCGGACTCCAGGTCGCGGCCGGGCAGGGTGTCGAGGGTGAGCCGGTCGGGACCGGCAGCCTGCAGCACGTCGTCGATCGGGCGGGCGCCGTTGACCGGCGCCCCGTCGGTGCCGGGCAGGGCGATGATCCGCTCGGCCGTCAGGTCCTGCCCGACCTCCTGCGTGCCGGCATCGGCGAGGTGGGTGGTGTGGCTGTCGGCAGTGGCGGTGGTGCGGTGGTGCAGGTGTGCGGTGGTCATGAGGGAACTCCGGGTGATCGGCGGGTGGCGATCGCCGGGTACCGCGCGGGTACCCCGGGGGCGATCGGGGGTCGCGTGCGCCGGGGAAGAGGCGCTGATCAGCCGGAACAGAGTGCGCTGGAGACCCGCTGCAGATCGACGTGGCGGCGGCCGTGCGGGCGCAGGCCGCGGTCGGATCCCGGGTGGGACTGCTGCCGGTGTGTCATGGCGGGTACTCCGTCGACCGGCCGCCCGGGGGCGGCGATTCCGTGGTTGCCGGCGCCGTTGACGCCGACCTGGTCCTCATCCGGAGCACCCCAGCCACGGTCGGAGGGTTGCCGCCCAGCAAGCCGGAGCTTGTCGCTGGGACTCATGACCAACACCCGTCACGCTAGCGCCGATCCGGCGCCGGGGCAACGGAACGCCTCGACCGGCAGGGTCAGGACGGAGCCGCGTCGGACCCGGCGACCGGACCTTGATCGGGAGAGGATGCACCCATGGCGACGTCGCAGTCCGGGACCCGTTCCCCCGTACCCGCTCTGGTGGCGATCCTGCTGCTCGGCGCCCTCGCCTGGTGGGCGGTGGCGTCGGTGCAGCCGCCCGATGCGGAGCCGGCCGACGCCCCGGCCGCGGAGTTCAGTGCCGGCCGGGCCATGGCGCACGTCGAACGGATCGGCACGGAGGTGCACGTCGCCGGGTCGCCGGCGGCCGACGAGGTCCGGCAGTACATCATCAACACCCTCGACGGGCTCGGGCTGGACCCGGTCGTGCAGGACGCGATCGGCGCGGACGACGCCCTCGGTGGCTTCGCGATGGCCAGGGTGCAGAACGTGGTGGCGGTGATTCCCGGGACGGCGTCGACCGGGCGGGTGGTGCTGATGGCGCACTACGACTCGGTCCAGGTCTCTTACGGCGCCAACGACGACGGGGCCGGCGTCTCCACGCTGCTGGAGACCGCGCGGGCGCTGGTGGCAGGACCGCCGCAGCGCAACGACATCGTCCTGCTGTTCACCGATGCCGAGGAGGCCTGCCTCTGCGGCGCGGAGGCCTTCGTGACCCAGAGCCCGCTGGCCGCCGACGGCGGCGTGGTGCTCAACGTCGAGGCCCGCGGATCCTCCGGACCGGCGATCATGTTCGAGACCACCAGGGACAACGCCGATCTCGTCGACCTCTACGCGGGCGCGGTGCCGTACCCGGTGGCCACCAACTTCGCCGTCGAGGTGTACCGGATCCTGCCGAACGACACCGACTTCTCGCCGCTGCGAGACTCGGGCCGGTTCACCGGACTGAACTCGGCCTACATCGACGGCAGTGCCACCTACCACGCGCCGGAGGACCGGCCGGAGTACCTGTCGACAGCGTCGCTGCAGCACCACGGTGCGAACACGCTGGCCCTGGCGTACGCGCTGGGCGGCAGTGACATCGGAGCGCTCTCGCAGCCGTCGTCGGGCGATGCCACCTACTTCCCGGTCCTCGGCCACCTGCTCGTCTACCCGGGCTGGTGGGTCTGGCCGCTGGCCGTCCTCGCCGTGCTGCTGGTGGCGGCGGCCGGGCTGCTGGCGGTGCGTCGCGGGTTCTGCACCGGGGGCGGTCTGGCCGCGGCCGGCGGACTCGGCCTGATCCCGTTGATCCTGGGACCCGCTGCGGCACAGGGATTCTGGCTGCTCATGACATGGATCCGGCCCGGGTGGTCGACGATGATCGACCCCTGGCGGCCCGGCTGGTTCCGGATCGCGGTGGTGGCCCTGGTGCTGCTGCTCGTCCTCGGCTGGTTCGTCCTGCTGCGCCGGCGGCTCGGCGCGTACACGCTCGCCGTCGCCGGACTGGGCTGGCTGGCCGTGCTCGGTGCGGTCCTCGCCGCGTTCGCCCCCGGCGGTTCCTACCTCGCCGCGATCCCGGCCGGTGCAGGAGCCCTGGCCATCATCATTGCGATGCTCGTGCCGGAACCCTGGTCGTTGGTCCCGGTCACTCTGGGCGGCGCCGTCGCCGTCCTGGTGCTGGCGCCGACGGTCGCGCTGTTCTTCCCGGCCCTGGGCCTGGCGACCGGCGCCGCCGCCGCGCTCTTCGCCACCCTGCTGGCGTTGGTCCTGCTGCCGGTGCTGGACGGGATCCTCGCCGAGGACTGGGGCCCGGCGGTGCGGCGGCGCTCCTTGTTGCCGGTCGGCGTCGTCGCGGTGGTCGCCGTGGCGGCGACGACCACCGGGCTGCTCACCGACCGGTTCGACGCCCGGCATCCCGCGCCGGTGGAGCTGATGTACGCGATGGAGGCCGGTCCGGGCACGCCGCAGGCCTGGTGGGTGCGGCCCGGGGAGGACCCGACCGGCTGGAGCGACGCGATGGTCACCACTGGCCAGGATCTGGGCGACCGTTTCCCGCTGCTGCCGGACGACACCACCGTCGGTCCCGCGACTCCCGCGGCACTGACGCCGCCCGAGGTGCAGGTCGTCGCGGAGTCGGCCGGTCCGGGCGGCACCCGGCAGCTGCAGCTACGGGTCACCTCGGTGCGTGGCGGGCGACTGGTCTACGTGGAACTGCCGTCCAGCACGGTGGTCTCGGCCTCCGTCCAGGCCGGGCGGGGCACCGCGCGGGACATCCCGGTCGCCGACGTCGGCGAACCCTTCGGCCTGCTGTTCCACGCACCACCTGCCGACGGGATCCTGCTGTCACTGACCCTGCAGGATCCCGGTCCGGCGCAGGTGCGGGTGATGGACGGGTCCGACGGGTTGTCCGCGCTGCCCGGCTTCGTCCCACGGCCCGTGGGTGTCGGGGTGCTCGGCTCGCACACCTCGGAGACCGCGCTGGTGGCCACCACCGTCACCGTCTGACGGGTGGTCGGGGGGAAGAATGCCTGACGTGAACGCTGCCGAACCGCCCCTCGTCCCTGCGACCGACTTCTCCGTGTCCGTCGACCTGTCGACCGCCGGTGGTGAGGCGCTGGCCACCGCACTCGGGCTGGAGCCGCTGGATCCCGAGGGCGGCCGCTTCCGCCGGGTCTACACGGGCGGGTCGAGCACGGCGATCGAGTTCATGGTGCTGGCGCCGGACTTCTCCGCGATGCACCGGATGCGCACCAGCGACGAGCTGTTCTTCCACCATGCAGGGGCACCGCTGCGGATGCTGCTGCTGGACGTTCCCGGCGGCCGGGAAGTGGTGCTGGGGACCGACATCGGCTCCGGGCAGGTGCCGATGGTGGTGGTGCCGGCCGGCATCTGGCAGGGCTCCTCGCCGGACGGCCCCTGGTCGCTGGTGTCCACCGTGGTCAGCCCCGGCTTCGAGTGGTCGGACTTCGAGATGGCCGACACCGACGGCCTGATCGCGGAGCACCCGACCGCGGCCGCGCGGATCCGTGAGCTGACCCACCGCACTGATCCACTGCATTGATCCATCGCACTAACCCACTGCAGTGACCCACCGCACTAACCCACTGCAGTGACCCACCGCACTGACCCCTGCACTGACTCACTGCACAGACCCACCGGACCCGGCCCGCTGAGCCGGCCCACAGCTTCGATCCGCTGATCTGCCCGGAGCGCCGCCGCGCCTGCCGTGCGCCCGGGCGGCCGGTGGGCGTGGGATCATCGGAACTCGTGACCGCTACGCTCGTCGCCAAGGGACTGTCCGCCGGCCACGGTGCCCGCACGCTCTTCGCCGACCTCGACCTCGTCGTGGCACCCGGCGACGTGATCGGGCTGGTCGGAGTGAACGGGGCCGGCAAGTCGACGCTGCTGAAGATGCTGGCGGGCCTGCGCCGGCCCGACGCCGGTTCCATCAGCCTGTCCCCGCCCGATGCCGCTGTGGGCTACCTGGCGCAGGAGGTGCTGGCCGGTGGCGACGCCGGATCCGAGGACGTGGCAGGGTTTCTCGCCCGCCGCACCGGGGTCGCCGCTGCGGAGGCCGAGTTCACCGCCGCTGCCGAGGGCCTCGGGTCCGACGATCCCGGCGCCGACGACCGGTACTCGCGTGCGCTGGACCGGTACGTGGCGATCGGCGCCGCGGACCTGGCCGAGCGGGCCGAGGTGGTGCTGGCCGACCTCGGCCTGGACGTCGGCACCGACCGGCCGATGACCGCGCTGTCCGGCGGGCAGGCCGCCCGGGTCGGTCTCGCAGCGGTGCTGCTGTCCCGGTTCGATGTGCTGCTACTGGACGAGCCGACCAACGACCTCGACCTGGCCGGGTTGGCCCGGCTCGAGCAGTTCGTCACCGAGACCGCCGGTCGCAGTTCGGCTCCCGGCATCGTGCTGGTCTCCCATGACCGGGAGTTCCTGGCCCGCACCGTGTCCACCGTGGTCGAGCTGGATCTCGCGCAGCAGCAGGTGGGGATCTACGGCGGCGGCTACGAGTCCTACCTCACCGAAAGGGATGTCGCCCGTCGGCACGCGCGGGAGGCGTACGAGGAGTACGAGGACACCCGGCAGGGCCTGCTGCTGCGATCGCGCACCCAGCGGGCGTGGATGGACGGCGGTGTGCGGAAGGCCCTGGCCCGGCCGAAGGACAACGACAAGATCGGCCGCAACAAGAAGGTCGAGTCCACCGAGAAGCAGGCGGCGAAGGTGGCGCAGACCGAGCGGATGATCGAGCGGCTGCCGGAGGTGGCCGAGCCACGCAAGGAGTGGCAGCTGCAGTACACGATCGCCGCCGCGCCGCGGTCGGGATCGGTGGTGGCGACACTGAACGGGGCGACCCTGGACCGCGGCGACTTCCGTTTCGGGCCGGTCACTCTCGGGGTGGACCAGGGCGACCGGATCGGCATCACCGGGGCGAACGGAGCCGGCAAGACGACACTGCTGCGGCTGTTGCTGGGCCGTGAGCAGCCGGAGTCGGGGAGCGCGTCGCTGGGATCCGGGGTGGCGATCGGCGAGGTCGACCAGGCCCGGTCGTTGCTGGAGGGATCGGGCAGCCTGCTCGGCGCCTTCGAGGATCTGTTGCCGGACACCGCGCCGTCGGAGCTGCGCACTCTGCTGGCGAAGTTCGGACTCACCGCCGACCACGTGCTGCGACCGGCCGGCAGCCTCTCGCCCGGCGAGCGCACCCGGGCCGCGCTGGCCCTGCTGCAGGCCCGCGGGGTGAACCTGCTGGTGCTCGACGAGCCCACCAACCACCTGGATCTCGCCGCGATCGAGCAGCTCGAACAGGCGCTGGAGGGCTACACCGGCACCCTGCTGCTGGTCACCCACGACCGCCGGATGCTGGACGCGGTGCGGCTCAATCGGCGGTGGACCGTCGACGCCGGTCGCGTCACCACCGACTGACCCGCCCTCCCCGCGCGGGGATCATCATCCGCGGCGCGTAGGAAAGTGGCGACAGCAGTCACACCAGTACCGATAGCGGCAGGATCGCACGCGCAAGCGAAGTTGATCCTCGCGCCGGGGTGGGGGCAGGGAGAGCGGGGGTGGGGTCAGAGGGAGGCGGCGGGGGTGGCGATGTCGGTGTCGGTCAGCTCCGGCAGGGCGGTGATGGCCCGGCGGATCGCGGCGGCGTCCAGGTGCGCGGGAGCGCTGACGGTGATCTCCATGTGCTCCCGGAGCCGGTGGGCGAAGATGGTGATGCCGTCCGCCGAGACCGGGAAACCACCGCCGACGTAGACCTTCTCGCGACCGGGCAGCCAGGGCAGGTCGGAGGTGCCGGGAAGGCCGGGCATGGAGTTGAAGGTCATCGAGATCGATCCACCTGCCGGGGCGGACCCGTGCTCACCGCTGCCGCGCCGCAACACGGACGAGATCCGGTGCAGCACGGCGCCGATCAGCGTCGCGGCGGCCGGGCGGCCGCTGTCGATGGTCTCCTGCAGCGCATGGTCGACCGAGGTGGGATCGGTGAGATCGCAGGGCAGGTAGATGCTCTTGCCCAGGTTGCCGGTGAGTGCGGCACCCTCGGCGGCATACCGCCGCAGGTCGAACAGGCTGAACATGCCGTCGGCGCGCACCGGGATGCCCTCGGTCACCAGCGCCCGGCGCACCAGGACGGCCAGCACCGCGGTGATCGAGGCGCCCTTGGCATTCCGGTTGCGCCACTTGTTGATCCGGATCATGTCCTTGTTGGACAGCCGCATGCCGATCATCTGCGCGCCGGTGTCAGCAGTCGCGGTCGGGGCGCCCGCAACGCCGGCATCGGGCGCTGCGGGGCCGGTGTCACCGCGGTGCCGGGCCGCCCGGACCCAGTCCCGGCCGTGCGCCCGGAACTGCTGCCACGCCGCCTTGGTGACGGTGGCGGTGGTGGCGCGGCCCAGCAGGGTGCGGCGCAGCAGGTCCTCGTCGAGGTCGATGACCGCGCGGATGATCGCGGTGCCGGTGGCGGCGTCCCCGGCCACGTGCGAGGTCAGGTAGCCGACGGTGGACGGACCGACGCCGATCCACATCGGAATGCCCGGGTCGACATCGGCGGCGATCGCGTTGAGCAGGTCGTCCTCGGCGCCGGGGACGGGATCGCCGATGGGCCGGACGATCTCGACCACCCGATCGCGACGCGCAGCCGCAGCCACCGGCACCCAGCGCTGCCGCTGCGGATCGAGCACGCTCAGGTGCGGGGCGGTCGGCAGGTCGGCCATGACCCGTTCGACCATGGCGCGCACCGCCTCGATGTCCGGGAGGACCACCGGGGTGACCATGATCGCCGACCAGTGGTCGGCCCACGGGCGGTCGATCCAGCTGACGGAACGTGACGACGAGCGGGCGGAGGTGCCCATGTGATGCCCCCGGTGGTTCGAGATCGGTGTGTTCACTGTCGATCTGATCACGTCGAGGTACACCTGACGCGTCGATCGGGCGATGTCCACCCAATCGGGGACGTCCACCACCACACGGGGGGAACCGTCCAGGGCCGCGTTCACGGCGGCGGCGATCCGATCGGTGTCCACGGCGGCACCGGCCGGGTCGTCGGAGTCCCTCGCCGGTAGCAGCACCGCCGCATCCCCCAGGTAACGCCGGGTGATCTCGCGGTGCGCCGGGATGTCGGAGAGCACGACCCGGGCACCGGCCGCGGCGGCCTCGAGCGGCGCCATGCCGAAGGCCTCGTGGTCGGACAGCGAGACCAACACCGAGGCGGTGCGCAGCCAGCGGTGCAGGTCGGCCGTGTCCACCCCGCCGAGCAGGCGCAGCCGCTCCCCGAGGCCGAGAGCGTCCGCACGGGAGCGCAACTCGGCCGCACTGCTGCCGCTGCCGATGATCACCAACTGCGCCCCGGGCACCGCGACCATTGCTTCGGCCATCCGGTGCACACCCTTGTACGGCTCCAGTCGGCCCACCACCAGCACGGTGGGGGGTTCGCCGAGGAACGGCGCCGCGGCGCGGATCGCCGTGGTGTCGGCGCCGTTCGGGATGACCACCGTGCGGCCGCGGGTCGCGGGGAAGTCCGCCTCGAGCAGGTCCCGCTCGGCGTCGGAGACGCAGATGACGGCGGCGGCCGATCGGAACATCAGTCGGCCGGCGAGTCCGTACACCAGGTGCAGCGCCCGGGCGGCGGCCGTGTGCCCGCCGCCGTGGTAGTGCGGGGTCAGCACCAGTGGTCGCTTCCGGCCGGCCAGCGCGGCGAATCCGCTGCTGGCGTGGTAGCTGTGCACGTGCACCACGTCGTCGGGCACCGAGGCGCGCCGCACGGGACCGCCCGCCCGGCGGATCCGCCGGAACGCCTCGGGCAGCATCCCGGGGGCGATCGACATCGCCGTGGTCGCGGCGGCTCTCACCGTCCGGATCTCCAGACCATCTGCCCCGATGACCGTCCCGGTCGGAGCGCTGCGGTCGGCGGTCAGCACCCGGACGTCGTCGCCGCCCCGGGCCAGCTCGGCGGCCAATCGGCCGACGTGCTCCTCGACACCGCCCCGGACGGGCGGGAAACCTGGTGTGACCAGCGTGATCCGGAGCGGACCCGGACCCGACGGCGCCGGCCGGGTCACTTGGTCCAGCCGACCGCGGCCAGGATCTTGTTGGCGTACCACTCGTAACCGGCGGAGTTGGGGTGCAGATCCTGCGACTCGCAGAAGTGCGTGTAGGCACAGACCGTCGCGACCGGCAGCGGCAGGGTCGTGCCGGCCAGTTCGGTGGTCTCCGACATCGACCCGTAGGCGCCGGAGTCCGCCGTGGCGTCGATGAAGAAGGCCCCGGACGCGGTGTACACCTCGTCCAGCACGGGGTTGAGCAGGTCCTTGAACACCTTCAGCGACGCCTCGGCCCGCGCCTTGTCGTCGGCGTTCCCGGTGAGGGTGAGCCCGAGGTAGATGTCGGGGTAGCTCAGACCGACGATCTGGGCGTAGGGCACGATGCTGCGCACGGTGCTGACGATGGTGGTGAGGTTCTTCTTGACCGTCGCCACCGCGTCCTCGGCGCAGGGCAAGGGGTCGACGTCGTCGAAGCACGGACGGATGTCGTTGCCACCCACGATGATCGTGACCAGCCGTACGGAGTCGGGTGCGGACCGCAGCGCCTGCTCGGCGGCGGCGAGCTGCGTCGTGTCCGGGTGTGCGATCGAACCCGGTGCGCTGTCCTGCGTCTCGCAACCCACGTCCTCGACGACGGCGGCGCTGGTGGCGCCCGGACAGCCGAAGTTCTCCAGCTCCAGCGGGTTCCCGCTGCCCGCGAGGTCGGCGACCAGCTGCTGCGCGAAGCCCTCGTCGGTGGGGAACCCGTCCGGCTGGTACCCGGCCGCGTAGGAGTCGCCGATGGAGATGTACCGGTACGCGGTGGCCGCCGAGGTACCCGTGCCGGAACCGGTCGTGGACGAGCCCGGCGTCGACGACGCACTTGTGGTGACCACCACACCGGAGCCGTCAGGGGACGAGGAGCAGGCCGTGACCAGCGACAGTGCCAGCAGGAGCGGCACGATCACGGCCGACCGGATGCACGACCGGCGACGGCCGCCGGGCCGGCGGGACGTCTCGGGGCGGTGGCCCGGCGTCGCTGACATGTCCTTCGTCGTCCTCCTGGGATCCGACCACGTCAGAGGGCCGGGATGCTGGCCGGACCCCGGTGTCCGGGCGTGCCGTGCGGGCGCGCCGGACACCATCATTCATCACGTTCCGAAGACCTGCGGCGGAACCCGCGCCGGTCCCCGCCTGCCATTCTGTCCGCCCTGGGCGTCCGGAATCCAGCGATTGCGCAGGTTAGGCCATTAGTGGTTAGCGGTGGGTGAATGGTCTGTTACGTACAGCTGATGCCACATATTACCGCTTCAGTGGGGGCCATTTCACTCGTTCGGAAGCAGGCGATGGCATGTCGGTGGCATAGAGTCATGACAGCCGGTCGACGCGGAGGTGCCGCAAACCCTCCCTTCGAACTCGACGTCGAGACCGGCGGCCGATCCAGCAGCATGCCGTCCCGGGTCGGACTCCGACCCGATCGAGAAAGCTGAGCCGATGATCAAGTTGACCGTCGTCATGCCCGTGTACAACGAGGCACGGACGATCGAGCACGCGCTGCGCCGTGTGCTGGACGTCGACTATCCCTGTGCTGTCGAGATTGTCGCCGTCAACGACGGGTCACGGGACGACACCGCGTCGATCCTGGATGCCATCGACGACCCGCGGCTGCGTGTCGTGCATCACCCGGCGAACCGGGGCAAGGGTGCTGCGGTGCGGACCGGTGTGGACCACGCCACCGGTACGCACATGATCATCATGGACGCCGATCTGGAGTACTCGCCGGCCGACATCCCGACGATGCTGCGCCCCGTCCTCGATGGTGTGGCGGATCATGTCTTCGGCGTGCGGGTCTTCGGACTCAACACCCGCTACCAGTCGTTCAAATTCGCGGTCGGGGGACGGGCGACCACTCTCGCGGCGAACATTCTTTTCGATTCCATGCTCACCGACATGCATACGTGTCTGAAATTGCTGCCGGTGGCACACTTCCGTGCACTCAGGCTCCGGCAGACCGGATTCGGCCTCGACACCGAGCTGACGGCACGACTGCTGCGCGCCGGCGTCCGCCCGTTCGAGGTGCCCGTCAGCTACAACGGACGCAGCGTCGCCGAGGGCAAGAAGATCGAGTGGCGGGACGGCGTGCAGTGCCTCGCGGTGCTCGCCCGGGTGCGCCGCGAGCAGCCGCAGCATCTGCCCGAGGTGGTCGTACCGCGGGCCCTGCCGAGCGCCACGGCGCCGGCTCCCGCCGTGCCGGCGCTGCCGGTGCAGAGCGGGGACCGGGAGCCGCACCTGGTCGTGGTGCCGGACGCGGACCTGGACCGCCAGGTCGTCTGATCCGGTGCCGGTCCCCGATGGTGTGAACGGGGCCGGTGCCGCGTGCTGTCCCCGAGTGGACGGCGTCCCACAGGGGAGACCGCGAGGGGGCGGGGGAAATGCCGCTGTCCGTGAACAGCGGCCGAACAGCGATCGAAGAGGGAGTGACCGGTGAGCGTGTCGGTGGAGGGACCTGCGGCGGTGCAGAGCGCGGGTGAGACCCCGGTGCGGCACCGGATCTGCCTGGTGGGGCCGGGTTTCCGGTTCCTCGGCGGACTCTCCGTGTACACCTGTCGGCTGGCCACCGCGCTGGCCGAGCAGCACGACGTGTCGGTGATCACCCTCGACCGGCTGCTGCCCGCCCGGTTCTACCCCGGCGGACACCGCGTGGGACAGCAGCTCTCGGTGCTGCGGTACCCGGACACCGTGCAGCAGGGCCCCTCCGTGGACTGGTGGTGGGGGCGCACGATCGCTCGTGCCGTTGCGCACCTGCGGCGGGAGCGCCCCGAGGTGCTGCTCCTGCAGTGGTGGACCGCCGCCACCTTGCACACCTACCTGGCGCTGGCGATCGCCGCGAAGCGGCTGGGCATCCCGGTGGTCATCGAGTTCCACGAGCTGCAGGACACCGGCGAGGCCGGGATCCCGCTGATCGGCCCGTACCGGGCGCTGCTCATGCCGCGCCTGCTGAAGCTCGCCTCCGGCGCCCTGGTCCACAACCAGCACGACCTGGAGATGCTGCAGGACGAGTACCGTGACCACCTCGATCATCTCGCGGTGGAGATCGCGCCGCACGGCCCTTACGACCACCTCGGTGCCGAGACCGCCGGCACGGCCGATGCCGCCGTCACGGAGGACGCCGACGGCGCCGACGGCGTGACCCGGCTGCTGTTCTTCGGCCTGATCCGGCCGTACAAGGGCGCGGAGGACCTGGTCGAGGCGTTCAACGCGCTGACGGCGGAGGAGGCCGCGCGTTTCCGGCTGACCGTGGTCGGCGAGACCTGGGAGGGTCACACCCGTCCGGCCGACCTGATCCGGGACAGCCCGCACCGCGACCGCATCGAGTTCGTGAACCGCTACGTCAGCGACACCGAGGCGGCCGGGTTCTTCGCCGACGCCGACGCCGTGGTGCTGCCCTACCGGCGGGGTTCGGCCAGCGGACCGCTGCAGATCGCGATGAGCAACGGCCTGCACGTCCTGCTCTACGCCGTCGGCGGGCTGGTCGAGGCCGTCCGCGACTACCCGGGTGCCGTGTTGCTCCCGCCGGACGACGTGATCGCCCTGGGCAAGGCCATCCGGTCGCTGCCGGAGCGGCGCGGAGAGCGCTTCGAGGACCCGCACAGCTGGTCCGCCACACTGGACGCGGTGTCCCGGCTCGCAGCGGCGGTGCACCCCGGCCAGGTGTCCTCCGCGTGAGCCGAACGGGGGCCGGGGCGGTGACCGACGACCGGACGGAGGCGCTGTCCGGGGACGAGGCCATCGCAGTTCCGGCGACGCCGCCGCTGGCGCCGTCGACCGCCCGACCCGGCACGGCGCGTGCGCTGCGCTGGGTGGTGGCGGTCGTCGCCGCGGCGCTGGGCACCGTGGTGGTCGGTCTGTCCTACCGGCTCTCCGGCAGCGGCGAGCCGTCCGGCCTGTACTACGCGGTCTTCTGGGTCGGCATGCTGCTCGGCACCGTGCCGACGATCCTGCTGCTGATCGGCACCCGGGTGCGTGCTGTCGACCGGGCCCGGGCGCTCGGGTTGCTCGGGCTGTTCACCGCCGTGCCCAAGTACCTGCGCAACCCCGCCGGGCCGCTGTACCACGACGAGTACGCGCACTGGCGCGAGGTCGTCGACATCTTCTCCACCGGCTCGCTGATGCGGCCGAACGCGATCATCCCGATCATCCAGTTCTACCCGGGCACCTCGACCGCGACCTCGGCGATCGACGCGATCACCGGGCTGTCGATCTGGGACTCCGGCGAGCTGCTGATCCTGTCGGCGCACGTGCTGTCGTTCTTCGCGATCCTGGTGCTGGTGCGGACGCTGCTGCACTCGGTGCGGGCCGGAGCCGTTGCGGCCGTGGTCTACTCGCTGAACCCCTCGGTGCTCTACTTCGACACCCAGTACGCCTACGAGAGTGTCACCATCGCGTGGTTCCTGTGGGTGCTGGCGTTCGGTGTGCTGGCCGCGCGGCAGCCGCGGAGGATCGCCCGCTGGTCGCTGGTGGGCGGTGCGATCGTCTGCGGCGCTGCGACGGTGCTCACCCATCACCTGACCTCGCTCGCGCTGATCGGGTTGCTGCTGCTGGTCACGGGTTTCGTCGTGCTGCGGCCGGTGCTGCGCGGCCGGACCGCCCGTCGGCTGCGGCTGCGCCGCCGGGTCCGTTCCGCCCGGCGGACCCGCCAGCACCCCGGCGCGCTACGGCAGGCGATCCCGGACCGCGCGCCGTACCCGTTCGTCTGGGTCGGCATCACCGGTGGCGTCCTGCTGGTCGCGGTGATCTGGCTGGTCACCGCCGCCTGGCAGACCATCGTCTACCTCTCCCCGTACGCCGGCAGTTCCGTCGGCCAGCTCACCGAACTGGCGGGCGGCAACCAGGAGGCCGGCCGGGAACTGCTGGCGGCCAGCGTGCAGCCGCTCTGGGAACGGGCGCTGTCCGGACTGGCGCCGGTGCTGATCGGGTTGGTCTGCCTGGCCGGGCTGCTGCTGCTCCGCCGCCAGCGCCGGCGCTGGCCCACCGACACCCTGGCACTGATCGCCTTCGGGATGGTCTATTTCCCGTCGCTGCCCTTCATCCTCGCGCCGATGGGTGCCGAAGGGGCCCGCCGCTCCTGGGCGTTCACCTACGCCGGTGTCGCGCTGCTGGTCGCCCTGGTCACCGTGTGGCCCGGTGTGCGACAGGCGTTGCCGCGCCTGCGCCGCCGCACCAGCGCGCGCAACCGTTGGGCTGTCGCGATCGTCGGACTGGTGATCATCATGATCGGCAACGTCGGCGCCGGCCTGAACGACCCGTACCGCTTCCCCGGCCCGTTCAACTGGGGCACCGACACCAACTCGGCCAGCCAGGAGGCCCGTACCGTGGCCGAGCAGCTGCACATCCAGGTCGGGCCGGTCCGTGCGGTGTCCGACCGCTACACCGGGCTGGCCCTGTCCGCCTACGGCGGCGTGTGGGTGGCCACCCCGTCCACCGGTTTCCCGGCCGCCGACGTGATCCAGACCGACCAGGACCCGACCCCGGAACTGGCCGAGATGATGGTGACCTCGCGCTACGACTACCTGGTGGTCGACACCCGGATGTCGGAGCAGCCCGCTTACAACGGCGACAACTTCGGCTCCGCCGACCCGCTGCCCGGCGAGGCGACCCCGATCGCCTATCTCAACCGGCTGAACGCGGTGCCGTGGGCGAACCTGGTGATGTCCACCGAGCACCTGCGGGTGTACCGGCTCGACCTGGCCCGAATGGGCCAGGTCGTGGTGGGTGACTCGTGATGGCGCGGCATCTCACCGCCCCGGAAGGAGGCGCCCGGATCGGCCTGGGGCCGGTGCTGCCGCGCGCGCTGGCCGGTCTCGCGCTCCTGGTGGTGGCGGGCGTCCTGGTGCTCTCTGGGATGCCGTGGCAGCTGCGGCTGCCGCTCGCACTGCCCGCGGTGATCGCCGTCGCCGGGATCAGCGTGACCGTGCTGGTTCTCGGCCCGCGGACACCCCGGGCCCCGGACCTGGCCGACGACGCACCGCCCGCTGTGTCCGCCGATCCGTTGCTACGGGCCTGCGCCACGGTGATGTTCGGGGTCATCGCCCTGCTGCCGCCGGTGCTGTTGATGGGCCTGTTCGGTATCCGGATCACCGACACCTCCATCGCCTGGGGTGTTCTCGTCTTCGACCTGGCGCTGCTGGTGGCCGCGACGGCCCGGCTGGCCGGCGCCCGGTCCGAGGCCGACGTGGCCGTCTTCCCGACCCGCGACGTCCGCCGCGGGTTCTTCGTCGCCGGTGCGGTCGTCGCCGCGCTCGCGCTCCTGGTGGGGGCCACCGCGGTGGCCCGGTCCATGGAGGTGCAGCGGGTCGAGAGCTACGCCCAGTTCACCCTGGGGCAGCCGCAGCTGTACGCCTCCGGCGAGCTGACCGCCGCGCCGGGCGCGCAGGTGGAGGTCGGTTGGATCCTGCGCGGCTACGCCCTCGACCTGCCCGCGGATCCGTCCGTCACGGTCGAGGTCGGTGGGGAGCCGGTGCAGGCCACCACCGCGCCGCTGGACGTGCCCGCGGACACCACCGGGGCACAGGTCACCAGGTCCGGTGAGGTGCTGTTCGCCGCACCGACCGAGGCCGGCCTGTACCGGGTCCGGCTGTCGGTCGCCGATCCCACCGGGGGCACCCGGGAGCTCCTGCTGCTGCTGGCGGTGAACGTATGAGCGCGGACGAGACGGTGGCCGGGCCGGAGCTCGGGGCCGACCCGGTGGCGCCGGGACCCCGGCCGGGTCTGCTGGCGCGGCTGACCGGCGACCGGATGTTCCGCAGCACCCTGGCGATCATGGCCACCACCGTGGTCACGTCCGGCCTCGGGTACGTGACATGGCTGCTGGTGGCCCGGTTCTCCGGCACCCAGGTCAGCGGCGACGGCGCCGCGGTGACCAGCCTGATGATGGCCGCCGCGCTGCTGGCGGCGATCGGCGCCGCCACCGCGATGATCGAGTGGCTGCCGCGCGCGGTCGACGCCCGCGCCTGGCGGCTGCGGGTGACCGCCGGACTGGTGGCGACCGTCGGCGGAGCGCTGGTCGGCGGCGTGGTGGCGGTCGGCGTGGCCGGCTACTGGCTCGGTGCGATCCCCTCGCTGACCACGGTCACCGGTGGTGTGCTGTTCGTCGCCGGCACGGTCGCCACGGCCCTCGGGTCGCTGTTCGACTACATCTGCATCTCGCGCGAGCGCGGCGGGATGATGTTGCTGCGCAACCTGATCGCCTCGGTGGTCCGGATCCCGCTGGTGCTGGTGCCGATCACCGTCGAGGGTCACCCGCTGGAGATCCTGCTGGCCTGGACGGCGTCGGCGGCACTGTCGCTGCTGGTCTGCATGCCGCTGTTCGGCGGCCGCGCGACCGGTCACCACCTGTGGCCGACCCGCGGCGGGATCCGGTCCGAGCTGCGGCTGATGTTCCGGTCGGTGGTCGGTCAGCACCTGATCACCGTGTCGGCGATGCTCACCACCTACCTGCTGCCGGTGCTGGTGGTGGCCCGGCTGGACGCCACCGCCAACGCCTACTTCTACGTGACATGGATGCTGGGCTCGCTCTTCTCGATCGTCAGCCCGGCGGTGTCGACCTCGCTGTTCGCCGCGGCCGCCGCCGACCCGGCGGGGATCCCGGGCGCCGTGCGGCGCAGTTCGCGGATCATCGCCCTGCTGCTCGCCGGCCCGGTGCTCGTCTACCTGCTGGGCGGCCGGTTGCTGCTGTCGATGTTCGGCGCGGACTATCCCGACGCCGGCTGGACACTGCTGGTGCTGCTGACGATCTCGGCGCTGCCGGACGCCGTCACCAACATCGCGGTCGCGGTGCTGCGCGCGGTCGGCCGGTTCGGCGCGGCCATCCGGCTGAACGCCTTCATGATGATCGGCTGCCTGATCGGGTCGGTCGTGCTGCTGCCGGTGCTCGGCATCGCCGCGGTCGGCTGGAGCTGGCTCGGGGCGCAGACCCTCGGCGCGGTGTGGGCGCTGGCGACACGGTCCCGATGGATGAGGGCGGCCTGATGCGGATCCTGCACGTCACCGACAACTATCCGCCGGCGACCGGTGGGCTGGAGCGAGCGGTGCAGGCCATGGCCCGTGGCCAGGCCGAGTCCGGGCACTCCGTCCACGTCGCCACCCTGGGTCGTCCCGGGCTGCCCGATGTCGAGGTCGACGGCGGGGTGCTGGTGCACCGGGTCGAGGGGCTCACCCGCTTCCTGCGCCGGTTCTCCGCCGATCCGGACCACCAGTTCCACCCGACGATCGCCGACCCGCAGTTGGTCCGCGCGCTCGAGACCCTCGTCGACACCGTGCGTCCCGATGTGGTGCACGCTCACGGGTGGATCGTCGCGAGTGTGCTGGGCCTGCGCCGGCGACCGGGGATGATCGTCGCGCACACCCTGCACGACTACGGCACCACCTGCGCCCGCAAGACCATGATGCGCGGCGGTCGGCTCGACGAGCTGTGCGCCGGGCCGTCGCTGCGCCGTTGCCTGCCGTGCGCGAAGGGCGCGTACGGTGCGGCGAAGGGGACCGCGTTGACGCTGGGACTGGCGACGCGTCGGTTGTCGAGGATCGATCTGTACCTGCCGATCTCGTCCGCGGTGGCCGGGACACTGCACGACGTCGACCCGTCCCGGGTGCGCGTCCTGCCGAGCTTCGTGCCGGACGAGGTGGCGGCGTCGGTGGCGCCCAACGCGCCGGAGACGTTGCCCCGTCCGGACTTCCTGCCGCCCGGGCCGTTCCTGCTGGCAGTCGGCCAGCTCGGTGAGCACAAGGGGATCGGCACCCTGCTCGAGGCGCACCGGGCGATGCGACATGCGCTGCCACTGGTGCTGATCGGACCGCGCCGGCCGGACACCCCCGATCTCTCCGGCACGCCGGACCGCCCGGTTTCGGTGCACGAGGGTGTGCCGCACGAGCAGATCATGGCGGCCCACCGTGCCGCGGAGGTCGTGGTCGCGGCGTCGCGCTGGGCCGAGCCGCTCGGCCTGGTCGCGGTCGAGGCCCTGGCCGCCGGAACTCCGGTGGTGGCAGGCGATGTCGGAGGGCTACCGGACGTCGTCGGCCCGGACTGCGGGGTGCTCGTACCGCCCGGCGACGCTGCTGCCCTCGCAGCCGCGCTCGACGCGCTGCTGGACGACCCGGAGCGGCGCGCCCGGCTCGGCGCCGCCGGACCGGCCCGGGCCGCTCGCTTCACCGCCGCGGCGGTGCTGCCCGAGCTCGAGGCCGCCTACCGGGAGGCGCTGGAGGGTCGCGCCTCTCGTGACGGTGTGACCAGCCTGTCCGCGACGGGCGCCACCAGCGCCACCTGATCGGCCGGGCGGCCCGCGCTGCACACGTGGGAGCGGGTCCGCAACGATCCGGGCGCCCGTTTCGCGAAACTCCACCCGTACGGCCGACGTCTCGGCGGCGCGCTGTCTTCCGACCACGCCGTTGCCCCACAGGCCGTAGGCCCCCGCTCGCCGGGCCACCAGGCGGCCGCACCCGAATGTGCACTGTCACCTGGTTGCCCGGAACAGCGAGCGACTCCGGTGACGGTCGAGGCGTCCGTCCACCGCATCTCCGTTGACACGGCTGCGACGATTCCGGCATGTCCATGTGAAAGCAGCTTTACCTTCACGGAGGAGAACCCCATGCGTCGTTTCCTCGCACCACTGGTCGCGATCGGCTTGTTCCTCGGCGGGTCCCTGGCCGTCGCCGCGCCGGATCCGGCCACCGTCACTGCCGCGGAGCAACAGGCCCCTGGCACCCAATCCTTGTCGGGAACCTCGGTCTACCAGGCGATCACGCCCGTCTGTCGGATCTTCGACACGCGCACGTCGAACCCGCCGGCGCTGATCGCGGGCGCGGCCCGCCAGGTCGACGCCCTGGACAACTGTTTCGACGTCTTCACCCCGTTCAACAACAACGTGGTGGTCGCGGTCGCGGTGACGGTGACGATGATCAGTCCGTCCGGGAACGGGTTCCTGCGGTTCTGGCCGCAAGCGACCACCGAGTCCAACACCGTCATCAACTTCACGACGGGCGAATCCCAGTCCGGGTTCTCGATCGTCCCGACGAACCGGAACGAGTTCAAGGGCCGGTTCTTCAACGTCCGCGCGGCTGGTGCCTCCGGGCACTTCACCGTCGACCTGGTGGGCATCTTCCGGCTCTGACGGGGAACGCCCGCTGTTGTCCGCCGGTCGGTCCGCTAAGGCGCGGGCCGACCGGCTGATCAGTCGAGACCCCAGCTGCGGGAGACGATGTCGGTCGCCCAGCTGTCGTACCAGTAGCCGGAGTAGGGCCCTGACTTGCAGGTGCCGTCCGACTCACCGGGGTGCTTGATCCAGAGGTAGGCGTCGGCGTGGGCGCCCGCGGTGTCGGCGGTCGGTTGCGTCCCGAGGGTCCGGCCGGCCGGGTTGCACCAGTTCTCCGGCTCGGCCGGCGCCGGGCCTGATCCGTTGCGCGAGGTGTCGAGCACGTAGTGCTTGCCGCCCAGCAACGTCGAGACCTTCTCGCCGTAGGCGATCTCGTCCGCCGTCCGGTAGAAGTTCGACACGTTGAGCGAGAAACCGCGCGCCTGGGCGACATTCGCCTCCGTCAGTCGCCGGGCGGCCTCTGCGGGCGGCAGCCACTCCTGGTGCCCGGCGTCGATGTAGACGGCGGTGGTCGGGTCGGCGGCCAGGATGCCGACGGCCTCGCCCAGCAGGTCCAGTCGCTCCTCCGTCGCGGCGGTGTCCCCGCCGCAGCCACCGTTGGTCAGCGCGTCCGGCTCGACGACGACGGCCACCGGGCGGTCGGCGATGCCGGCGCGGACCTCGCGCACCCAGTCCAGGTAGCTGTCGCCGGAGGAACGGCCGCCGGCCGAGTAGCTGCCGCAATCCCGGCCCGGAACGGCGTAGAGCACGGCCACCGGGTAGCGCCCGGCGGCGGCCGCCTGGTCCATGTAGAGGTCGACCGAGGCCGAGGTGTCACTGTCCACGAACCACTTCGCCTGGGGGATCGCCGCGAGCTTCGCACCGGCCGGCGAACCGGCGGCGCCGGCCTGGGCAGCGGTGGAGTGCGGGTCGGCGAACAACGTCCGCCCGGCGAAGGGATTGCCGTCGGCCGGCAGCGCCGACGTCGTCGTGGAGGGTGCTGTGGTGGACGGTGCTGTGGTGGACGGTGCTGTGGTGGACGGTGCTGTGGTGGACGGTGCTGTGGTGGACGGTGCTGTGGTGGACGGTGCTGTGGTGGACCGGGGCGTGGTCGGCGCTGCGGTGCTGACCGGTGTCGTCGTCGTCGGTGCTGCGGTCGTCGACGGGGTGCTGGTGCCCGGCAGGCTGATCGACACCGATGGGATCGGATCCGACAACTTGCGGGAGGTCGCGCTGCCCAGCGAGATGGTGATCGGGACGGGGCCCGCACCGGCGGCCGGTACCGCGGCCGAGGCGGTGTCTCCGCCCGCGTCGTGCAGGACGGCCTGCCCGGTGACGACCACTGCGACCACGCCCAGCGAGCAGAGCAGTGTGCGGAGGGTCGACATGTGGCGCGGTCCTGACGAAGCGGGCTCTCGGAGCAAGAACGGTGACGTTTGGTCACCAAGAGTCTCGCATTGGTTGCGCTGCGTGAGAAGGGGCAGGGAGGTGATCTCCCGCATCGGGGGAGGAGCCGGACATAGTGCGTGACGTGCGCTGCGCAGGGTGACGGCGGCACCGCCGGCGGAGCGGTAGGAGCAACGGTGACACCGTGCCGTCGCCCGATCAGGGAGCCGGCCGGCGGTCGCCGTGTGCGGTCGGTGACCGTTCCGCGTCCTGCCGCACCCGCGCACCCCCGGGAGAACGGGTGACGGTGCTCACCGCTGAGCCGACCGCGCGCCGGGCAGCGACGAGCGCCGGGCACGAGCGCCCGTGCCCAGGCGGGCACGGGCGTGACGGGGTGCCTGCGGGGTGCGGCGTGCGAGCTGCGGCGAAGGCCCGTGGTCCTGCGATGGCCGCGATGAAGTCCGGGTGCGATGGAGCCCGGGTACGACGAAGGCCCGGACCCGCGGGTGCGGGTCCGGGCCTTCGCCGGTGTCGATCAGGTGGTCCGTGCGGACCCGCCCGATCGGATCAGGGCGTCACTTGGCGGCGACGTACTTGAAGTCCGGGGTGGTGGACAGGATCGTCGGCACCCGGAACTGGCCGCGGCCGAGCATCGAGTCGCGGTAGGCGACCTTGCCGCTCATGGTGGCCGGACGGCCGAGCATGTCCCGGTAGATCGCGTCGACCTGCCGCTCCTTCCAACCGGAGAACTGCAGCATGTGCCGGACGGCCCAGGCGCGGCCGTTGGCCTGCGCAGCGGCGGCGAGGCGGTTCACCTCGGCCGAGGACGGGGTCCGGCCGCTCAGCATGTTGTAGGTGCGCAGGATCCACTGCGGCATGCTGCCGCCGGCCACCCAATAGGACTCGGCCGAACTGCAGACCGACTCGTACAGGTGGTAGACGGTGCCGGTGGCCAGCGCCGCGGTGCGGGCGGCCAGCCACTCGGTGGACGGTGCACGACCGACGCAGTCGCGGTAGGCGTCGATCACGTACTGCTGGCGCCGCTGGATGCTGGTGGACACGTCGGCGGTGACCAGCTGGATGGCGTTGTGGCCGACCGCGAGCTGATCCCGGTAGGACGCGCCGGTGGCGCCGCCGCTGCGGTCGAGCAGGCCTTCGTAGACCTCGTTGACCCAGTCGGAGGCGGTCGGCTTCGGGATGACCGCGTACGGGGCCGGCTCCGGCTCGGGTGCGGACGCGACCTCGAGCGGCGGGGCGGTGCCGTCACTGAGCGAGACCATGCTCGCGCAGGCCCACGGGCTCCAGCCGCGGCTGCGCCACAGCCGCAGCGCCATCTCGTCCTGCACGGCCGGGCTGGCCTCGTGCGGGTAGCCGCTGCCGCCGACGCTCCGCCAGGTGCTGAGGTCGAACTGGTACGCGCCGTAGTAGCCGTTGCCGGTGTTGATCGAGTAGTTCCCGCCCGACTCGCACTGGCGGATCGCGGCCCAGTCGGCGGCGGTCGGATCGGCGGAGGCCGGTCCGATGGCGAACACCAGGCCCACAGCGGCGAGGCCGACCGTGGCAACGGCCTGGGACCTGCGGAAACGGGAGACTGCGCGGTGGCGGCCGGTGGTCCCGGTCGTCTTCCGACGAATCATGCGTTGTCCTGCTTTCGGTTCGTCCCCCAACGGGGGTACGGCCGTCAGGAACGACGACCGTCGGTGTATTCGGCACACCGGGCGAGGACGTTACCGTTTCGAGATAGAAACTCGATAATTCGTGATCGGCGCAACTCATCCGATCAAGATCATTCGCAGCCGTTCAGGACGAATCGGACGGCGTGTCGGAACCTGCACCCAGGGCGCGGACAGGCGCCGCCCAGCCGTCGAGCCACAGTCCCATCAATTCATAAGCAGAGGCTCTGACCTGCGGAGATGACAGAAGAACGTCATGGATCGCATCACGGATGCGTAAACAGGTGACGTTCGGTCCGAGTCGTGGTGAAAGATCGGCAATCGCATCCGCATCCAGGACCACATCTCCGGTGCTCACAACCGTCGACCATTCCTTGACCCTCAGCGCCCGCGACGAGCACATCAGCAGCACCGGGACGGGCAGTCCGAGACCCTGCCGGACGCGGTGCTGGGCCCTCCGGACGGCGGCCAGCCAGCCCATCCGGACCGGCACACCGTGCAACGGTTTCCACGGAAGATGGAAGTCCCATTCCCCGTTCGCGCTGGTGTGCAGGCTGCGTCCGTACAGTCCGTGATCGGGCAGCGGCAGCACCTGCTGCGGTCGGCGCGGTCCGACCAGGTCGATGACCGGCCCCATCACCGTCCGCACCGCTGCCGACGCGGGGAGGGCGAGAAACGGCGAGTTGAGCACCACGGTGTCGATCGGCTCCGGTGACGGGCGGGATGCCAGCCAGACCGCGGTGATCAGGCCGCCGGTGGAGTGGGCGACCAGGGTGACCGGACCGTGCCCGTCGGCGGCGATCACCGCGAGGGCGGCCTCCAGTTCAGGGACGTACTCGGCCACGTCGGACATGTCGTAGGGGATCTGACCGTCCCGCAGCGAGCGGCCGTACCGACGCAGGTCCAGCGCGTAGAAGGCCTCGCCGCGGCCGGTGTGGAACTCGGCCAGTTCGGTCTGGAAGAAGTAGTCCGCGAAGCCGTGCACGTACAGCACCGCCCGCCCTCCGGGCACGGCCGGTCCGTCCGCGGCCCGGTGCACCAGGGTGGCCACGGCCGGATCGCCCGGGCCGTTCCCAGGGCCGCCCGGGAGCCGGAGGGTGCGGGCGCGGTAGGGCTCGCCCAGCATGTCCGGGACCGCGTCGCCGACCTGTACGTCCGCCGATTGCACGAGCCGAGACTAGGAGCAGAGTCCGCGGCGGAGGTCGGCGGCCCTGCTCGTTTCCCGTCAGGAGCGGCGGCGGTGTCCGAAGCCGGGGTCCGGGCGCGGGTCGGTCCCTCTCGTGCAGGTCAGCGCAGCGAGGCGCCGGACCTGCCACGCCAGCGGGCCGGCAGTGCCCACCAGATGCCGAGGATCATCAGGACGCCGGCCGTCATCGACAGCACGGAGGCGAGGCGACCGCCGACCAGATCGACGACCAGCCCGACCCCGGCGATGATCGTGACGCCGAGGGCGATCAGTCCCAGTACCGCGAGCCGCCCGGCGAAGACCACCAGGTCGTCCTTGCGGCGCCGGCGGAACAGCACCCGGTGCGCGGCCACCGGCGCGACGAACAGCACCACCGCGGTGGCCGCGGCCAGCAGGGTACCCAGATACCAGGCCTGATGACCCTCGTCCAGCTGCGAGAACCGGTTCTGGAACGGCAGTGTCAGCAGGAAGGCGAACAGGATCTGCACGCCGGCCTGTGCCACCCGGAACTCCTGCAGCAGCTCGCCGTAGTTCCGGTCCAGTCGCTGGGCATCCGTCTCGTCCCGGACGTAGCTCTCGCCGTCCTTCGGCACCGGGGTGGCGGCCGGCGGCGGGGTGGTGGACGCACGATCCGGTGTGCCGTCGGTCGGGCCTCCGTGGGTCCCGCCGCTGCCAGATGTCTCCGCCATCCCGCCATTCTCTGCGCACCGCCGCTCCGGCCCCGCCCCGCCGCTCCGGCCGGTGTCTCCCGGTCAGCCCCCGCCCGCGTGCACCCCGTCGCGCCCGGAACCCGTACCCCCCGACCCCCACCCGTCGCGATGATCAACTTCGTCGACACGTGAGTTCGGGGCGGAAATGGGACGGGTGGGACAGGAGTCGACGACTTCGTACGCGCCGACGAAGTTGATCATCGCGGCAGGGGGCGGTGCGGTCAGGCGTCGACCGGCTGCCGGTGCGAGCTGCGCAGCAGGACCGCGACCACTCCCAGGACCGCCAGCAGCACCACCGCGAAGACCGTCATGGCAGCGACGGAGGAGACGACGAGCGAGGCGACGCCGATGCCGAGGGCGGCCAGACTCAGCCCGGCGTAGGCGATGACGAAGACCGCAGCCAGTGCGCTGCCGCGCTTCTCGGGCACGGCGGTCGCGATGACCATCCCGATGGCTGCCTTGAACAGCGTGCCCGCACCGGCACCGGCGATCACACCGCCGACCAGGAAGAGCGTCAGGTCCGCCGCGTACGTACCGGCCAGCACGGTCGGGATGCCGACGGCGATCGCCCACAGCCCCAGAGCGGTGCGGCGGGGCAGTGTCAGCGATCCGGTCAGGCTCTGCGCGATCGCCGCCGCCCCGAACACCGCGAACACCAGGCCGCCGGCCAGGAAGCGGGAGCTGTGGTGCAGTGTGCCACCCACGAAACCCGGTGCGACCGAGGTGAACAGACCGAACACCGCGAAGGCGGCGGCGCCGGCCACTCCGGCGGCGATCATCCGTGACCGGGCGCCGCCGGTACCGAGGTCGACCCGCTGCGGGCGGTAGGGAGCCCGTTCCCGGTCGGCCGGCACGGTCTCCGGGGCGAGGAGCACGGCGACGATCGCGAGCACCAGCAGCACGGCGAACACGACGTACGGGGTGCGCAACGGGCCGTCGACGTACTGGGCGAGCGCACCGGCAACCAGTGGCCCGACCCCGAGGCCGCCGATGTTGGCGGCGGTCGAGACCAGCTCGAACCGCTGCCGCGAGGCGCCCGGGCGATGGGCCGCATGCAGTTCCGCGAGGTGCGCGGTCGCGGTGGCCGAGATCATCCCGACACCGAGGCCGGTGATCAGCCGTGCGGCCAGCAGCACCGGCAGCGTCGGGTCGGACAGGAACAGTGCTGCCGCGACCAGTTCGAGCAGCAGTGCGGCGACCAGGATCCGGCGACGGCCGAAGGTGTCGGAGACGTGACCGGCGAGCAGCAGGCTGACCAGCACACCGATCGCGTAGACGCCGAAGACGACCGTCACCATGAAGGTCGAGAAGCCGTCCCGCGCCTGGTAGAGGGTGTAGAGCGGGGCCGGGACGGTGGAGAACGCCATCGCCGTGAGGAACGCGAAGGCGATCAGCCAGAAGCCGGCGCCGTGGCGGGCCGGCGAGGGCGGCGCCGCCGGGGACGCGGCGGGCCTGGCGGTGAACGTGGCGGTCATGAGACAACTCCGGGTGCTCGGTCGGGTGGCGCCTCCCGGCGGCCGATCCCAGTGTCCGAACATGGATGCATCAAGTCCAACGACTGTTCATGCTCGTAGTCATCGCGAATCGCGATCGTCAGGCCTAGCATGCACCGATGGAGCTCCGGCATCTCAAGTACTTCGTCGCGGTGGCCGAGGAGCGGAACTTCACCCGCGCCGGGGAGCGACTGCACATCGTGCAGTCGGCGGTGTCCGCGGCCGTGAAAGGGCTGGAACGGGAGCTCGGTGCCGAGTTGCTCGACCGCGGGTCGCGCCGGGTCCGGTTGACCGACGCCGGCGAGGCGCTCCTGCCGCAGGCCCGACTCACCCTCGCCGCAGCCAGGGACGCCAGGGACGCGGTGGCGCAGGTGCGTGGCGGGCTCCGCGGCACACTCCGGGTCGGCACCCTGACCTCGGTGAGTGGGCTGCTCGACCTACCGGCGGCGCTGGGGGAGTACCACCGCCGACACCCCGGCGTGGTGCTCCGGACGAGCGCCGCCCCCACCGGGTCGCAGGGGCTGGTGGACGCACTGATCGCCCACCGGCTGGATGTCACCGTCGTGTCGCTGCCCGGGCCGGCACCGGCCGGCATCACCGTCGTCGATCTCGCCTCGGCGCCCATCGACCTGGCGGTGCCGGCGGAGCACCGGCTCGCGGACCGCGACACCGTGACGCTGGCCGACCTCGACGACGCCGACTTCATCGACTCCCCGATCGGCTACGGCAACCGGGCCGTGGTCGACCGGGCCTTCGCCACCGCCGGGCTCCGGCGCCGGGTGACGATCGAGATCCCTGACATCGCCACGGGTGTCGAGTACGTCCGGCACGGCCTGGGCATCGCCCTGCTGCCCCGGTTCGTGTTGCCCCGGTTCACGCAGCCAGGGTCGGGCGTGGATGCGGGTGTCCGAACGATCCGGGTGACCGGCGCGGAGCTGGACTGGCCGCTGTCCGTCGCGGTGCCGGCCGACCGCGCACCCGGGGCTGCGGTCACTGCGCTGCTCGAGCTGATCGGCGACTTCGTCAGGAGCTGAGCCGGCCGGTTCCTGATCAGGTGCCATCCGGTGCGGCGGGTGCCGCGGCAGCGTCGACCGCCGCGGTCCGGCCTGCACAGCGGGGTCGGACGACGGACAGGATCGGTCCCGACAAGGGAGCGCTCGGGCACACGGCGGACGTTCGGCCACTGGAGAGCGCTCGGGCAGATGGAGTGCGCCCGGGCAAAGGAGGGATGGTCGCCGGAAACGGAACGGCCCCCGACGCAGTGCGTCGGGGGCCGTTCGCGGCGGAGGATAGGGGATTTGAACCCCTGAGGGCGGTTAACCCAACACGCATTCCAAGCGTGCGCCATAGGCCACTAGGCGAATCCTCCGCCGAGGAGTCTAGCGGGTGCCGGGGGGTGATCCGGACCGTGAACGCCGCCCGCCGGTCACTGCTGTTCGGCGACGAGGGGAGCCACGGGGTCCTCCCGCCGGCGGGCGCGACGGCGCAGCGCCCACCAGACCAGCCCGCCGACCAGCACCGCACCGACCGCGATCGCCGCCCACGGCGAACTGACGGCGAGCCAGATCGCCCCTTCGATCGCGGCGAGTCCGACCGTCGCGTAGAGCACGGCCCACAGCAGGCACCCGGGGATCATCGCCAGCAGGTAGCGCCCGAACGGCATCCGGGTCAGGCCGGCGGCCGCGTTCATCACCGTCTGGAAGCCGACGGTCAGGAACGAGACGGTGATCACCGGGGGGCCGTAGCGGTGCACGATCCGGGTGGCCCGCTGCACACCGGGTCCGGACAGCTTCGCGGAGAACCGGCTGCGCAGCGCCCCGGTGGCGGCCCCGCGGGCGATCCAGTAGGTGGCCTGCGCCCGGCAGAAGACGATGACGGCCAGGATCGATGCCGCGATCAGGAACGGCTGCCCGGTCACCCAGCTCGGCATGCCGGCAACGCTACCGGTGAGGCAAGGGCACCCTTCCCCGGGCCGGTCGGGGTGGTCCGATCCGGGCGTCGACGCCGCCGCAGGGCCGGTCGACAGCCTGAAGGATCGGCGGGGCCGCCCGGCCTGACGGTGCGTTAGAGTTGTCGGCGGACCCCCGCGGCGTCCATCTCATCAACCCCCCCAGGGCCGGAAGGCAGCAAGGGTCCGTGAGCTCTGGCGGGTGCGGGGGTCCCCTTTCGTCTCCGGGGCCGGCGCCCGGGCCGGGCCGCCCGCCGGGCTGCCCGCCGGGATCTTCCGGACGCATCTCGCCGGGCCGGTTTCCCTCCCGGATCTGTATCTCCCCGATGCACCGCTCCGGGGTCCTCCACCCGGCGTCGACCCTCCGTCGGACGGTGAGGGGCGCCGCGGGCGCCCCTCACCAGCAGGCTGTGGACGCGTGATGCCGGGTGTCGGCCGGGCCACGTAGTCTCGCCCCGTGGCGCTGGCTCTCTATCGCAAGTACCGCCCGGCGACCTTCGCCGAGGTGATCGGTCAGGAGCACGTCACCGATCCCTTGCGCACGGCGCTCTCGGCCGGCCGGATCAACCATGCCTATCTCTTCTCGGGCCCGCGCGGCTGCGGCAAGACCTCGTCGGCGCGCATCCTGGCCCGGTCCCTCAACTGCGAGCAGGGGCCGACGCCGGATCCGTGCGGGGTCTGCTCGTCCTGCATCGCGCTGGCCCCGGAGGGGCCGGGTTCGCTGGACGTGGTCGAGCTCGACGCCGCGTCGCACGGCGGTGTCGACGACACCCGGGAGCTGCGGGACCGTGCCTTCTACATGCCGGCCGAGTCGCGGTACCGGGTGTTCATCATCGACGAGGCCCACATGGTCACCCCGCAGGGCTTTAACGCCCTGCTGAAGATCGTCGAGGAGCCGCCGGAGCACCTGGTCTTCATCTTCGCCACCACCGAGCCGGACAAGGTGCTGACCACCATCCGGTCGCGCACCCACCACTACCCGTTCCGGCTGATGCCGCCCGCGGTGATGCGCGGCCTGCTGGAGCGGCTGTGCGAGCAGGAGGGTGTCCCGGTGGAGCCGGCGGTGTACCCGCTGGTCATCCAGGCCGGTGGCGGTTCCGCGCGTGACTCGCTCTCGGTGCTGGACCAGCTGCTGGCCGGCGCCGGCGAGGGCGGGGTCACCTACCGGCACGCGATGGCGCTGCTCGGCGTGACCGACGCGGCTCTGCTGGACGAGATGGTGGACGCCCTGGCGGCCGGTGACGGTGCGTCGGTGTTCGGCGCGGTCGACCGGGTCGCCGAGGCCGGGCACGACCCCCGCCGGTTCGCGGCCGACCTGCTGCAGCGCATGCGCGACCTGGTCATCCTGTCCGCGGTGCCGGGCGCTGCGGGCAACGGCCTGATCTCCGCGCCCGACGACCAGCTGGAGTCCATGACCGGCCAGGCACAGCGGCTCGGCACGGCGACCGCGTCCCGGTGGGCGGACGTTCTGCACACCGGGCTGGTCGAGATGCGCGGGACCACCGCGCCCCGCCTGGTGCTCGAGCTGATGTGCGCGCGGATGCTGCTGCCCGCGGCGTCCCTCGCCGACGGCGCGCTGCTGCAGCGGCTCGAGCGGATGGAACGCCGGATGGCCATCGCCGGGGAGGACCCCGGTCCGGGCACCGGTGAGGGTGACCGCTCCACGGACCTGCCGGGTGACCGGACCGCCCCGTCGTCCGGATCGCTGTCGTCCGGATCGCCGTCGGGCGGTGCGGACGGCGCAGGACGGCAGTTCCGTCGCCGCTCGCAGGAGGCCTCGCCCACCGGCGGGCAGCCGGGCACCGGAGCTTCTCCCGCCGTGCCTGCCGCGGCCGCGCCCGGCGTTCAGGCGGACGGTTCCCGGTCCGGTGCCGCGCCCGCGGCCGTCCCGGCCTCACCGGCGGCGGCATCCCCGTCGTCGACAGCGCCTGCGCCGGACACCCGTGGCGGCGCCGCCGCGCAACCGGACGCCGGAACGGTCCCGGACGAGGGCGGCCCCTCCGCCCCGGGTGGTACCGCACGCGACAGTCACGATCGAACCGAGCATCGGACTGCGCAGGATCGGACCGATCCCGCTCACGCCGGGTCGCCGGTCCAGGACCGTGCTCCGGCCCCGTCTTCGACCCCGCCCGAGCAACCGGTCCGCGCCCAGGCCGCGCCGGCCGGCCCGGACCTCGGGCTGCCCGCCCCGCCCGGCCGGCGGACCTCGGTGCCCGCAGCGGGTGCCGGGCCGGATCTCGGCCTGCCGGCGGCGCCCGGCCGGCGGCCCCGCGGCGGGGACCCGGCCCCCGCCGCTCCCTCCACGTGGGCGGCGCACGGGGAGCCGTCCGGCACCGATCGCGGTCCGGCCCGGGAGCGCCAGGGGGCAACGCCACCGACCCGCACGGCGCAGACGCCGCCGCCGGCGCCGACAACGCAGACACAGCAGCAGGTCCCGTCCGCACCGCCCGCCGCCGCTCCGGCAGCTACCGCCCCGGCCGGGGTCGGCGTGCCCGACGTCACCGACGTCCGCCGGGTGTGGAAGGAGATCCTCGCGTCCGTCCAGCGCACCAGACGGACCACGCAGGTGCTGCTCGAGGGCGCCACGGTGACCTCCGTCGAGGGGGGCGTGCTCGAGCTGACCATGTCGACCGCGGCGCTGGCCCGCCGGGTCAACGAGCCGGCCAACATCGAGCTGCTGCGCAAGTCGCTGCAGGAGGTGCTCGGCGTCAGCTGGCAGATCCGGTGCGACACCGGCACACCGGCGCCGCCCCCGGCGGCAGCATCGCGTCAACCGGTCGACCCTTCGGTCCCACTGCCCCCGGAGCCCCCGGCCGAGGACGACGACATCCCGGACGACTACGGCGCCGAACCGGACCCGAACGCGCCGCCGGTCAAGGTGCAGGACCCGCAGGATGCCGCGATCGAGTTGCTCACCAGCCAACTCGGTGCGCGGCCGCTCGACGAACGGGCCTGACCACCGGAGTGGTGACCGGGTCGCAGGTGGCGGGTCGCAGGTAGCAGGTCGCCGGTTGATGGTGGCCGGTTGCAGGTGGCCAGTTGTCGCCGACGGACCACCGCTCCCGCGCCCGTGACGACGCGTTACGGTGCGTGCACCGATGCCGTCGGCCGCAGCGCCCGCAGGCGGCTCGGCCAGGACATCCGAGCGGATCGGACCGGACCAGCCCGGCGAGCGGAGGTGGCGGTGATCGCCTCGATCCTGCCGACCGATGTGGCCGCAGCGCACTGCTACGGGGACCTGTTGCACGGCAGGGTCTTCCCCGCGGAACAGGAACGGGTCGCCGGCGCGGTGGAGGTCCGGCGCCGGGAGTTCACCACCACCCGGGAGTGTGCGAGGCAGGCGTTGGGCGTTCTCGGAGTGGCGCCGGTGGCCATCATCGCCGGGCGGCGCGGCGAGCCCCGGTGGCCCGACGGTGTCGTCGGCAGCATGACGCACTGCGTCGGCTACCGGGCGGCCGCCGTTGCCCGCAGTTCGGTGGTGGCCAGCCTGGGGATCGACGCGGAACCGCACGGGCCGCTGCCGGACGGGGTGCTGGACGTGGTGTCCGGGGCGGGGGAGCGGGAGCATCTCGCGGAGCTGTCCCTCCTTCCGGGTCCGGTCCGGCACTGGGACCGGCTGCTGTTCAGTGCCAAGGAGTCGGTCTTCAAGGCCTGGTACCCGGTCATGCGCACCGAGCTCACCTTCCGCGACGCCGCCGTCCGGTTCGATCCGGCGGGCGGCTTCCGGGCGGAGTTCGGCCGGCACGTCCCGGTGGCAGGTTTCGGCCAGGTCGTCACAGGCAGGTGGTCCGTGCATGCCGGGATCCTGCACACCGCCGTGATCCGGAGGATCGGTCACGCAGAGCCGTGATCCGTGGGCCCGTTCCGGCCATGTCGGTCGCTCGCGTCGTCCCGGTGGGCGCAGACGTGGCACACACCCTCGCCGGGCTGACCGATTTGCCGCTTTCACCGTCGCATTCGTGCGACAGGTCCAGCCGATCCGGGCGGTGCATCCGGGGAAGGCGGGTGTTGCGATCCGGCCGCCGGACGGCCGTCGTTCGCCGGGTGCGGTCGGACTCCGCCCGCTGCCACCGTTCTCGACCTGCAGGTACGGACAAATGGTCATCGAAAGGAAACATCCCGTACAGGCCACGAACCGCCCGGTAACCGGTAGCGTTCGCATCGGACGACGCGCCTGACGGCCGTCAACGGGGATCCGTGCCGAGGTGTCGTCCGTGGCATTTGATCGAGGGGAACCTCTTGCACCGCAACCGGTTCGGCCGTTGCCGGTACGACAGCGCAACAACGGCACTTGATCTCGAACAGTTCGGGAGGGTCCGATGCAGACGGACGTGCACGACCAGGAGACCGACTGCGCCACGGTCTACCGGTTCGCCCTGCGCACCGGGTCCATCCCGTGCCTGGAGACCCTCGCCACCACCCTCGCCATCACGCTGCCCGATCTCCGGGCCGCGGTCGAGCTGCTCGTCGAGCGCCGGTTGCTGCGTCGGGACGGCGTCAGCTTCATCCCGGTGGATCCGGAGATCGCCGCTGCCATCCTGGTCTCGCCGATGGAGCGGGAGATCCAGCAGAACCGCGAGCACATCGCCCGCATCCGCGCCCGGACCGACGTCTTCCGACAGGACTACGTGGACTCGGTGCAACCGCTCGCCGGCGACGACATGGCCGCGCAGCGGATGGGCGGATCCGAGCTCTGCGGGTACCTGCTGGCCGCCGCGCAGAACTGTCGCAGTGAGGTGCTGGTGCTGCTGTCCGGTGGGCACGAGCGGGAGGCCTTCGGCGACTTCCTGCAGCTCTGCCGGTACCTCGCCGAACGGGCGGTGCCGATCCGGGTGGTCTGCCAGCACCGCGGGCGGGCCGACCTCGCCGTCCGGACCCGGCTGAAGGCCCTCACCGATCTCGGAGCGGAGATCCGGACGGTCACCTATGTCCCGCGGTCGGCGGTGGTGCTCGACCGGCGGAGCGCGCTGCTGTTCGGCGGGGACGCCACCGAGATCACCGCGAACCGGATCGGACGTGTGGACGTCGTCGGGTTCCTCCTCGACATGTTCGACCACATGTGGGATCTCGCCACGCCCATGGCCAGTCACCGATCCGGCTACGACGAGGTGTCCGACGATCTGCAGCGCACCCTGTCCAGCATGATGGCCAAAGGGTTCACCGACGAGGTCCTCGCCCGCAAACTCGGTCTGTCGGTACGGACCTGCCGCCGCCACATCGCGACACTGATGCGTGACCTGGGGGCGGTCAGCAGGTTCCAGGCGGGCGTGCTGGCCTCCCGGCGGGAGATGGTCGACGACTGATCGTCGTCCGGCGCGGTTGGCAGCTACTGCAGTTCCGGTTCCGGCCAACGTCTTTCCGGTCCATGTGGACCCTGCCCTCTTCCCTCAGTGCGTCCCTGCGCGCACGCTGAGGGCGAGCCCGTTCGTTGTCCCGGGGCGCGATCGGAAGGGGAACGATCCTCGTGGAGCGCGCGGACGGCGGATCCTGGGTGGCCCGGGCATGACGTCGCCGGGTGTTCCGCACTGGGACGCGTGGGTGGCCGGCCGTGCCGCAGCCGCGGTGGCGGCCGCGGCGGGGAGCCTGACCCGACTCGGTCTCCGCCGGGGAACGCGCGTCGGGGTGGACGTCACCCTGTCCGCGGCCCATCTCCCGGCCGGTGATCCCGACCTCGGCGTACTCCCGCTGCTGGCGGCGATCTCGCAACTCGGCGCCGTCCCGGTCCCCCTCTCCGCGGCGACCACCCGTGAGATGCGCCGGGTGCTGGCCGCCTGCCGCGTCGATGCGGTGCTCCCCGGCAGCGGGATGCAGTCCCTGGCGCAGCCGGCGACCGGTTCCGGGGCGGAGGGTGATCCGGCAGGACCCGGGCCGCGGCCGGGCACGGTGCAGGGAGCGCCCGGGGAGGTGATCTTCTGCGTGCCGGACGGGCCGGAAGGTCCGACCTGCCGGCGCTTCTCGCCGGCGACGCTGATCGCGGGGGCCCGGACGCTGGCCGGGCACCTCGGGTTGGCGGCCGACGACCGGATGCTCGTCCGGAGCTCGCCGGCCACCGTCGCGGGCTTCTGCGCCGCACTGGCCGGGCTGTCGGCCGGCGCCGTGATCGACCTCCGGCCAGGGCCCGCCGAGGGGGTGATCCGGCGGTGCCGGCAGGACGGCGTCTCCGTGCTCGTCGACACCCCCGCCGGTTTCGCCCATCTCGCGGCGACACGACAGCTGGGACCGGGCGGGGTGGACGCACCGGGGGTGCGGGTGTGGCTCGGGGTGGGGCCGCAGATCTCGCCACCGGTGGTGCAGCGCCTCCGGGAGGTGCTGCCGATGGCGGACCCGGTCCTGTTGCACGGATCGGCCGAGGTGGTGGCCACCGCCGCGGTGCGCATCGACGGATGGGACGGCGGTGCCGAGCTGCTCGACACGCCGCTGCCCGGTCAGACCGTCAGCGTCCGGCGACCGGACGGGACGGAGACCGACCCCGGTGAGGTGGGCGAACTGGAGCAGTCCGGCGACCTGGTCTGCGACGGCCCGCCGGACCGCCCGCGCCCCGGGACACCGGTCCGCACCGGCGATCTGGCCACCCGGTCGGAGAGCGGGCAGATCCGGCTGGCCGGCCGCGCCGACCAGCTCATCGTCGCCGGCGGGATGCGGTTCAGTCCCGACGAGGTGGAGGAGGTCGCCTGTGCCAGCGGTTTCGTCGGGGAGGCGACCGCCTTCGGGATCACCGACGAGAACCAGGTGCAGCAGGTCGTTCTGGCGGTGACCGCGCCGCTGGACGGGCGCTGCCGACTGGCCGACCTGGACATCCTGCTCCGCGAGGTGCTGCCGTCGTACATGGTGCCCTCGCTGGTCGTCGAGCTGCCCGAACTGCCGCGCACCGGCACCGGCGCGGTGGACCGGCATCAACTGCGCCTGGTCGTCGGCTAACGGGCGCCCGGCGGCCCACCACACGGCGGGGCCCGCGGATACCCCGTGGTGCTGGCACGTACTCCCGGCCAGTCCCTGCCACCGCCGGGGCCTGTACGGCGACGGGCCGAGGCGCGAGAGTCGTGATGAGGAACGGAGTCCGGGCACACCGCGACGACTCCCGGCCGCGGGCCGGGGAGTCGTGGTCGTCGTGCGCCGCCGGCCGAGGGAGGGTCGCGAGGATGGTCCAGGGACCGCAGCACTGGCGCGATCGCGCCGTTGTGCCTGCGGACGCCGGTGCGCGGGAGGGTGTCCACCCACTCCGCGGCGACCGGGCCCCCATCGCGGTCGTCGGCGTCGGCTGTCGGCTACCGGCGGCCGAGACCCCCGACGAGTTCTGGGATCTGCTCGCCGACGGCCGGGACGCGGTGAGCGACGCACCGGCCTCCAGGAGGCAGGCGGGCACGGCCGGGATGGGCCGCGGCGGGTTCCTCGACGCGGTGGACGAGTTCGATGCCGCCTTCTTCGGGATGTCCCCGGCGGAGGCGGCGACGGCGGACCCGCACCACCGGCTGGCCCTGGAACTCTGCTGGCGGGCGGTCGAGGACTCCCGGTTGCCGATGGAGTCGTTGGACGGCAGTGCGACCGGGGTGTTCCTCGGCATGCTGTCCACGGATCACGCGGTGCTGGCCGACCGGGCCGATGCGTCCGGACCGCACGTCTACACCGGGTCGGCGCGATCGCTGGCGGCCAACCGGCTGTCCTACCGGTTCGGGTTGCGTGGTCCGAGCCTCACCGTCGACTCCGGGCAGTCCTCGTCCCTGGTCGCCGTCCACCTGGCCGTGCAGAGCCTGCGCCGCGGCGAGTCGACCGTGGCGTTCGCCGGTGGCGTGAACCTGGCACTCGGGCCCGGGACGACCACGGCCATCGGCGATTTCGGCGCGCTGTCGCCGCAGGGGCGCTGTGCGGTGCTGGACGTGTCCGCCGACGGATACGTGCGTGGCGAGGGTGGTGTGGTGCTGCTGCTCAAGCCGCTGGACGCCGCGCTGCGGGACGGCGACCCGGTCCGCGCGGTGATCCACGGCAGCGCTGTCAACAACGACGGCGGTGGTCCTGGCCTGACCGTTCCGGTGGCCCGGGCGCAGGCCGACCTGTTGCGACGGGCCCTGGCCGACGCCGGCGCCGCCGACACCGCGATCGGCTACGTCGAACTGCACGGCACCGGCACCCCGGTCGGCGACCCGGTCGAGGTCGCTGCGCTGCGCGCGGTGTTCGGCCCTCCGGATGCGGTCGGCGACGATGACCCCGGCGACCGCACGGTGCTGGTGGGATCGGTGAAGTCGACGATCGGGCATCTCGAGGGCGCCGCCGGGGCCGCCGGGCTGCTGCGCACCGTGCTGGCCCGCCAGCACGCCTGCGTCCCGGCTACCCTGCACCACCACACGCCGTCGGTTCCCCTGGGCCCGCTGGTGGTCGCGACGGCCCCGACCATCTGGCCCGCCGTCGCGCCGCTGGCCGCGGTCTCCTCCTTCGGCATGGGCGGCACCAACTGCTCGGTGGTGGTCGGCCCGGCCCCGGCGCTGCCCGCGGCGGCGACCGGCGCTGTGACAGCGGACGGTCCGGTGCCGATCTCCGCAGCGAACCTGGCTGCGCTGCAGCAGATTTCCGTGGAGCTCGCGGAGGTCACCGGGACGGCCGGACCGGGGCCGGTCGCAGCGGCACTGCGGCGCACCCGGTCTTCGCTTCCGCACCGGGCCGTGCTGCTGCCCGCGGCGGGTCGGACGGAGCCGACCGACCTGTCGTCCCGGTTCCGTGCGCTGGCCGCCGGGAGACCGGACCACCGCACGGTGCTGGGCCGCGCCGCCACCGGCAGCACCGCGTTCGTATTCCCCGGGCAGGGCAGCCAATGGCCGCGGATGGCGGCCGGGCTGATCGCGGGCGTGCCGGCCGCCGCGCGGCGACTGGCGGAGTGCTGCGACGCGCTCGCGCCGCACCTCGACACCGACCTGCACGCGCTGCTCCGGGACGGGAAGCCCTTGGAGCGAGTGGATCTCGTCCAGCCGGCCCTGTGGGCGGTGCTGGTGTCGCTGGCGGAGTGGTGGCGGGCCGCCGGGGTGCTGCCGGACCTGGTGCTCGGGCACTCGCAGGGCGAGATCGCCGCGGCCACCGTCGCCGGGGTGCTCGACCTGTCGGACGGCGCGCGGGTGGTCGCGCTGCGCAGCCGGGCCCTGGTCGAGCTGGCCGGGTCCGGTGGGATGTTGTCGGTCCGGCTGGACCCGGAACTCGCGGCGCAGGTGGCCGCGGCGTCGGGTGCCCACCTGGCTGCGGTCAACGGTCCCACCTCCTGTGTGCTCTCCGGATCGGCGGAGTCATTGCAGGAGGCCGGGTCCCGGGTGGTCGCGGACGGTGGCCGGGCACGGCCGATCGCGGTGGACTACCCGTCGCACTCACCGGCGGTGGACCGCATCCGTGACCGGGTGCTGGCCGACCTAGCGCTGATCCGTCCGCGGCCGGCGCGGATCCCGATGATGTCCGCGGTCACCGGTGCGCCGGTCGACGGCGAGACCCTGGATGCCGCCTACTGGTTCACCAACCTGCGGTCCACGGTGCGGTTCGATCGGGCGGTCCGGGCCGCGCTGGCCGCCGGTGCCGGCCGCTTCGTCGAGTCGTCCCCCCATCCGGTGTTGGTCGACGCGGTGCTGGACGTCGCGGATGCGGGCGGGGTGCTGGTCTCCGCCTCGGGCACCCTGCGCCGCGACGCCGACCCGGTCGACGAGTTGGAGCTCGCCCGCGCCACCGCCTGGGTCGGCGGCACACCGGTCGCCTGGCCGGTCGCCGACCCGCCGCGGTCGGCGCTGCCGGCCCTGCCCGGCCACCCGTTCGACCGGCGGCGGCACTGGTTCGAGACACCGGGACCGTTGCCGGAGCGACGCCGGCCGGTGTCGCCCCCGGTCACCACAGGCGTTGTCGCCGAGGACCTCCCGGCACCCGGGGGGACGGCCGCTGTGGCCGGGGAACTGCTCGACCTGGTGCGCACCTGCACCGCCGGCGTGCTCGGCCACCCGGACGCCTCCGCCGTCGACCCCGACACCACCTTCGCCGACCTGGGTCTGGATTCCGCCGGCGCGCTGGCGCTGCGCACCCGTCTACGGGCGCTGACCGGTGAAAGCCTGGCCGCCGGTGTGGTCTACGACCACCCCACGCCGCGGCGTCTCGCCCGGTCCATGGAGCGCCGCAGCGGATCCGTCGGCACGGTCGACCCGCCCCACCAGGCCGATCCGGTGCCGTCGACCGGCCAGGTGGCACCCGATGCGCGGCGACCGGCAGGTGCCGCCGCCGGCGATCCGGTCGTGGTGGTCGGAACGGGCTGCCGGTTCCCGGGCGGTGTCGACGGGCCGGAGGACCTGCTCGCGCTGCTGGAGTCGGGCGGCGAGGTGGTCGGGTCCGCGCCGGTGGACCGCGGCTGGGGGGTCGGACCGGACCGCCTGCGGGGCGGCTTCCTCGACACGGCAACGATGTTCGACCCGGACCAGTTCGGCATCAGTCCGCGCGAGGCACTGGCGATGGACCCGCAGCAGCGGGTGCTGCTGGAGGTGGTGCTGCAGACGCTGGACCGGGCGGGTCTGGATCCGGCGGCCGTCGATCCGACCCGATCGGCGGTGTTCGTCGGCGCGATGGCCGGCGACTACGGGCCCGCCCTCGCCCGCCCCGACAACGCGGGCGGCGGCCATCTGCTCACCGGCACCACACCGAGCGTGCTGTCCGGCCGGATCGCCTACCAGTTGGGCTGGCAGGGCCCGGCGATGACGGTGGACACCGCGTGCTCCTCCTCGCTGGTGGCCACCCACCTGGCGGTGCGGGCCCTGCGGCAGCGGGAGTGCGACCTCGCCCTCGTCGGTGGTGTCACCGTGATGTCGACGCCGGGCATCTTCGTCGAGTTCGGCCGCCAGGGCGGCCTCGCGGAGGACGGCCGCTGCAAGGCCTTCGCCGACACCGCCGACGGCACCGGGTGGTCCGAGGGCGCCGGGGTCCTGCTGCTGACCCGCCGGTCCCACGCGCTGCGCCTGGGCCTGCCGGAGCTCGCGGTGATCCGCGGCAGCGCGGTCAACCAGGACGGCAGGTCCAACGGGCTCACTGCGCCGAACGGGCCGGCCCAGCAGCAGGTCATCACCGCGGCCCTGGCCGATGCCGGGCTGACGCCGTTCGACGTGCTGGGGGTGGAGGCGCACGGCACCGGGACCCGGCTCGGCGACCCGATCGAGGCCGGCGCCCTGGCCGCTGCCTACCGGTCCGCCGAACGCGCCGCGGAGACCGGCGCCGCCCCGCTGCTGCTCGGATCGGTGAAGTCGAACCTGGGCCACACCCAGGCCGCCGCCGGCATCGCCGGCCTGCTGCGGGTGATCCTCACCCTGCGCACCCGGCAGTGGCCGCGCACGCTGCACGTCGACGCCCCGAGCAGCCGGATCGACTGGGACGGCGGGATCCGGCTGGCCACCGCGCCGGTGCCGCTGCCCGACTCCGGCCCGCTGCGGATCGCCGTGTCCGGCTTCGGGATCAGCGGCACCAACGCCCATGTCGTGCTCGAGTCACCGGCACCGGCTTCCGCGCCGCTCGGCGGGGTACCGGGCGACAGCGGAGTACCGGGCGCCGGACCGATCTGCTGGCCGCTCTCCGGCCGGGACGACGAAGGGCTGGCCGCGCTCGCCGCCGCCCTGCTGCCGGTCGCCCGTGACCTCGACCCGGCCGTGCTGCCCGCCGCCGGCCGCCGGTTGGCCGGCCGCTCCGCCGGATCCGCGCGGGCCGTGCTGGTCGCCGGGGACCGGGACGAGCTGCTGGCGGCGTTGGGCGCGCTCGCGGAGCAGTCACCCGACCCCGGTCTGGTCCGCGGCACCGCAGTGCCGGGCCGCTCACCCGTGCTGGTCTTCCCCGGGCAGGGCGGCCAGTGGCCGGGCATGGCGGTCGAGCTGCTGGACGCCGATCCCGTGATCGGGGCCGCCTTCGACGCTGCCGATGCGGCGCTGCGGCCGCACACCGGCTGGTCCGCCCGGGCGGTGCTGCGCGGTGACGAGGACGCACCCGAACTGGCCGGATCCGCTGTGGTGCAACCGGTGCTGTTCGCGCTCGCCGTGGCGCTGGGCCGTGGGTGGGCTGCTGCCGGGCTGCCGGTGCGGACAGTGATCGGGCACTCCCAGGGCGAGATCGCCGCGGCCTGCGTGGCCGGTGCCCTCGACCTCGACACGGCGGCGCTGGTGGTGGCCCGGCGCAGTCGCGCGCTGGCCGACGTGGACGGGACGGGCGCGATGCTGTCCGTGCCGGCGCCCGCGGACGAGGTCACCCGCTGGCTGGCGGACCTGCCGGAACCGGTGTGGGTGGCCGTCCGCAACTCGCCCGAGTCCTGTGTGATCGCCGGGACCCCCGGTGGCATCGCGGCTTTCGAGCAACGGCACGGCGGGCAGCTGCGGCTCCGGCGCACCGGTGGCGACTACGCCTCGCACACCCCGATGATGCGGACGCTGACGGACCGGCTGCAGACCGACCTCGCAGGTGTCCGGCCGACCCCCACGGCCGTCCGCGTCGTCTCGGCGGTCACCGGTTCCGATGCGCCGGCGGCGAGCCTGGACACCGGGTATTGGATCGACAACCTCTGCCGCCCGGTGGTGTTCGACGCGGCACTGCGCACGGCCGCCGGAGCGGCCGACCCGGACGGCCGGGAGCTGCTGTTCGTCGAGGTCGGCCCGCACCCGGTGCTGACCGGCGCGATCGCGGGCACGTTGCCGCGGGCGGCGGTGGTCGGCACGCTGCGGCGTGGGGCCGGTGACCGGGCCCAGTGGCTGCGGGCGCTCGCCGCGGCCTGGTGCGCCGGTGCGCCGATCCGCTGGGCCGATCTGCTGCCGGGCAGCGGAACCGCGCCGACCCCCGACCTCCCGGTGACACCGCTGCGCCGACAGCGGTTCTGGCTGACGGACCCGGCGCTGTCCACGGCCGGGGACTCCGGACCGCTGCTGGGACCGCAGGTCCCGGTGCTCGCGACCGGCGAGTCGCTGGCCACCGGGACCCTGGACGCCCCGTGGCTGGCCGATCACGCCGTCGCCGGCACCCCGATCCTGCCCGGCACGGCCACCCTGCTGGCGGTGCTCGGTGCCGGCGGGGGCCGGGATCTCGCCGAGCTGACGTTGACCGCGCCGGTGACCACCGGCGCGGACCACCGGATCCAACTGCGCCTGACCGGGACCGCCGACCCGGTCCCCGGCCGCGACGGTGTGCAGGGCCTCGAACTGCTCGCCGCCGATCCGACCCCGTCGGTCCGGGCCCATGGTCGCCTGGTGCCGGCCGCGCCCCCGCCGTCGGGCCGGTTGCAGGTCCCGTCCGGTGCGGTGCCGGCGGCGCTGCCCGACTACGCCCTGCTCGCCGCCACCGGCTACGGGTACGGGCCGGCATTCCGCTCGCTGCAACAGGTCTGGACCACCAACGACGGATACCTGGCGTTGGCCGTGCTCCCGGACGGGGTGACCGCCGACCACCCGGTGCACCCGGTGCTGCTGGACGCGGTCCTGCACCCGCTGCTGGTGGAACCGGCAGCGGCCGGCCGGCTGCTGTTGCCGCACACGGTGTCCGACGCTCGGTGGGGAGTGGTGGACCCGGTCCGCGCGCTGCTGGCGCGGGTCCGCCGCGTGCCCGGTGCCGACCCCGGTTCCGTGACGGTCCGGATCACGGCCGCCGTCCCGCACCAGGTACCTGGGGCAGGTCCGGCAGCGGTGCCGCCGGATGCGGCGCCCGGCGGCGAGATCGTACTGGAGATCGGGTCCCTCGGACTTCGTGGGGTACCGGCGAGGGGCGCCGCGGGACCCGCGGCCGGCGCGGCAACGGTGCAGTGGACCGAACTCGCCGCGCCCGATCTCGCCGCCCGGTGGGCCGTGCTCGATCCGGAGGGTCTCGGCGGGGCACCGGCCGACTGGCCGGAGGCCTGGCAGCCGAGCGACCTGGCGGGTGCGGACCTCGCCCTGGTGCCGGTCGACATCACCGTGGCAGGCGGGGACGTCCCCGCCGCCGTGCGCACGGCGCTGGCCCGGGTGCTGGAGGACGCCCAGGGGTTCCTGGTCGAGGAGTCCTGCGCGGCCGTCCGTCTGGTGGTGGCCGTACGGCCGTCACCCGGTACCCCGGAGGAGCTGGTCGCGGCCGCGGTGGCCGGGCTGGTGCGCACCGCCGATCAGGAGCATCCACGGCGGTTCGCGGTCGTCGATCTGCCGGCCGACCCGTCCGCTCCCGTGCCCTGGGCCGCCGTGGCCGGTGCCCTCGCGGCCGGGGAACGTGAGATCAGGGTCCGGGACGGGCGTCTCGAGGTGCCGCGGGTGGTGGAGACCGTCAGCGTCCCGGGCGCAACGTCGGCCGAGGCCGCCACCCGTCCGCCGATCTCCGGGACGGTGGTGGTCACCGGCGGCACCACGGGTGTCGGGGCACAGCTGGCCCGCCGGCTGGTGCGCGTCCACGGCGTCCGGGACCTGGTGCTGGTCTCCCGGCGCGGCGGTGCCGCACCCGGGGTGGACGACCTGGTGACGGAGCTCGCGGCGGACGGCGCCCGGGTGGCCGTCCGCGCGCTCGACCTGGCAGCGCCCGGCGCGGTGCGGGAGATGCTCGACGGCATCGATGATCTCGCCGGGATCGTGCACGCCGCCGGTGCCCTCGACGACGCGCCGCTGACGGTGCTCGGGCCGGACCGGGTGGAGGTGCCGCTGCGGCCGAAGGTGGACGCCGGGTGGGCCCTGCACCTGGCCACGGCGGACCGGGCCGATCCGGGCTTCCTCGTGTTCTGTTCCTCCGTCGCCGCACTGGTCGGCAACCCCGGGCAGGCCGGTTACGCCGCGGCCAACTCCTTCCTCGACGCCCTGGCGGTGGCGCGGCGGGCCGCCGGGCTGCCGGCCACGTCCGTCACCTGGGGTCTGTGGGAGGTGGGGTCCGAGCTGACCGCGCGGATGGGTGCGGCCGGGGTGGACCGGCTGGCCCGCGCCGGGGTGGACCGGCTGGATCTGAACTCGGCCCTGTCCCACTTCGACACCGCGCTGCAGCAGCCGGATGTCGATCCGGTCGCGGTGGCGTGGAACGCCGCGGCGCTGGCCGCCCGCGCCGGCACCGGCGACCTGCCGGCGGTGCTGCGCGGGCTGACCGTCGCGCAGCCGGTCGCGGCCGCCGCCCCCCGGTTCCCGGAACCGGAGCACACCGGGGCCACGGCGACGGCCCGGCGGACCGGGCCGGCCGCCCCGCTGTCCGGCATGGACCGCGACGAGGCGGCGCGGTGGCTGACCGAGAAGGTCTCCGGCCACGTGTGTGCGGTGCTCGGGCACCGCACCGTCGCGCCGGACCGCGCGTTCTCCGAACTCGGCCTCGACTCGCTGACCGCGGTGGAGCTGCGGAACCGGCTGGACGCCGAGACCGGGCTGCGGCTGCCGACCACCACCGCGTTCGACCACCCGACGGTCGAGGACCTGTCCGCACACCTGCTCGGCGTGCTCCGGCCCGCCCCGCCGGCCGCGGACCTCCGGCTCGCGGGCTGGCTCGCCGAGCTCGAGCAGGACCTGACCGACAGCTCGCCGGAGGTCCGGACCCGGGTGCTGGACCTCCTGTCCGCGGGAGCGCGACGGCTGGCCGGTGCACCGGCCGCCGACGACCTCGCGGGCGCCACCGACGACGAGATCTTCGACTTCATCGACACCCAGCTGGGTGGGGCCGACCCGGCACCCGGTGCCGGTCCCGCAGCAACCGGCGGAGCACCTGGAAGGGGCTGGTCATGACCGCAACGCTGGATCCGGCGGGGACCTCGCGCGAGGCCAAGCTGCGTGACTACCTCAAGCGTGTCACCGTCGACCTCACCGAGACCCGGCGCCGGTTGGCCGATCTCGAGCGGGGCGCGGCGGAGCCGATCGCGGTCGTCGGGATGGCCTGCCGGTACCCGGGCGGGGTCCGGGGCCCGGAGGACCTGTGGCAGCTGGTCGAGCAGGAGCGGGAGGCGATCACCGGCTTCCCGACCGACCGCGGGTGGGACCTGGACGCCCTGTACGACCCGGACCCGGACTCGATCGGCACCGCATACACCCACTGGGGCGGCTTCCTGGACGACCCGGGCGGCTTCGACGCCGCGTTCTTCGACATGAGCCCGCGCAGCGCCCTGGCCACCGACCCGCAGCACCGGCTGTTCCTGGAGACGGCCTGGGAGGTCTTCGAGCGGGCCGGGATCGACCCGTCGTCGGTCCGCGGCAGCCGCACCGGTGTCTACGCCGGGAACATGTACAACGACTACCTGCTCCGCTACAGCGGCCGGGTTCCACCGGCGCTCGAGGGCATCGTCGCCATCTCCAACGCGCCCAGCGTGCTGTCCGGCCGGGTGTCGTACCTGTTCGGCCTGGAGGGCCCGGCGCTGACCCTGGACACCGCCTGTTCGTCGTCCTTGGTGGCCGTGCACCTGGCCACCCAGGCGCTGCGGCGCGGCGAGTGCTCGCTGGCGCTGGCCGGCGCGGCAACGGTGATGGCCACCCCGGATCCCTATGTCGAGTTCAGCCGCCAGCGGGCCCTCGCCCCGGACGGCCACACCCGCTCGTTCGCCGCCTCCAGCTCCGGTGCCACCTGGTCCGAGGGTGTGGGAGTGCTCTTGCTGGAACGACTCTCGGATGCGGAGAAGGCCGGCCGGTCGATCCTCGCGGTGATCCGCGGCAGCGCCGTCAACCAGGACGGCCGGTCGAACGGGATGACCGCACCGAGCGGGCCGGCCCAGGAACGGGTGATCCGGCAGGCGCTGGCCGACGCGCGGCTGGAGGCGGACGACGTCGACGTGATCGAGGCGCACGGCACCGGCACGGCGCTCGGCGACCCGATCGAGGCGCAGGCGCTGCTGGCCACCTACGGCCGGCGCCGGGACCCGGACCGGCCGCTGTGGCTCGGCTCGGTGAAGTCCAACATCGGGCACACCCAGGCCGCGGCCGGGGTCGCCGGGATCATCAAGATGATCGCGGCCATGCGGGCCGGCACGCTGCCGCGCACCCTGCACGTGGACGCCCCGACCCCGCACGTGGACTGGTCGGCCGGCGCGGTGCAACTGCTGACCGAGCCGCAGCACTGGGCCGGATCGGCGGAACACCCTCGGACGGCCGGTGTCTCGTCGTTCGGCATCTCCGGAACGAACGCCCATGTGCTGCTGCAGGAATACACCGCGGGCGCCGCCGCCACCCCCTCGCTGCCGCACGGGAACGCCGGCCCGGCCGGGACGGACACGGTGACGGACACTGCGGCCGACACGGTCACCGACACCGTTGCCGACGCGCCGACCGACACTGTTGCCGACACGGGGGCCGCGGCCACCTGGGTGCTGTCGGCCCGGTCGGCGGCCTCGTTGCGGGAGGGCGCGGGCAGATTGGCCGCCTGGTCCCGCTCCCACTCCGCCGTGCCGGTGGTGCGCACCGCGCACGCCCTGGCCACCCGGCGTGCGGCCCTGCGCGAACGGGTGGTGCTGCACGGCGACCGGGCCGCGCTCGAGCGGGCCCTGGACGGGCTGACCACCGGGACGGCGGGTGACGGAGGCCCGGCGGTGGTCGCCACCGGCAGCGCCCCGGAGGTGGTGCGCACCGCGTTCCTGTTCACCGGTCAGGGCGGTCAGCGGGTGGGCATGGGGCGTGACCTGTACGCGAGCGAGCCGGCCTTCGCGGTCGCCTTCGACGAGGTGACCGCTGCACTCTCCCCGCACCTGCCCCGCCCGCTCACCGAGATCCTCTGGGCGGAGCCGGGTTCCGCAGACGCCGCACTGCTGGACCGCACCGCGTGGACGCAGCCGGCGCTGTTCGCATTCCAGGTCGCGAGCACCGCGCTGCTGGCCGCGCGCGGCGTGCGACCGGACATGGTCGCCGGCCACTCAGTGGGCGAGTTCGCCGCCGCGGTCGCGGCCGGCGTGCTCACCGTGGCGGACGCGGCGCGGTTGGTGGCGGTCCGCGGGGCCCTGATGGACGCGCTGCCGGCCGGCGGCGCGATGATCTCGATCGGCGTGGACGCCGAGCAGGTGCGCCCGCTGCTGGACGGCGAGCCGGAGGTCGGCATCGGCGCCGTCAACGCCCCCGACGCCTGCGTGATCTCCGGCCCCGTCGAGGCCTGCGAGCGCATCGCCGCAGTGTTCGCCGACCAGGGGCGCCGGGTGCGCCCGCTGCAGGTCAGCCACGCCTTCCACTCGCCGCTGATGGAGCCGGTGCTGGACGACTTCGACCGGGTGCTGGCCACGACGGTCTTCTCCGCGCCGCGGCTGGCCGCGGTCACCGCGCTCACCTCCCGGCCGGACCTCGACTGGTCGATGCCGGCCTACTGGCGCGAGCAGATCCGCCACGGCGTCGAGTTCGCCGCCGCCATGACCGGTCTGGACACCCGCGGTGCCACCGCCTTCGTCGAGGTCGGCCCTGCGCCGGTGCTCTCGGCGCTGGTCCCGATGATCCTCGGCCCGGACCGACCGGTGCTGCCGGTGCGGCGCACCGACCGGCCCGAGACGGAGTCCTTCGCCGGTCTGCTCGCCGGTGCCTGGGCGGCCGGGATCACCGTCGACTGGTCCGGTCTGCTCGCCGCCGGTGCGGGCGGCACCGACTGGCAGGACCTGCCGGTGTACGCCTTCGACCGGGGTACCCGGTACTGGGTGGCGCCCCCGGACAACGGTGCGGGCCGGTCGGCCGGGCACCCGTTGCTCGGCCGGACGGTCGAGATCGGCGGTGGGGGAACGGTCTCCACCGCACGGGTCGGTGTCGACGCCCTGCCGTGGCTGGCCGACCACCGGATCTCCGGCGCGGTCGTCCTGCCCGGCACGGCCATCCTGGAGGCGGTGCTCGCGGCCGCCGCGGCGGTCGGCTGCGACGAGGTGACCGAGTTGCTGTTCCGCGCGCCGGTGGTGATCCCGGACGGGGGTGCGGTCGAACTGCAGACCGTCACCGACCGACCCGACGGTGACGCGACCGGCGCGACCGGCGCGGACGGCGCGGACGGCGCGGACGGCGCGGACGGGAGCGGCGGTGGTGCCGGACCGCGGGCCGTGCGGGTGCACGTGCGTGGTGCGGACGGGGGGTGGATGCTCGTCGCGGACGGCCGGATCACCACTGCCGACGCCGCCGCCGCCACCGCCCCGGCACCCGCCTGGGACGTCGCCGGGGCCGGGACCCTCGCGGTGGACAGCGGTTACGACGCGTTGTTGGACGCCGGATACGACTACGGCCCGGCCTTCCGTGGCCTCACCTCCGTCTGGCACCGGGGCGAGGAGTACCTCGGCGAGCTGACCGTGCCGGCCGATCTGGACCTGTCCGTCGGTGGCCTGCACCCGGCGGTGCTCGATGCCGCCTTCCACCCGATGCTGCTGGCCGGCGGCGCCGGCGGCCGGACGAAGCTGCCGTTCCTGTTCGCCGGGGTGCGCCGCGGGCCGGGGGCTGTCGCCGCCGGCGGGATCCTGCGGGCCCGGCTCGCCGCCCCGGCATCCGGTGCGGCCGACGAACTCGGCGTCCACCTGGTCGACAGCGCGGGCGCGACGGTGCTGTCGATCGACACGCTGCGCGTCCGGGAGATCGACCCGGCCGCACTGGCCGGCGCGCCGGCGGCCGGGCCGACGCCGCAGATGCTCACCTGGGTGCCGATCGAGAATGCCTCTGTGGCCACAGCTGTCGGAGCCTCCGGGCTGCCGGACGGGTGGCGGTGTCTCGCCGGCGACGCCGGAGCGGACCTGTCCCGGATCGCGGCGGACCCGCCTGCCGGTCCCGCCGTCCTGGTGCTGACCGTCGCGGAGCCCGCGGCGGAGGTCACGCCCCCGGTCGCGGTCGCCGAGGCCACGTCCGCGGTCCTGGCGGTGCTGCAGCGGTTCTCGGCCGCGGCCGGCCTGCAGAATGCGCGGTTGTTGGTGCACACCACCGGGGCCACCGGCACGCCGTCGGGCGCCGCCGGTATCGCGGGTGCAGCGGTCCAGGGCCTGGTGCGGTCCGCCGAGTCGGAGCATCCCGGCCGGTTCCTGCTGGTGGACAGCGATCCCGGCGGGCCGCCGCCGGACTGGGCCGCGGTCGCCGCCGCGGCGGAGTCGGAGTCGCAACTGGCCTGGCGGGACGGTGCCGTGCTGGTACCGCGGCTGGCGCCGGTACCGCCGGGCGGCATCGGCGACGTCGCAGGCACCCCGGACCCGAGCGACAGGGACACCGGGGACGGCGATCTCGGCGACGGGACGGTGCTGGTCACCGGCGGGCTGTCCGGGCTCGGCGCGCTCACCGCGCAGCGGTTGGCGGAGGTGCACGGGGTGCGGCACCTGCTGCTGGTGTCCCGGCGTGGCCGCGACACCCCGGGCACCGACGAGCTGATCTCCGGGCTGTGCGCCGTGGGGTGCGCGGTCACCGTGGCCGCCTGCGACGTGACAGATCCATCCGCCCTGCGTGAGGTGGTGGACGGCCTGCCGCCGTCCCGGCCGCTGATCGGCGTGGTGCACACGGCGGGCGTACTGGACGACAGCACGCTGGCCGGACTGGATGCCGACCGGCTGGCCCGGGTGGCCGGACCGAAGATCGGTGCCGCCTGGGCCCTGCACGAGATCACCCGGGACCGGCCGCTCCGGCTGTTCACCGTCTTCTCCTCGCTGGCCGGCGTGCTCGGCAACCCAGGCCAGGGCAACTACGCCGCGGCGAACGCCGGGCTGGACGCGCTGGCCGCGTACCGGCGCGGGCAGGGCCTGCCGGGCCGGTCGCTGATCTGGGGGCTCTGGGCGGCGGGTGGGATGGCCGGTGAGCTGGACGAGGCGGACCTGGCCCGGCTGGGCCGGTCCGGAGTCGGTGCGCTGACCGTCGACGACGGCCTGGCGCTGCTCGACCTGGCGATCCGGGCCGACCTGGACGCGACGGGACCGGCGCCGCAGCAGGCGAACTGGGTCTGTGCGGTCTGGGATCCGGCCGGGCTCCGGGCCCGCGCCGAGGGCGGTGTGCTGCCGCCGGCCCTGCGTGGGCTGGTCCGGGTGCGCCGGTCCGCCGCACCGGCGACCACCTCCGCCGACCTGGCCGCCGAGCTCACCGGACTGCCGGAGCCGGCCGGCCGGGAGATGCTCACCGGGCTGGTCCGCGGTCACGTCGCGGCGGTGCTGGCGCACGCCGATCCCGGTGGCGTGTCGCTCGACAGGTCCTTCAGCGAACTGGGTTTCGACTCCCTGACGGCGGTGGAGCTGCGCAACCGGCTGGGCACGGCGACCGGGATGACACTGCCCGCGACGATCGCCTTCGACCACCCGACCGTGGCCGCACTCGCCGACTTCCTCTACACCGCACTGGCTCCCACCCCGCCCTCGGCGGACGAGCTGCTGGAGGCGGATCTCGACCGGCTCACCGGGCAGCTGGAGTCGGTCGACGAGGACACCCGCGGTCGGTTCCTCGGGCTGCTCCGCGGCCGGCTGGCCCGCTGGGAGAGCGGCGGAACGGGCGGAGGGGTGGCCGCGCTGGTCGCGGACGCCTCCGACGAGGAGATCTTCGCGCTGATCGACGACGAACTCTGACCCGCACCCCGCGACCGCCCGCACCGGCGCACACCACCACGTCGCACCCGCACACCGAGGAGGATCGATGGCCACCGCCGAGGAACTGCGCAGCTATCTCAAGCGCGCCGCCGTCGACCTGACCGCGGCGCGGCAACGGGTGGCGGAGCTGGAGTCCCGGTTGGCCGGTGCGCCGGTGGCGGTGACCGGACTCGCCTGCCGCTTCCCCGGCGGTGCCGACGACCCGGCCGGGTACTGGGACCTGCTGTCCCGCAGCGGATCCGGCGTGCGGGAGATTCCGGAGGACCGGTTCGACCTGTCCGCGGAGGAGCTCGCGGACCGCCGTGTCTACGCGCGCCACGGCAGCTTCCTGGACGACGTGGCCGGCTTCGACGCCGCCCACTTCGGGATGGCCCCGCACGAGGCGCTGCGGACCGACCCGCAGCACCGGCTGCTGATGGAGCTGGTGTGGCGCGGTCTGGAGGACGCCGGGCTGCCGCCCGCCGAGGTGGCCGGCAGCCGGACCGCGGTGTTCGTCGGCTTCATGGACCCGGTGCAGTACGCCAGGGTCGAGACCGAGCGCACCGGGTTCGGCATCCTGGCGGATCCGCAGTTCGGGCAGGGGGTCTCGTCCAGCGTGGTGGCCGGCCGGATCGCCTACCAGTTCGACCTGCGAGGACCGGCGGTCACCCTGGACACCGCCTGCTCGTCGTCGTTGGTCGGGGTGCATCTCGCGGTGCAGGCCCTGCGTCGCGGCGAGTGCGACCGGGCGATCGTGGCCGGCGTCTACCTGATCCTCCACTCCGACCCCTACATCCAGGGCTGCGTGACCCGGATGCTCGCCCCGGACGGCGCCTGCAAGACCTTCGGCGCGGACGCCGACGGCTACGTGCTCGGTGAGGGCGGGGGGCTGGTCGTACTCGAGCGGCTGGACGACGCCCGGTCCGCCGGTCACCGGGTGCGCGCCGTGGTGCGGGGCAGCGCCATCGGCCAGGACGGCCGGTCCAACGGGCTGACCGCCCCGAACCGGGGCGCCCAGGTCGACGTGATCCGCCGGGCGCTCGCCGACGCCGGCACGACCGCGGACCGCATCGGCTACCTGGAGGCGCACGGTTCCGGGACGTCGCTGGGCGACGCCATCGAGCTGGGCGCGCTGCACGACGTGTTCGGCCGCCGGGGCTCCGGCCCGCTCCCGGTCGGGGCGGTGAAGACCAACCTCGGCCACACCCAGGCCGCCGCGGGGGTCGCCGGCCTGGTCAAGACGGTCCTCACGCTGGAGCACGGCCGCTACCCGGCGAACCTGGTCACCGGCGCACCGGCAACCGCCGTCCCGGCCGACGGGAGCGTCGCCCCGGCGGTCACCGGCGGGCCGCTGGATCCGGAGGCCTGGGCCGGGGTGAGCTCGTTCGGTTGGTCCGGCACCAACGCCCATGTCGTGCTGTCGCCGGGCACCGGGAGCGGGAACCCGGCGGCCGGGGAAGGCGATCCGGCGCCGGCCGTGGACCTGCTGGTCTCCGGGTCGACCCCGGCGGCGGTCACCGCCCAGCTCACTGCGCTCGCCGATCTGCTCGGGTCCGACGGCGCACCGGCCCTGGTCGACGTCGCGCACACCCTGGCGGTCGGACGGGCCCGGCTCGACCACCGGATCGCGGTGCCGGTCGCGGCGGGCGCCGATCCGGTCGCGGCGTTGCGGTCGGCGGCGCAGCGGACGCCGGTCCGTACCGGTGACCCGGCCGCCGCCCATCCCTTCGAGGCCGGCGACACCACCGTGCGCGCCCTCCCGGACGGTGTCGACGGGTCCCTGGTGCCGCTGCCGCCGCACCCGTTCCACCGGCTGCGGTTCTGGCCGGAACGGGAAGGTGCGGGCACGCCCTCCGCCGGGACGGCGGAGGGCGGCAGGTCGGCCGCACCCGGGAACCGCAGTTTCCGGCCCACCTGGCGGGTGGACCGCACCGCAACCCCGGGTGAGGTCCCCGGGCCGGTGCTGCTGGTGCCCGACGCGCTCGGCATCGCCACCGCACTGGCGGCGGAACTGATCGCGCTCGGCCATCCGGTGCTGACGGTGACCGACGGGCTGACCGCCGCGGAGGCGGTCCGCGAGGCCGTCGCACTCGCCGCCGGCCCGGTGCAGCTGGTGCAGCTGTCGTCGGTCGGAGCGGTCGCGCCCGGTGCCCGGTGGGACCCCGCCGCGGCGCTGCCGTTCGCCTTCGACGACACCCTCGCCGCCGTCCAGGCCCTCGGTGCCGCCGGTGGCCCGGCCCGCCTGCTGACGGTCACCTGTGGCGCGCAGCTGGTCACCGGGGGCGATGCGCGCGCCCCGCTCACCGCCGCGGCCCACGGCCTGGGTCGCTCCGTCCGCCACGAGTACGCCGGGATGTCCTGGTCCGGCATCGATCTCGATCCCCGGGCGGACGTGGCGGACTGCGCCGCGGCGCTCCTGGCCGAACTGACCCTGCCGCCCCGGCCCGAGGTCGTCGCCCGAAGGGCCGGGCGCCGGCACCGGCCGGAGTGGGCGGAACTGCTGGAGCCGGAGACCCTGCCGTGGCCGACGGACGGGGTCCACCTGATCACCGGCGGCACCCGCGGTCTGGGTGCGCTGCTGGCCCGGCGGCTGGTGGCCGACGGGGTGCGCCGGATCGCCCTGCTGTCCCGCGGGACGACCGACAGTGCCGAACTGGTCGATGATCTCACTGCCGCGGGCGCAACGGTCCGGGTGCTGGTGGCGGACGCCGCCGACCCGCGACAGCTGCGAGCGGCCGTCGCGGCCTGCACGGCGGAACTGGGTGCCCCGGAGGTCCTGGTGCACGCCGCCGGGGTGCCGGCCGGTGGCATGGCCCAGGCGTCGGACGCGGTGCGGTCCCGTGCCGTGCTGCTGCCGAAACTGGCTCCGCTCGAGGTGGTCTCGGAGCTGATCGACAGCTCGCCGGCGCTGCGGACGGTGGTGCTCTACTCCTCGGCGGTCACCGCTTTCGGCGGTCTCGGCGAGGGCGACTACTGCGCCGCCAACACGGCCCTGGACGCCGCTGCGGCCGCGTGGGCCGACGAGGCCCGGCCGGGCCTGCGGGTCCTGTCGGTCGGATGGGCGCCCTGGCAGCACGACGACTGGCAGCAGCGGGCCGGTGGCCCGTTGGCCGAGCAGGCCACCGCGTACCGCCGCCGGTTCGGTTTCGGCGCCGCCGACGGCTGCGACCTGCTGCTGCAGCTGCACGGCACCGATGGTCCGGTGCTGGCGCTCCGGCAGTCCCTGCAGGAGGCGGAGCAGTCCTTCACCGCCCTGCTGGACCTGGATGCGCTCACCGCCGCGGCCAGGGCGGCAGCCGCGGCCCGACCACGGTTCCCGCGCCCGGACCTCCGCGTCGCCTACGCCCCGCCCACCGGCGGGCCGGAGAGCCTGCAGAGCATCGTCGCGGACGTGTGGGGCGAGTTCCTCGGCATCGACGCCGTCGGGATCCGTGACCCGTTCTTCGATCTCGGTGGCAACTCGCTGGTCGGTGCCGCCATGGTGCGGGAACTGGAGCTGCGACTGGACCGGCCGATCCCACCGGCCGCGCTCTACCAGCACCCGACGGTGGCCGAGTTCGCGGCCGCACTCGGCGGGCCCGGAGGTGGCGCGGCGGAACCGGCCGCCGCCCTGCTGGCCGGCAGCGCCGCCCGTGGCGCGCGACGACGCCGGGCCCGGGTGGCCCGCAACGAGGAGGCCCTGTGAGCGTTCCGGGACACCACACCGCCGATCCGACATCACCTGCTGCACCTACGGTGTCGGACGGCGACATCGCACTGGTCGGACTCTCCGGGATGTTCCCCGGGGCCGCGGACGCCGGTCGGCTGTGGGAGCGGTTGCTGGCGGGGGAGTCGGGGATCACCCGGTTCTCCGAACAGGATCTGCTGGCGGCCGGGGTGCCGGCGGAGCGACTGGCCGACCCGGCCTACGTCCGCGCGGGTGCGGTGCTGGACGGCGTGGACCTGTTCGACGCCGGCTTCTTCGGGTTCGGACCGGCGGAGGCGCAGATCCTCGATCCGCAGCACCGGTTGTTCCTGGAGCACTCGTGGCGGGCACTGGAGGACGCCGGGTGCGACCCGGACCGTTTCGACGGCGCGATCGGGGTGTTCGGCGGCAGCGCCTACTCGACGTACCTGCAGAACAACCTGGGCCCGGCCGGCCTCGGTGACGTGGTCGGCGAACTCGCCCTCGGCCTGGCCAACGACAAGGACTCGCTGGTGCTGCGGGTCGCCCACGTGCTAGGGCTGACCGGCCCCGCCTACGGCATCCAGAGCTACTGCAGCACCTCGCTCGTCGCCGTCTGCGCGGCGGCGTCGTCGCTGGCCGCCTTCGAGTGCGACCTGGCCCTGGCCGGGGGTGCGGCGGTGTCGGTCCCGCACCGGGTCGGCTACCACTACCAGCCCGGCGGGATCCTGCCGCCGGACGGGGAGTGCCGGGCCTTCGACGCCGACGGTGCCGGTGCGCCGCTGGGCGGCGGCGTCGCGGTGGTGGCGCTGCGCCGGCTGTCCGACGCGCTGGCCGACGGCGACCGGGTCTACGCGGTCCTGCGCGGCTGGGCGGTCAACAACGACGGCGGGCACAAGGTGGGGTTCACCGCTCCCGGGCCGGCCGGGCAGGCCGCGGTCATCGGCGAGGCACTCGCCGCGGCCGACGTGACCCCCGGACAGATCGGCTACGTCGAGGCGCACGGCACCGGGACGGCACTCGGCGACGCGGCCGAGATCGCAGCCCTGCAACAGGTCTTCGCAGGTACCGAGGTCCGGGTGGGATCGGTCAAGACCAATGTGGGTCACCTCGACCGCGCGGCCGGGGTGACCGGGCTGATCAAGACGGCGCTCTCGCTGCACCACGGCGTCATCCCGGCCACCCGTAACCTGCGCACCCCGAACCCGCAGCTGGCGCTCGGTACCGCGGCGATCTCGGTGGTCACGCAGCGGACCGACTGGCCACGGTCGGAGCAGCCGCGTTACGCCGGCGTGAGCGCCTTCGGGATCGGCGGCACCAACGCACATGTGGTGCTGGAGGAGGCGCCGCCGGTACCGGTGGCGCCGCACCCGGCACCGGCCGCGCAGCTGCTCGTCTGGTCCGGCCGCACCGCCGAGGCCGCGGACCGGCTGACCCGCGATCTGGCCGACCTGCTGGAGCGGGACACGACGCCGCTCGACGCGGTGGCCCACACCCTCCGGGTGGGTCGCAAGGAGTTCACCCATCGCCGTGCGCTGGTGGTCACCGACCGGTCCGCCGCTGTCGCCGCGCTGCGGTCGGGTGCCCTGCTCACCGGGGCCTCCGCGGCCGGACCGCTCCCGGCCCTGGGACTCCGCTGGCTGCAGGGGGAGTCGATCGACTGGGCCGTCGAGCTGCCGACGGACGCACCGCGCAAGGTGTCCGTGCCGGGTCACCCGCTGGACCGCCGCCGCTGGTGGGTCGATCCGCCGGCCGCGGGCCCGGCCGCTCCGTCCGCGACGGCCCTGCCGGATCCGGCCCCGGCAGGACCCGTTCCGGTCGAGCTGGTGATGCCGGTGTGGAGCGAATGGTCGGACGCGGCACCGCCGGGGTCCGGGACCTGGTTCCTGCTCGGTGATCCCGCACTCACGGGACCCTGCGCGCTCGCCCTCGGTGCGGCCGGCCTGGAGGTGACGGAGCTGTCCGGCATCGACCCGGACGGCCCGCCGCCGGCGGGCACGGTGGTCGACCTCCGGTTCGCCGCCGGCCCGGTCGCCGACCTGGCGTCGGCGATCGCCCCGGTGGCCGCGACCGTCGATCGGCTGGGTGCGTCCGGTGCCGGCGGACAGGGCTACCTGTTGCTGACCCGCGGTGGGCAGAGCGTGTCCGGGGAGCCGGCCGACCCCGGGGCGGCCGGACTGGCCGGGCTGCTGACCGCGGCCCGTGCCGAGTACCCGGGGCTGCGGACGGCCGTCCTCGATCTGCCGGCCACCGTCGGTCGCGTCGCTCCCGAGACGACACCGGCCGTCGAACACACTGTCGCGGAACACTTCCCGGCCGCGATGTCGGTACCGCTCGGTGCCTGGCGGGACGGTCGGCTGCTGGTGCCGGACTGGCAGCCGGTTCCGGCCGGTCACCGCTCGGGGAGCCCGGTCGGCGCCGATCACGCCGACGCCCCCGAAGGTGCTGTCGGCAGCGCGATCCGTGCCGGTGCCGCCTACCTCGTCACCGGTGGACTGGGTCCGCTCGGGCTGCGGCTGGCGGACCACCTGGTCGAGGCGGGCGCCGGCCGGCTGGTCCTGCTGGGCAGATCGGAGCCGGGACCCGCAGCGACGCAGGCGATCGAGGCGTGGCGCGCGCGGGACGTGATGGTGGAGGCGGTGCGCGGCGACGTCCGCGACCCGGCGCTGCTGGGTCGGCTGCTGGACGGGGTCGCCGGTGTGCTGCACGCCGCCGCGGACACCCGGCGGGAGACCTTCCGGCCGCTCGGGATGCTCGACGACGACTGCGTGGCCGCCCATCTCGGCGCGAAGCTGGACGGCGCGCGGGCACTGGCGGCCGCCGTGGCCGACCGGCCGGAGTCCGGGCGGCCGGACTTCTGCCTGACGTTCTCCTCGACCTCGGCGATCCTCGGCGGCATCGCGTTCGGCAGCTACGCGGCGGCCAACGCCGCGCTGGTCGCCGTGGGCAGCACCGCCCCGGCCGGCACCCGCTGGTCCACCGTGCTCTGGGACACCTGGGCCGACACCCTGCCGGCCGACGACGGCGGTCCGGTCGGCGCCGGTATGCGGGTCCACGCCATGGCGACCGACCGTGCGCTCGCCGCGCTCGACGCGGTGCTGGCCGGCGGACGGTCGGTGACCGCGGTGGTCGCCGGCGGACTGACGGACCGGCTGTCCGGGACGGTGGGACCGGGCGCGGACCTGGTACCGATGCCGGTCCTCGACGGACCACGGGTCCCGCGCCCGGACCTGCCGCAGCCGTACCTGCCGCCGCGGACGGCCATCCAGCGACGGGTCGCCGAGATCTGGTCCGCCGTACTCGGTGTGGAGCCGGTCGGGTTGCGCGACAACTTCTTCGACCTGTCCGGCAACTCGCTGCTGGCACTGCAGATGCTCACCCTGCTCGGGCGGGAGTACGGGGTCACCGTGCCGACCGTGCGGCTGTTCGAGTCGCCGACCGTGCAGGGTCTCGCCGAGGTGCTCGACGGCGCCAACGCGACCGCCGTCGTCCCGGTCCTGTCTCCGCCGGCTCCCGCACCACGTCAGGCCGGGATCCCGGGTGCACCCGCACCGGTCGGCCCGGCACTCCCGGTCCCGCCGCTCGGGATCCCGGGGACGGTCGAGGACACCGACCGGCACATCGCCATCATCGGTATGGCAGGCCGTTTCCCCGGAGCCGCGGACGTCGCCGCCTTCTGGCGCAACCTGTGTGCCGGCGACGAGTCGATCAGCTTCTTCGACCAGGACGAGCTGCGCGCCGCCGGGGTGCCGGAGGCCGAGTTCACCGCCCCCGGCTACGTCCCGGCCCGCCCGGTGCTGGACGACGTCGCCGGGTTCGACGCCGCGTTCTTCGGCCTCAGCCCGCGGATGGCGGCGCTCACCGACCCCCAGCAGCGCATCTTCCTCGAGGTGTGCTGGGAGGCACTGGAATCCGCCGGGTACGGGGCGCCCGAGCACCGGCCGCGGGTCGGCGTCTACGGCGGCTGCAACCTCTCGACCTACCTCCTGCACATGCCGGACGAGGTGTTCACCGGTGGCGACGTGAGCACCTACGAGATCATCATGGGCAACGAGAAGGACGCGCTCACCACGAACGTCAGCTACCTGTTCGACCTGCGCGGGCCGAGCGTCGCGGTGCAGACGTTCTGCTCGACCTCCTTGGTCGCCACCCACCTGGCCGTGCAGGCACTGCGCGCCGGGGACTGCGAGATGGCCCTGGCCGGCGGGGTGTCGATCCGCACCCCGGACCGGGTGGGGCACCACTTCGCCCCGGGCGGCCAGGAGTCGCCGGACGGGCACGTACGGGCCTTCGACGCCGCGGCCCGGGGGAGCATGTTCGGTGACGGCGCCGCGGTCGTGGTCCTCAAGCGGCTGGATGCTGCCCTGCGCGACGGCGACGACATCACCGCCGTGATCAGGGGTTCGGCGATGAACAACGACGGGTCGCGCAAGGTCGGCTTCACCGCGCCGAGTGTGGTCGGCCAGGCGCGGGTGGTCGCGGACGCGCTCGCGGACGCGGGGGTGCGCGGCGCCGACGTCGGGTACGTCGAGGCGCACGGGACGGGCACCGAACTCGGCGACCCGATCGAGGTGGCGGCACTGACGATGGCATTCGCCGCGACGGGTGCCGCCGGCGACCCGGGATCCTGCGGGATCGGTTCGGTGAAGACCAATGTCGGGCACCTGGACCGCGCCGCGGGCGCCACCGGTCTGATCAAGACGGCGTTGGCGGTGCGGGAGGGACACCTGCCGGCCACCCTGCACTACACCGCGCCCAATCCGGAGATCGACTTCGCGGCCGGGCCCTTCCGGGTGGTCGATACGCAGACCGCCTGGGCGGCGGGCGATCGACCGCGGATCGCCGGGCTGAACTCGCTCGGGATGGGCGGGACCAACGTCCACGTGGTGGTGCAGGAACCACCGGTCCGGCCGCTCGTGCTGCCGGATCCGTTGCGCGACCGGCGCTTCCACGTCCTGCCCGTGTCGGCCAGGACCGGGCCGGCGATGGACGACGGGCTGACCCGGATGGCGGATCACCTCGGCAGCCACGTCCTCGCCCCGGCCGACGTGGCGTACACCCTGCAGACCGGCCGGACGGTCTTCGAGCACCGGGCGGTGGTGGTGGCGGGCGACCTGCTGTCGGCGTCCGCGGCCTTCGCCGGCGGGGACGGCCTGCTGCGCCGCGCGGAGGCGCTGCGCGGCCGGCCGGTGGCCCTGCTGCTGGACGGGGTCGGCGAGCAGTACCCGGGCATGGTCGGCGAGCTCGCCCGCCGCGAGCCGGCCTTCGCGGCCCGGCTGGACGAGGTGCTCGGCCTGCTGGCCGGGGAGGAGCAGGCGACCGGTGTCGACCTGCGTGACCTGCTCTGCGGTGCCCGGCCGGATGCCGGCGGTGGGCTGGCCGCGATGCTCGGTCGTGCGCCGGAGCCGGATGCCCGCAGCCGGGAGCTGGCCCGGACCGAGCTGGTGCAGCCGCTGGTGTTCGCCGCGGAGTGGGCCCTGGCCCGCACGCTGATGGACTGGGGTGTCGAACCCGTCGGGATGGTCGGGTACAGCCTGGGCGAGTACGTGGCGGCCGCACTGTCGGGCGTGCTCACGCTGCCGGAGGCCGTCCGGTTGGTGGCCCACCGGGCGCGGCTGATCGCCGGGCTGCCCGGCGGTGCGATGGTGGCCGTGGGGCTCGGCGAGGCCGAGTTGGCGGAGCGCTGCGACCCGGCAGCCTTCGGTCTGGACATCGCTGCGCTCAACGGACCGGGGGTCACGGTCGTCGCCGGCCCGGTCGAGGCCGCCGAGGCCTACCAGGCGGAGCTGCGCCGGGCCGGGATCGCGGCCCGGGCCCTCGCGACCACGCACGCCTTCCACAGCCGGATGCTGGAGCCGGTCGCCGCCGCGCTGACCGAGTGGGTGGCCGGGAACATCACCCCGTCCGCCCCGCAGATCCCGTACACCTCCAACGTCACCGGCGGACCGGCGACCGCCGGACTGGTCGCCGACCCCGGGTACTGGGCGCGGCACATGTGCGGCACCGTCCGGTTCGCCGACCAGACCGCGGTCCTGGTCCGGGACGCCACCGACAGCCAGGCCGCAGTGGTCGAGATCGGGGCCGGCCAGTCGCTGGGGGCGCTGCTGCGGGCCGCGCTCCCGCCGGACCGCTGGGGTCAGGTGCTGCCGACCCTGCCCGGCGCCGCCGAGCCCGCACCGGCGGACCGCACGGTGGCCGACGCACTGGCCCGGATGTGGCTGCTCGGCGTGGATCTCGACTGGACGGCGGTTGCCGGCCGGTCCGGTCCGGCGCCGCTGCAGGCCGACGCGCAGCCGCACCGGGTCCCCTTGCCCACCTATGCGTTCCAGCGCCGGCGGTACTGGCTGGACCGCACCCGGTCCATGTCCGCCGGCGGCGGGTCCGGGGCAGTCCCGGCCGCGCCGACGAGCGAGAACCTGCTGGAGGTGATCGGCGCGCTGCCGGTGCTCGAGGAGAAGGACTGGCTGCAGCTCCCGGTCTTCGACCCGACGCCGCCACCGCCGGCGGCCGGCCGTCCGCTGCGTCGCGTCGTGCTCGACACCCCCTGCAGCGCCGGCACTCCCGCCGTCCCCGGAATGGACGGTGCCGCAGGGGCCCCGGTCCGCCTGGGCGCCGACCTGGAACGGGCCCGGCAGCTGGTCCGGGAGTGGCGGGACGCGGACGCGTTGCCGGACCGGGTCACCCTGGTGGTGGACCGCTCGCCCGCGGCGCTGCTGGGCGTGGCGGCGGCGCTGGCCCGCGCCGCCGGCGAGAGCGGCTGGCGGGACTGGCGCCTCGAGATCCTCACGCACGGCGCGCAGTCCGTCGCCGGCGAGCCCGTCACCGATCCGGAGGCGGCGTCGGCCGCCGGCCCGGCGCTGGTGCTGCCGCTGGAGTTCCCGGGTCTGCAGGTCAGCTGGATCGATCTCCCCGACATCGCCGGCCCCGCCGACCCGCGGACGGACGCGGCGCTGGCGGCCGAACTGGCCGGCGCCGGTGACGACCCGGTGGTGGTGCTGCGCGGTGGTCGCCGGTTCGTCCCGGGTTTCCGCACGCTGCCGGCCACTGCTGGTGCTCCGGGTCCTGCCGGTGCCGCTGCTCCTGGCGGTGCCACCGCCGCTGCGACTGCAACGGCGACTGGAACTGCAATTGGAACTGCAACTGCGGGAACAGCGCTCGCCGACAACGGCGGCCCGATCGCCCGGGCCGGCGGCTGCTACCTGATCACCGGTGGTCTGGGCACCCTGGCCCTGCAGGTGGCCCGCGAACTGGCCGGGCAGGCGCCGTGCACCTTCGTGCTGCTGGCCCGGCGCCCGCTGCCGGAGCGGTCCGCGTGGGCCGCCCTGCTGGCCGACCCCTCGACCGACCCGGGGCTGCGCCGCCGGTTGGCGGGCTGCGCGGAGATCCTCGCGGCCGGGTCCGAGGTCGAGGTGGTGGTCGGTGATGTCACCGACACCGCGGCAGTTCGCCGGGCCGTGGAGACCGCGCAGCAGCGGTACGGCCGGCTGGACGGGGTGTGGCACATGGCGGGCACCGCCGGTCGCGGGCTGGTGCTCTACAAGGAACCGGACCAGGCCGGTGCCGCCGCCGACCCGAAGGTCACCGGTCTGCGCGCTCTGGCCGAGGCGCTCCGGATCGGCGGGCCCGACGAGATCCGGTTGGACCACCTGGTGCTGTTCTCCTCGATCGCGGCCTTCACCGGAGGCGGACCCGGCCAGTACGACTACGCGGCGGGGAACGCGGTGCTGGGCAGCCGCGCCCTGCAGTGGAACGCGCCGGGACGCCGGGTGCTGGCCATCGACTGGGGCGAGTGGACCGACAACGCCTGGGAGGACGGGCTCGCCGGGTACGACCCGGCGGTGCAGCAGTTCTTCGTCGACAACCGCGCGCGGATCGGCATCGGGGTCGCCGCAGGCCTGCGCGCCGCTGCGCGAGCGTTGGCCACCGGGGAACCGCGGGTGGTGGTCTGCAGCCAGGACGCCACCACGTTGACCACCGGCAGCCGACTGTTCACCGTCGAGGCGGTGGCCGGCACCGGTGGTGGGCGCCGGCCGACCGGACCCCGCCACCCGCGTCCCGACCTGCTCACGCCGTACCAGGAGCCGGTCGGGGACCTCGAGCTGTTCATCGCCCGGACCTGGTGCGAGGCCTTGCATCTGGAACAGGTCGGGGTGCTGGACAACTTCTTCGAGCTCGGCGGGAACTCGCTGCTCGGGGTCGGGATCGTCGCCGCGGTCCGGGAGCACCAGCAGCTGGACGACCTGCCTCCGCACATCCTCTACGAAGCTCCTACCGTGGCGACGCTCGCGCTCGCCGTCGGGGCCGCTGCGCTGGATCCCGCGGACCTGGCCGGGTCCGGTGGGGACGGGAGTGCCGGGGGTGATCAGGAGGCCGAGGGCGGATCCTCCACGGTCCGCGCACAGCTGCGCCGGTCCGGCCTGCAGGCCTCCGCCCGCCGCCGGGCCCGGGAGGATGCATGACCACTTTTCGCGCGCGGGTTGCGGTGCCACCCGGTGCCGGTCCGCCCGCCGGCGCGCCACATGCCGCCACCGCTCGTCCCGCCACCGCCCTTCCCGCAACCGCCTGTCCCGCAATCGCAGCACCGGCAGCACCACCCCGACCGCCGGCCCCCGACCAGCAAGGAGTTCAGCCATGACCGTGATCGGAGTCGTCGGCGCCGGTGTGATGGGCGTCGGTGTCGCCCAGAACCTCGCCGCCACCGGGCATTCCGTCGTGATGGTGGACGTGTCCGAGGACATCCTCGGCAACGCCCTGGCCACCGTGGAGCGCAACTGCCGGATGAGCCGCCTGCTCGGCGGACCGGCGATCGACGCGGCCGAGGTGATGGACCGGATCAGCACCTCGATCGGACCCGGTGGGCTCACCGACGTCGACATCGTCATCGAGAGCACCACGGAGAACTGGGACGTCAAGCAGCAGGTCTACCGCGAGATGGACGAGATCTGCCCGCCGGACACGGTGTTCGTGGTCAACACCTCGGCGATCCCGATCACCCGGGTCGCGGGCATCACCTCCCGGCCGGAGCAGGTCATCGGGGTCCACTTCATGAACCCGGTGCCGGCCAAGTCCGCCGTCGAACTCATCCCTGGTGTGCACACCAGCCCGCGCACCATCGCCCGCACCACGGCCCTGCTCAAGGCCATGGGCAAGAAACCCATCCCGGTCAAGGACTCCTGCGGGTTCGTCTCCAACCGGGTGCTGATGCTCACCGTGAACGAGGCCGCGTTCCTGGTGCACGAGGGTGTCGCCGACGCGGCGACGGTCGACGAGGTCTTCCGAGAGTGCTTCGGACATCCCATGGGCCCGCTGGAGACCGCCGACCTGATCGGCGTCGACACGATCCTGTACTCGGTCGAGGTGCTGTACGAGCACTATGCCGACAGCAAGTACCGCCCGTGCCCGTTGCTCAAGCAGATGACCGACGCCGGGCTGCACGGTCGCAAGGCCGGCCGCGGTTTCTACGCCTACAGCACCGCCACCGCCCGCCCCGCCGTCCTGGCCGGCTGAGATGTGATGAGGCTGCCTGACCTCACGAACTAAGTCTCGATGACCCGCCCTTCACCACAACGCTTCTCACCGATTCGGAGACGACCATGACCCTTGCCACCACCGACGCCCGCGACCAGATCCTGTCCTTCATCAAGGGCCGCTACCCGCAGGTGGAGATCGAGCCGGACCAGGACATCTTCCAGCTCGGCTTCGTCAACTCGCTGTTCGCCATGGAGCTGGTGATGTTCGTCGAGAAGACCTTCGGCGTCACCGTTCCCAACGACGAGCTGCGGATCGACAACTTCCGCACGGCAGAGAAGATGACGGAGCTGGTCGGGCGGTTGACCGCGGCATGACCGTCCTCGCCGACCCGGTCCCCGGAACCGGTGACCCCGGCGCGACCACCCCGGTCCTCGACCGGGAGTCCGCCCGCGCCTTCGTGCTGCGGCACGTCGCACCGGGGGCCGCCGAGTTCGAGCGGGCGGCGGCGGTCCCGGAGTCCGTGCTGCAGCAGATGTCCGCGGCGGGGCTGTGGGCGCCGTTCCTGCCGGCCGCGGTGGGCGGGGCGGGCCTGCCGATGACCGCGGTCGGCGAGATCCACGAGGAGGTCGGTCGCGGTTGCTCCTCGGTGCGCAGCCTGCTGACGGTGCATTCCATGCTGTCCTGGACCGTGGCGCGCTGGGGCAGCGACGAGCAGAAGTCCCGCTGGCTGCCCGATCTCGCCGCCGGGACACTCCTGGGCGCCTTCTGCCTGTCCGAGCCGGACGCCGGCAGCGACGCCACCGGGATCCGGACCACGGCGACGCCGGACGGCACCGGGTGGCGGTTGGACGGTACGAAGACCTGGATCACCGGCGGGATGCGGGCCGACCTGCTGCTCGTCTTCGCCCGCCTCGGGGCGGGCATCGGGGCCTTCCTGGTGTCGGCCGATGCGCCGGGGGTGCGGCGTCGGCCGCTCCCGGAGGTGATGGGGACCCGCGGGTCGATGATCGCCGAGATCACCTTCACCGACGTGGCTCTCGGTGCGGATGCACTGCTCGGCCCGAGCGGGTTCACCGCCGGGATGGTGCTGACCGGGACCCTGGACATCGGCCGGTTCAGCGTCGCCTGCGGGTCGGTCGGGATCATCCAGGCCTGTCTGGACGCCAGCGCCGCCCATGCCGCGCGACGGCGGGTGGGCGGCGTGCTGGTCAAGGACCTCCAGCTGGTGCAGGCGAAGCTGACGGACATGGTCACCGACGTCCGGGCCGCCCGGCTGCTGTGCCAGGAGGCAGGCCGGCTCAAGGATCTCGGCGACTCGTCGACGCTGATGGCGACCTGGGTCGCCAAGTACTTCGCCTCGACCGCGGCCGCCCGGCACGCGTCCGAGGCGGTGCAGATCCACGGCGCGCTCGGCATGACGGATCGGACACCGGTCGCCCGGCTCTACCGCGACGCGAAGGTCATGGAGATCATCGAGGGGAGCAACGAGGTGCAGCGGACCACCATCGCGGCGGAGGCCTTCCGCGCCGCCGACCTGCCGGCGGCCGGGTCATGACCGAGACGCTCGCCGCAGCGCCCGAGGGCGCCGGGGTCGATCCCACGGTCAAGCCCCGACGCGGCCGGATCAAGTGCATCGTCTGGGATCTCGACCACACACTGTGGGACGGGGTCCTGCTGGAGGACGACGCCGTGCACGTCCGGGAGTCCGTGGTCGCGCACATCGAGCGACTGGACCGGATGGGCGTCCTGCACTCGCTGGCCAGCCGCAACGACGAGCAGGCCGCGATGGACCGGCTGCGGGAGCTCGGCCTGGACCGGTACTTCCTCGCGCCGCAGATCACCTGGGACGCGAAGTCGGGGTCGATCCGCCGGATCGCCGCCGCGCTGAACCTCGGGCTCGACGCCTTCGCCTTCGTCGACGACCAGCCGTTCGAGCTCGCCGAGGTCTCCGCCGCACTCCCGGAGGTGACGGTGGTGCACGTCGACGACGTCGACGAGGCGCTGCAGCGGGACGAGTTCCGGCCGCGGTTCGTCACCGACGAGTCGGCCCGGCGGCGGGAGATGTACGCGGGGCAGCTGCTCCGGGACGACCTGGAGAAGGAGTTCGTCGGCACCAACGACGAGTTCCTGGCCGGGCTGTCGATGCAGTTCGTCATCGAGCAGTGCCGGCAGGAGGACCTGCAGCGGGCCGAGGAGCTCACCGTCCGGACGAACCAGCTCAACGCCACCGGGCGTACGTTCTCCTACGAGGAACTGGACGAACTGCGCACCTCCGACGACCACCTGCTGCTGGTCGCGTCGCTGACCGACAGGTTCGGCAGCTACGGCAAGATCGGCCTCGCTCTGGTCGAGAAGTCCACCACGGCCTGGCATCTGCGGATGATGCTGATGTCCTGCCGGGTGATGTCGCGTGGCGTCGGCATGGTGCTGCTCAACCATCTGATGGGCTCCGCGGCCGGGGCCGGGGTCCCGCTGCGGGCCGACTTCGTGGAGACGGGACGGAACCGGATGATGCAGATCACCTACGCCTTCGCGGGTTTCCGCGAGGTCGAGCGGGACGGCAATCGGGTGGTGCTGCAGGCGGACGGCGATCCGCAGCCGGCACCCGCCTGGGTGGACGTACAGGTGATCGCATGACCTCGCACCTGGCAGCACCGGTCACCGAGGGGGCGGATCCTTTGCGGGCGTGGTTGCCGATGCGGCCCCGGGTGTCGGCGGCCGACTTCCCGCTGTTCTGCATCCCGCACGCCGGTGGCGGTGCCTCGGCCTTCGGGTCCTGGCTCGGCCGCATCCCCGGCGTCGGCGTGCTCGCCGTGCAGCCGCCCGGCCGGGAGAGCCGGATCGCCGAGACCCCGCACCGGGTGATCGAACCGCTGGTCGCCGACATGGCGGGGGTCGTCGCCACCGCCGCGCAGGGCCGGCCGTTCGCGATCTACGGGCACAGCCACGGGGCACTGCTGGGCTTCGAGGTGGTGCGGGAACTCCGGCGACGCGGCGGTCCGCTGCCGGTGCACCTGGTGGTGTCCGGTTGCCCGGCGCCGCACACCCGCAACATCGAACCGGCCGTCAGTCGGATGTCACGGCCCGAGCTGGTGAAGTTCCTGCGCAAGCTGGGCGGCACACCGGAGTGGTTGCTGGCCGACCCCGGGGCGCTCGACATGATCCTGCCGCCCTTCGTCGCGGACTTCGCGGTCCGGGAGAACTACCGCTACCGCGATGAGCCGGCGCTGCCGGTGCCGCTCACGGTGCTGGCGGCGGTCAAGGACGGCCGGGCCTCGATGGGCAAGCAGCAGCGATGGGCCGACCTCACCACCGGCGCCTTCCGCCTGCACACCATGCCGGGCGGGCACTTCGCCGTCTACGAGGACGCCGCCACCACCCACCGGCTGCTGGCGGGAGCGTTGGGACCGGCCCTGGCCGGCCTGCGGTGACCGTGCCGGGCGCGGGACGTGCCGGCCGCCGCCGGGCGGTCGGCACTCCCGTGGCGTGAACCCCGGGCCGGCCTCAGCCGCGCTTGCTGACCGGCACCACGAAACGCTGGTAGACCAGGTCGCGCAGCACGTCGTCACCCGCCTCGACGATGGAGACGTAGCGGATGTCGCGGAGCAGCTTCCCGACCAGGCTGTCCGAGGTGTAGCCCAGCCCGCCGAACAGCTCCGAGCAGGTGGACAGGATCGACCACCCGGTCCGGCCGCAGAACATCTTGGCGGCCAGGGCGGAACGCAGCGCGCCGGCCCGGAGGAACGCCCTGGCCGGGTCCGGTCCGCGCAGCAGCCCGTCGAACTCCGCCGCCGCGGCCAGGCACTGCGAGGTCATCACGTCGATCAACATCTCGATCTCGCCGAGCTTGGCGGCGAACACGGCGTTCATCGCCAGCGGCGCGCCCTTCACCTGCTTCGTCGCCGCGTACTCCATCGCCAGATCCCGGGCCCGCCGGGCGATCCCGACCGCGGTGGTGGCGATCAGGATGCGACTGGCGTTCAGTCCGATCTCCAGCAGCCGCAGGCCGTTGCCGCGCAACGCGTTCCCCGCCGGTACCCGGCAGCCGGAGAGCGACACGCCGTAGGTCCCGGAGGACCGCAGTCCCAGCACGTCCCAGCGCCGGGTCACCTCCAGGCCGGGGGTGTCCCGGGGCACGACCACCGCCAGGTAGTTGCCCTCGAGCGGGGTCCCGTCGGCGTCGACCTCCCGGCAGATCGCGACCAGGTGCGTGGCGAAGTCGGCGTCGGTGGAGAACGCCTTCTCGCCGTCCAGCACCAGCTCGTCACCGTCCCGCCGGACGGTGGTGCTGATCCGGGTGAGTTCGCTGCCGGCGTCGTGCTCGCTGCCGAGGGTGGCGGCGAACCCGCCGTCCAGGGCCAGTGACCCGAGTACCTGCTTGCGCAGGTCCTCCTCCCCGTACAGGTCGATCATCGTCGCGGCCAGCACCGGGATGAACAGGGTGAAGGCGGTACCGGCGTCAGCGTAGGCGATCTCGTTGACGATGCGGACACCGTCGGCGAGATCGAGTCCGGCGCCGCCCAGCTCGGTGGGCAGCCACCAGTTGGCCAGCCCCGTCGTGGCGAACCCGCGCTGCACCGCCAAGGGCATGGGGGCCGGGTTGTCGAGGCCCGGGTGGTCGAGCAGTTCCTGCCGCACCCAGGACCGGACGGTGCGCAACTGGTCAGGCTGCATCGGCGGGCACTCCTTCGGCCGGGCTGCGCGGTGCATCGGCCCCGGCGGCGGTCGGGACGCTATCGGCGGTGCCTTCGGCCGCAGCGTCGCACCGCGGCCCGCCGGCGTCGTCCCCCGCGGCAGTACCGTCGGCCGCCGCAGCACCGTCCCCCGTCGCAGCAGCACCGGCCGCTGCGGCGGCGGAGATCCGCCCGGCCAGCTCGCGGACCGTCGGGAACTGCAGCAGCGCCGTCACCGGCACCTCGGCGCCGAAGGTGGCGCGGACCTTGGCGGTCAGTTCGATGGCCAGCAGCGAGTGCCCGCCGAGGGTGAAGAAGTTGTCGAGCATGCCGATCGGCTCGATGGCCAGCACCCGCGACCAGATGTCGGCGAGCTGCGCCTCAGCGTCGTCGGCCGGCGGGACGTACGGCACGTCCAGCTCCGGGCGCGGGTGCCGCTCGCGGTCCCCGGCGTCGTCGGTGCCGGCATGGATGTCGCCGAGCACCCACTGGTCGAGGCGCTGTTGCAGCGAGCCGGTGGAGATCACCAGGTGCCCCGCGCGGTCCGCGACCGACAGTGCACGGAGCAGCACGTCCACGCCCTCCGCCGGGCTCATGGTGAAGTCGGTGACGGAGCTGCTGTGCCCGGCCACCCGGTTCGCGTCGATGTTCCAGGTGTCCCAGTCGACGGTGATCCAGTCGGCCACGCCGGCCCGTCGGGAGACGGCCGCCCAGGCGTCCAGGGCCGCGTTGGCGGCGGCGTACGGACCGAGGGTTATGCCGCCCAGCACCGCGGCCAGGGAGGACAGGGTGATGCGCCGGTCGACGGCCTGCCCGGCGAGCACCTCGTCCAGCGCCAGCAAACCTCCGACCTTGGACCGCAGGTGGGCGGCGGCCACCGACGGGTCCAGCTGGTGCAGGAACCCGAACCAGCGCCCGTCCTGCAGTCCCGCGGCGTGCACGACGGCGTCGATGCGCCCGAAGCGGTCGGTCGCCGCGGTGACCACCTCGCGCATCCGGTCCGCATCGGCCACGTCGGCTGCCAGGGCCAGCACGTCGGCGCCCCGGGCCCGTAGCGCGTCGATCGACTCCCGGTGGCGGGCCGATCGCGGGTCCGCCGGTTCGCCCTCCTCCGGGATGCGATGCAGCGTCGTCAGCACCAACCGGCAGCCCAGGTCCGCCAGTCGCCCGGCCACCGCCAGGCCGACGTCACCGAGACCACCGGTGATCAGGACTGTCTCGCCGGGTACGAAGAGATCGCCGCGCGGCGCGCCGGTGGGCAGCGGGAGGTAGTCACGGTGCAGCACGTCCGTGCCGCGCACCGCTGCCGGCCCCTGGTGCCCGTCGAGCACCGCCGCCAGCAATGTGCGTGCCTGACGGTGCGTGCCACCGGCGGACCCGGGTGCCGGGCCGAGATCGACCGCCCGGCAGCGCACCTGCGGGTTCTCCTGGGTGATGGTCGGGGCCAGCGCGGGGATGCCGGCGTGCTCCGGGTGCCGGAGGTCCCCGGCGACGTCGGCGGCACCGTCGGTGAGCAGCACGACGCGGGTCCGGCCCTGCGGCCCCGGTCGGGCAGCCGGTCCGGCGAGGACCGTCGCGAGAGCCTGGACCGACGCCGTGCCGGGGCGCTGGGCCGCCTCGACCGCGGTCCAGTCGATCACCGGCAGGTGCGGTGCACCCAGCGAGAAGCCGTGCAGCACGGTACCGATCGGCGGAAGCGCGGTCAGCAGCGCGGCCAGGTCGGTCGGGTCGTCGACCCGGACGGTGAAGCCGTCTCCGGTCGTCCGGAACTCCGGGCCGGGCCGGGCGGTGAACACCAGCGCGCCGGCCGATCGCAGCAGGTCCGCGGCGGCGTCCAACCGGCGGTCGGTGCCGAGCAGCAGCCACGGGCCGGCCTCGCGCAGTCCGTCGGCACCGGGTGCCGGGTGCGGGACGGCACGCCATCCCGGCTGCAGTGTCCAGTCGTCACGGTCCCAGCTGCGGCCGACCGGCCGCGCCGGGGCGGCCGACGCGACCGGGTCCACCCAGTAGCGCCGTCGCTCGAACGGGTAGGTGGGGAGTTCGACCCGGAGGCCCGCCCCGCCGTGCAGCGCCGACCAGTCGATGGCCGACCCGGCCAGCCACAGCCGCGCGAGCTCCAGCAGCCGGGACCGGGCGGCGGCCGGGTGGCCGGCGGAACCATCGGCAGGCCAATCGATCTCGACGGCGCCTTCGGCCTGTCCGGTGACGGTGACCCCGAGCGCCGCGAGCGCCGCGACCGCGGAGCCGGCCGACTCACCGCTGCGCAGGGCGACCGGTGGTTGCCGCCTGGTGGTGCGCCCGTCCAGCCAGCGGGACGGATCGGTGAGTGCGGCGAGCGCGTCGGGCAGGTCGTCGACGACCACGGCGCGCCTGGTCGCGAACCCACCGCGGGAGACCTGCAGGGTGTAGGCGACGTCGGCGAGATCGACGTCCGTGACGTGTGTCTCGAGGTGGGTGCGGAGCCGGGCAGTGGCCCGGTCCAGGGCCTCCGGTCCGGTCGCGGACAGCACCAGCAGGTGCGGCCCGGGCCGCGCGGGCCGGGCCGGCCGGGGTGGTGCCTGCTCCAGGACCACGTGGGCGTTGGTCCCGCCCAGGCCGAACGAGCTGACGCCGGCCCGCCGCGGGCCCGGTTGGTCCGGCCACGACCGATTCTCCGGCAGCACGGTGAAGCGGTCGGTGGCCAGCGCGGTGTTCGGGCTGCGGAACCCGGGCACGCCCGGTTGCACACCGTGCCGGACCGCGAGCGAGGCCCGGATGAGACCGGTCACCCCGGACGCCCGGTCCAGGTGACCCAGCATCGGTTTGGCGGTGCCGAGCACGCACGGATCCGCCCGCGGCGGGAACACCCGGCGCATCGCGGCCAGCTCGATGGAGTCACCGAGAGATGTTCCGGTGGCGTGGCACTCGACGTAACCGACGGTCGCCGGGTCGACCCCGGCCACGCCCAGCGCGGCCTCGACGACCTCCGCCTGCCCGTCGACGCCGGGCGCCGTGTACCCGGCCCGGACCCGGCCGTCGTTGTTGGTGGCGGACCCGAGGATCACCGCCGAGACCAGGTCGCCGTCCCGCACGGCGTCGGCCATCCGCTTGAGCACCACGACGCCGACCCCGCTGCCCATCACGGTGCCGGACGCGCCGGCGTCGAAGCTGCGCACCACCCCGTCCGGCGCGGTGATGCCGCCCGGCTCGTACCGGTAGCCGGTGCCGGCCGGGAGCGGGGTGAAAGCGCCTCCGGCGAGGGCGGTGTCGCACTCGTAGGTGAGCAGCGACTGACACGCCAGGTGGACCGCGACCAGCGAGGTGGAACAGAACGTCTGCACCGCCACGGAAGGACCGCGGAAGCCGAACTTGTACGAGACCAGGGAGGTGAGCGAGTCGCGCTCGTTCCCGGTGGCCAGCAGCAGCGCCCCGCCCGGCTCCGCGGTCAGGTGCTGGACGTTCTGCACGATGTAGTCCGGGAAACCGCAGCCGCCGAACACGCCGACCTGCCCCGGCACGTCGGTGGGCTGGTAGCCGGCCGACTCCAGGGCCTCCCAGCAGGACACCAGGAACAGCCGGTGCTGCGGGTCCATCGTCTCCGCCTCACGCGGACCGATGCCGAACACCGTGGCGTCGAACATCTCCAGATCCGGCACCGGCCCGCCGACCCGGACGTACTGCGGGTCCGCCAGCTGGGCCGCGGACACCCCGGCCGCGGCCAGCTCCTGCTCGTCGAGGGTGCGCAGGCCCGGTGTGCCGGCGAGCAGCGCGGACCACAGCTCACCGACCCCGGCCGCCGACGGGAAGCGCCCGGCCATCCCGATCACCGCGACCGCGGCGCCGTGGTCGGTGTCCCATCCGGGATCCGCGGGCGCCGCCGGTGCACCCGGTGCCGTGACCGGGGTCTGCCCGGCGCTGCCGTCGGTCGGACTCATCCGCGACCACCTCCGAGGGTGCGACGTCGTTGCAGGTAACGGTTGCCCTCGCCGGACGCGGTGGCGGCCGGGGACGCCGCCGCGCCGGCGGCGTGCCGGGGCTCCGGCCCGTGTCCAGGACCTGCTCCGGCCGGTGGCCCGGCGATGTCGCCGGTGCCTGCGGTGGCCGGGACGGCCGCCCGGGAGGCGGCCGCCTCGGCGGCGAGCAGCGCGACGGTCGGTGCCTGGTAGAGGATGTGCGGCGGCAGGAAGGGCACGCCCAGCTGCTCACGCACCCCGGCGATGATCTCCATCCCGATCAGCGAGTTGCCGCCGAGCTCGAAGAAGTTGTCGTCGACGCCGATCTCCTCGATCCCCAAGGCCTCCGACCAGAGACCGGCCAACGCCTCCTGGTCGGGTGTCGCCGGGGCCTGGTACGGAGTGCCCAGCGGCGGCCGGGGGTGACGCCCGAGTGCGTCCCGGGCCTTGCGGACAGCGCCCTGGTGCCGCTCGATGGACGAGAGCCGGCTCATCGCCACCAGTGTCGGCAGGTCCTGGGTGGACACGTGCACGTGCCGTTCGCCGCTGGCCAGCACCCGGCCGAGGATCTGCCAGCCCTGCTCGAAGTCGACCCCGAACTGCGCACGGTAGGCCTCGAAGAACTGGCGCGAGCCCTCGTCGTAGCCGTCCAGCCCGACCGTCCAGCCGTTCCAGGTCCACTCGCCCCAGCCGACCGACACCACCACCGTGCCCGGCAGCGGGTCCGACTGCGCCACGGCGTCGAGATAGGCGTTGGCGGCACAGTAGTCGACCTGGCCGGCGCCACCACCGGTGATCGAGGTGGTGGAGGAGAACAGCACGAGGAAGGACGGCGGCCGGTCGGCCAGCGCCGCCAGCAGCGCCCTGGTGCCGGCTACCTTGGGGGCCAGCACACGCTCCATGTCCGCGGCGGTCTTGAACTGCATCAGCCCGAGCGCGGGGACCCCGGCGCAGTGCAGCACGCCGTCCAACGGCCCGAAACTGCTCTCCGCCAGGCGGACCGCCCGCCGGACGTCCTCCGGCTCCGACACGTCACCGGTGACGGTGAGCACGGCCGCGCCCAGGTCCGCCAGTTCCTGCAGCCCGAGCAGCCGGCGCCGCACCTCCGCCGGGGTGCCGGGTGCGGCCAGCACCGCGGCACGCTCGTGCTCGGCGGGCACCGGGGTGCGGCCCATCAGCACCAGCCGGGCCCGCACGTCCCGGGCCAGCCGGATCGCCATCGCCAGGCCGATCCCGCCCAGCCCGCCGGTGATCAGGTACACCCCACCCTGCCGGAAACCGGGTGCCACGACGGTCGTGTCGGGGACCACGCTGTGCCCGGGCAGCCACCGGCGGCGCCCGCGCAGGGCGACCACCTGGTCGGTCGGCGGCGACAGCAGCTCGGCGGCCAACACGTCCGGGTGCAGATCCGGTCCCAGGTCGATCAACCGGGTCCGGCACCGGGGGTACTCGACGGGGACGAGCCGCGCGGGACCGGTGAGCAGCGCGCCGGCGGGGTCGACCCGGTCGCCGGGCAGCACCGCGTGCGCGCCCTGCACCACCAGGTCCATGATCCAGCCGTCCAGGCCGAGATCCCCGGCGGCGCGGGCGAATGCGGTGACGGCGAACAGCCCGCGCGCGGTGCTGCCGTCGGACAGCGACCACAGGTGCAGCATCCGATCCGGACGCAGCCCGCGATCGACGACCACCCGCAGGGCGGCAGCGATGTCGGCCGGGTCACCCGGCCTGACCTCGAAACCGTCGGCGGTGATTGCGAACCCGGGCCCCGGCCGCAGGGTCAGCACGGTGGAGCCCTCCGCCCGGAGCCGCCGCAGCAGCGGTTCGGCCAGCGCGTCGCCGGCGCCGGCGGCGGTGTGCACCAGCCAGGTGGCCGGCGCGGCGGACGGCGGCCGCAGCACCTCCGAGCGCCAGGTGGGTGTCGAGATCCACTCGGCGTCGGGCAGTTTCGGCAGCGCGGTGAGGACGGCGGTCGGATCGGACAGATCGATCCCGGTGGCGGCCCCGGCCGCCGCGGGGGCCGGCCCTTCCGGTGCCTCCAGCCAGTACTCCTGGCGCTGGAAGGGATACGTCGGCAGGGGCACCCGGCCGGGTGTCCAGTGCGGTCCGTCGGATCCCTCGGTGTGCAGGGCCTTGAAGTCCACCGGCACACCGGAGAGCCAGAGCCGGCCGACCGTCTCGGCCAGCGCCTGGTGCGGGTCCCGCCGCTCCATCGCCGACGGGAGGGTGCCGGTCACCAGCGGCCACCGCGCCTGGGCGCAGTCCGGGTGCGATCGGGTCAACGCGCCGAGCGACTGGCCGGGCCCGACCTCGACCAGCATCGCGTCCGGGACGGCGGCCAGCAGCGTGCTCGCGCCCCGCCCGAACTCGACGGTGCCGCACATGTGCCGTGCCCAGTAGCCCGGATCCGCGAGGAGCTCGGGAGTGACCACCCCACCGGTCACGTTGCTCACGTAAGGGATACGCGGCGGGTGCACGGTGATGTGCTCGGCCACCCACGCGGTCAGCGGCGCGGCGGCGGGGGCCAGCAGGCGGGAGTGAAAGGCGGACGCGGTGTCCAGCTGCCGGCACCCGATCCCCGCCGCCGTGAGTGCCGCGGCGGCCGCGGCGACGGCCGGCAGCGTGCCCGCCAGCGTCAGCTGCCCCGGGGTATGCACCGCGACGTCGAGTTCCCGATCCTCCAGGGAGCCCAGGACGGCGTGGATCCGCCGGTCGTCGGCGGCGACGGCGAGCATCGCCCCGGACGGCAGCGCGGCGATCAACCGGGCCCGGTGGGCGACCAGCGCGAGCGCGTCCGGCAGCGAGAGCACCCCGGACAGACAGGCCGCGACGTACTCGCCGAGGCTGTAGCCCAGCATCACCTCCGGTTGCACGCCCCACCGCTGGAGCAGGCGGGCCAGCGCGTACTCCGCCACGAACACCGCCGGCTGCACCAGGGCCGGGTCGGTGGCGGCCGGCCGGGTCGGGGCCCGGCCGAGCAGCCGGGCGAGCTCGTCGTCCACCGGATCGGCGGTGGCGGTCGCGAAGATCGGCGAGAGTGCCTCGGGTGAGGGCAGTCCCAGCAGGCCGACACACTCCAGCACGTCCCGCCGGTAGTCCGGCTCGTCGGTCATCAGGGCCGCGACCATGCCCGGGTACTGCTCGCCGACGCCGGCGATCAGCAGACCCACCGGGCGGCCGACCGTCGTCTCGTGACGGCTGGGCCGCGGCCCGGACAGTGCGGCGGCCGCACCGGTCCCGGTCTCCGCGACGACCACCGTGCGGTGCGCCATCGACCGGCGGCCCTGCTGCAGCGTGTACGCGACGTCGCCGAGATCGAGGTCCACGTCCCGCTGCAGGGCAGCGGCCAGCCGCCCCGCGGCCTGCTCGCGGGCCTGTTCGGTGCGGGCGGACACCGGCAGCACCTGCCAGCGCCGCCGGCGGGGCGGCCGCGGTGCCGGCAGCGGCGCCTCCTCGACGACGGCGTGGGCGTTCGTGCCGCCGGTGCCGAGCGAGGACAGCCCGGCGCGACGCGGCCGACCCGGGGTCCGCGGCCACGAGGTGGGACCGGAGGTGACCCGGAACGGGCTGGCCGCGAAGTCGATGTCGGGATTGGGTGCGGTGAAGTGCAGTGTGCCGGGGATCATCTCGTGCCGCAGGGACTGGACCACCTTGATCAGACCGGTGGCGCCGGATGCCCGGTCCAGGTGACCCACGTTGGGTTTCACCGACCCCAGCACGCAGAACTGGCGCTGCGCGGTGCTGCCGAAGGCGTCGGTGAGCGCCGCGACCTCCATCGGGTCGCCGACCACGGTCGCGGTCCCGTGCGCCTCGACGTAGGAGATCTCCTCCGGCCGCACCCCGGACCGGTCGAGAGCACGCGCCACGCAACGGCGTTGCCCGTCGATGCTCGGCGCCTGGTAGCTGAACTTGACCCCGCCGTCGTTGTTGATGGCGCTCCCGCGCAGCACGGCCAGCACGGTGTCCCGGTCGGCGAGCGCCCGGTTCAGCCGCTTGAGCGCGACCACCGCCACGCCGTCGCCGAACATGCTGCCCCGGCCCAGCGCGTCGAAGGTGCGGACGTGACCGTCCGGCGAGGCCTGGTTGCCCTCCTGGTACAGGTGACCGACCCGGTCCGGGACGCGGATCGACACGCCGCCGGCCAGCGCGAGGTCGCAGTCGCCCTGCCGCAGCGCCTCGCTCGCCAGGTGCACGGCCACCAGGGAGGTGGAGCAGAAGGTCTGCACCGCGACGGCCGGACCGCGCAGGTCGAGCCGGTAGGCGACACCGGTGGCCAGGGCATCCTTGTCGTTGCCGATCATCAGCGCGTCGGTGTCCACCCCGAGCGACATCACGTTCGGCCGGCTGAGCAGGTAGGTGCTGACGTTGCAGCCGGCGAACACCCCGACCTGACCACGGTCCTCGGGGCTCGCGTAGCCGGCGGATTCCAAGGCCTGCCAGGAGGTCTCGAGGAAGAGCCGGTGCTGCGGATCGGTCAGCACCGCCTCCCGCGGCGAGTACCCGAAGAACTCCGCGTCGAAGGACCGCACATCGCGCAGCACCGGCCGGACCCGGACGTACCGCGGGTCCGCCAGCTGTGCGGGATCCACCCCGGCGGCGAGAAGGTCATCGTCGTCGAACGAGGTGAAGGCCTCGACGCCGCCTGCGAGGTTCGACCAGAACTCGTCCACGTCGTCCGCGCCCGGGAAGCGGCCGGCCATGCCGATGACGGCGATGCGTTCGGCACCCGGCAGCTGCGGGTCCACTGGATGCGACACGGACGGTCCTCCCCGCCGGCGAACGGCCCGGCCGGCTCGCGTTCGGCAACTGACTTCTGGAGCGGGTGGGTGCTACAGCAGGTGGGTGCTAGAGAAGATGGGTACGGCCCCACCCGCGGGCGAGCCGGCGGACGGCGAACACCGCGGCCACGGCGCCGAGCGCGAGCAGGATGACGGCCGGCCAGAGCATGCCGCCGGCCTCACCGGCGAGAGCGGACTGCAGCATCTCCAGGGCCCAGTAGCCGGGCGAGGCATGTGCCGCGGCCTGCGCCCACCCCGGCATGATCGCGATCGGCACCAGCGCGCCGCCCAGCGAGGAGACGACCAGCGCGCTGACATCCGAGATGACGCCGAGCTCCCCGAGACTGCGGGCGACCGTGGCCAGCGCGGTACCCAGGGCGAGCAGTGTGAAGGCCCACAGCAGCACCGCGAGCAACAGCAGGCCGGGCGCGGGTGGGAAGCCCAGGCCGATCACCGCGCAGCCGTAGACGAGCAGGAACACCTGCTGCACGACCATCAGCAGGTACACCGGGATCGTCTTGCCCAGCAGCAGTTCCGTGGTCGAGGCCCGGGTGACCCGGAGCCGGTCCCAGGTCTTCCACTGCCGCTCCGACAGGATCGAGTTGCCGGCGATGGCCACCGCGAACACCGAGAACATCACCAGCAGGCCGGTGACCACCTGGGCCTCGCCGCGGTCGACCACCCGGACGTAGATCGGCTTGAGCACCAGCATCAGGATCATCGGCATGACCAGGTAGCTGATGAACTGGCCGGGGTCGCGCCGCCGGATCAGCAGGTTGTGCCGGACCAGCGCGCCCACCCGGTACGCGGACTCGCGGAACCCCTGCGCTGCAGGGGATCCGGTCCGCACCGGTTCACGCGACGCGATTGCTGACATCGTCCACCGCCAGGGATCGGTACAGGTCGTCCAGGGAAGGCTGTCGGACCTCGACCGCGGTGACCGCGCGGTCGGTCGAGGAGAGCAGCGAGATCAGCGTCTGGGTGGGCGCCGTCGTGGAGATGGCGACGTCCTCACCCTCGTCCTCGAAGGCAAGCCGGACCTCGCCGGGCAGGCCGAGGACGAGCTCGTCGTAGGTGCCGCGGGCGATGATCCGGCCGTGCTGCGCCACCGCGATGGTGGCCCGCAGCTCGACCAGCTCGGGCAGGTAGTGCGTGGTGTAGACGACGGCGGCGCCGGCCTCCGCGCGGGCGCGCACGACGTCGAGCATCGCCTGCCGGGTCTGCAGATCGGCGCCGGCGGTGGGCTCGTCGAGCATCAGCAGGCGCGGGTGGTGGATCAGCGCGGTGGCCGCCTGCACCCGTCGCTGCTGCCCGCCGGAGAGCACGCCGCTGCGCCGGTCCATGATCTCGGCGAGGCGCAGTGAGTCGCACATCTCCTCGATCGCCGCGGACAGGGCCGCCCGCCGCAGTCCGGCCAGCCGGCCGAAGAGCTGCAGGTGCTCGCGCACCGTCACCGACGGGTAGAGGCCGAGATGCTGTGGGGTGACGCCGACCTCGCCACGGGCGCGGGCCGGCGGGAGTCCGCAGATGCTCACCGAGCCGGAGTCCTGGGCCACCAAGCCGGTGACGATCTCCACGAAAGTGGTTTTGCCGGCGCCGTTGTGGCCGACCAGGCCGACGATCTCGCCTGGATGCGCGGACAGCGTGAACCCGTCCAGTGCGTGCACCTCGCCGTAGCTCTTGCGCACCTCGACCGCTTCGAGCATCGCCCTGCGCACCACCTCTCGGCAGACCCGGAACCGGGACGACGTCGAGGATGTGGCCCGCCGTCCCGCGCCGTCCGGCGGTGGTGGTGGGCCGGTCCCGGACCGGGTGTCCCGCTGATCACGTTCTGCCGGAACGATATCGGCCGCCGGGCCCGCGGGAGCTTGCAGGAAGTGGCCGGACTGTAGGTGCCAGCGGACGTGCCGGGCTCCCGGGAGTGTCCTTTTCGGCGAGCGGTCCTCCGGGACCTGTGCTGTGGTGCCGTACGCGAGTGTCGTTGCGCCGTCGGGTGATCCTCGACCCGAACGGCCCATCCGTCGCTCGTTCCCGCGGCGTAGCATCACGGTGCAGGCCGGCCCGGAGCCCCGGGCCGACGGGGGAGGACGCACACCGGCGGCCACCGTCCCGGTCCCGACGCGAAGAAGCAGGATGCGGCCATGACGGATCAGCAGGACCTCCGGATCTCCGACGCCGACCGGAAGCTCGCGGCCGACCGGCTGCGGGCCGCGGTGGACGAGGGTCGCCTCGACCTGTTCGAGTACGACAGCCGCCTCAACCGTGCGTACACCTCCCGGACCTATGGCGAACTCGACGCCGTGATGGCGGATCTGCCCCTCGCCGCTCCGGTGGTACCGGCGCCGCGGCCTGCGGATCCGGCGCCGGTGACGGTCACGCGGCCCCGGCCCGCGCGAGCCGGCATGCCGACCGCGCTGCGGGTGCTCTGGATCATCTGGGGCGCGATCATGGCCGTCAACCTGGTGGTCTGGGTGCTGGTCAGTCTCGGGTCCGGATTCACCTACTTCTGGCCGATGTGGCTGCTCGTGCCCGGCGCGATCCTCGCCGCCGTCACCGCCGGCGTCCGCCGCTGAACGTGCCGGCCGGCGTCCGCCGCTGAACCTGCCGGCCGGCGTCCGCTGCTGAACCTCCCGGCCGATGCCGGCGGGCCGACCTCCCGGGCCGATGTCCTGTCTGGTCGTCCCGGCCGGCCCTTCCGGCAGGCCGGCGTCGGAGTGGGCGGGCCGGACATCCTGTCCTGCAGGGGAACCCGTGCCGCGTCGGCGGTCCCACATCCGATCCGCTGCACTCCTGCAGCCCCGATCTTCTGATGGTGTGGGGGCGATCCGGGCGGTGGCGCCCGGAGCCGGTCAGACCGTGACGTCCGAGCGGCCCGGTGACGGTGTGTCCGCCGGATCCACGGGACCGTCCGCCGCCGGCGCTCCGGTCATGGCGCCGGCAGCGGCCACACCTGTTGTTGCGTCGGTGCTCCCGCTGTCCTGCGGCGCGCCACGCGCCGGCTCCGGTGCGTCGTCGGCGGCCGACTCGTGGCCCAGACCCTTGCTGCGGGCGAGGAATCCGGGTGCCCACCAGTTCGCCGCGCCGAGCAGCTTCATGGTGGCCGGCACCAGGACCAACCGCACCAGGGTCGCGTCGATGATCAGCGCGACGAGGATGCCGACACCGATCATCTTCAGGAACGTGATGCCGGACAACGAGAATGCGCCGACCACCACACAGAGCAGCGCCGCGGCGGCGGTGATGATGCGGCCGGTCTGCTGGACGCCGAGCGAGACGGAGGTCGCGTTGTCGTGGCCGTTGTCGCGGTTCTCCCGGATCCGGGACAGCAGGAAGACCTCGTAGTCCATCGAGAGGCCGAACAGGATGGCCACCATCAGGACCGGTTGACTGGCCTCCACGTAACCGGTGGGTGTGAAGTTCAGGAAGCCCGACAGGTGTCCGTCCTGGAAGATCCAGGTGACCACACCGAAGGACGCGCCGATCGAGACGACGTTCATCACGATCGCCTTGATCGGCACCAGGACGGAGCGGAAGGCGAAGGCGAGGAACAGGAAGGTCAGCACACCGACCAGCAGGGCCATCCAGGGCAGCCGCTGGGCGATGCTGTCCAACTGGTCCAGGACGCTCGCGCTGGTCCCGCCGACCAACAGGGTCGTCCCGTCCGGCGGTGGCAGGTCGCGGATCCCGGCGACCACGTCCCGGGCTTGGACGGAGCTGGCCTCACCGGTGTAGCCGGACCGGATCAGGAACGACGTGCCCTGCTGCGCGGTGATCGTCACCTCCTGCGCCCCCGGCACGGTGCCCACCTGTGCCGCGAAGGCCTGCGCCTGCTGCTCCGTCGCACCGCCGAGGTAGATGTTGATCGGTTGTGACGTGGTGCCCGCGGGGAAGTCTGTCGCGAGTTCCTCTGCCGCGACCAGACTTTCGGTTCCCGGTGGCAGCATTCGCTCGTCGATGCCGCCGAACTGGACACGCAGGAACGGCAGAGCGAGCACCACCAGCACGACCACCACCGAGATCGCGCAGAGCGCGGGGCGGCGCATGACCGCCTCGGCGAAGCGTGCCCAGCGTCGGTGGTCCGGTGGCGGCACCGTTCCCGCGGCGACGGCTGCGCGCCTCCGCTTCACCCAGGGCAGCGGCGCGGCGTCGACCTTGCTGCCGAGCATCGCCAGGACCGCGGGCAGCACCGTCAGGCTGGTGATCATCGCGACCAGGACGGCGGCGGCGCCGCCGAAGCCCATGGAGCGCAACAGCACCTGCGGGAAGATCAGCAGACTGCACAGGGACAGTCCGACCAGCAGACCGGAGACCAGCACGGTGCGGCCGGCTCCGGCCATCGTCCTGGCCACCGCCTCCTCGGTGGTCCGGCCACGGGCCAGTTCCTCCCGGAAGCGGCTGACCACGAAGAGTCCGTAGTCCACGGCCAGACCGAGACCGAGGATCGTGATGATGTTGATCGAGAAGATCGACACGTCGGTGAAGGAGGTGATCACCCGGACCACGGTGAACGCGCCGAGGATCGCGACGGTGCCGATCACCAGTGGCATGCAGGCCGCGACCACGTTGCCGAACAACAGCAGCAACAGGATCAGCAGGATCGGCATCGAGATCATCTCGGCACGGGCGATGTCCGGGCCGACCCGGTCGTCGATGTCCAGGCTGACCGCCCGGGAGCCGCCCACGACCGTGGTGACACCCTCGGCGCTGCGCAGGGTGTCGCGCACCGTCTCGGCGGCGCTGTCCCGGGTTCCGGTGTCCAGCCGGACGGTGACGAAGGTGCCGCGGCCGTCGGTCGCCAGGAACGAGGGCGATCCGGTGGACCAGTAGTCGGCCACCGCGGCGACACCGGGCAGGGCAGTGACGTCGGCGATGGTCCGCTGCACGGCGCCGGCGAAAGCAGGGTCGTCGACCGCCATCGTGTCGCTGCTGTAGACCGCGACCAGATCGATGCTCTGGCGCCCGATCTCGCTGTTGATCAGGTTGGTGGCGGCGATCGACTCGCTGGTCGGGTCGGTGAGGTCGGCGTCCCCCTGGAGCTTGCCGAACGCGCCGGTGCCCCAGACCCCGGCGAACACGGTGAACACCGCGCCGATGATCACGATCGCCAACCGGTGGCGCGCCACGAAGAATCCCCAGCGTTCGAACACGGCCGCTCCTGTCCACTCCCGGTGCGCGGCGGCGCCGCGGACCGGTGGAACTGGTGCTGCGGGGTCCGCGACGTGCCGGCCTGGCACCTCTCATGCTCGTCCGCCGTTCCGCAGAACGGCACCCTGGAACATTGGCCGCTTGTTGCCAGCGTCGCAGGGGTGCTTTCCCCGGGTGTTCCCCCTTGTCAGCGGGGGTGGAGTGTGCATCGGAGCCGGTCGGCCGGGCCGCCGCGGCCGTGGCAGGCCAGGATGGGGACATGACGGACACGGAACCCGCGGGCCGGCTGCCCGAACTCCCCGACGACTTCGACTCGGTCCTGGTGGTGGTGGCGCACCCGGACGACGCCGAGTACGGCATCGGCGCGGCGGTCGCGAGGTGGACCCGCGAGGGGAAGAAGGTCGCCTACACGCTCGCCAGCCGCGGCGAGGCCGGCATCGCCGGGTTGCCACCGGAGGAGTCGGGACCGTTGCGCGAGCAGGAGCAACGGGCGGCCTGCACCGAGGTCGGTGTCTCGGCGCTGGAATTCCTCGACCATCCGGACGGCCGGATCGAACCGACGCTGCAGCTGCGGGCCGACATCGCCGGGGCGATCCGCCGCCACCGACCGCAGCTGGTCGTCACCCTCAACGCCGACGACACCTGGTTCGGACAGCACTGGAACTCCGCGGACCACCGCCACCTGGGCCGGTCGGTGCTGGACGCCGTCGCCGACGCCGGCAACGAGTGGATCTTCCGGGAGCTGACCGAGCCGCCGTGGGCCGGGGTGAAACGGGTCGGCATGCACGGCACCGCGCCGACGCACCGGGTGGCGGTCGACGACGAGGCGGTGCAGGCGGCCGTCCGGTCGCTGTCCCGGCACGCCCGCTACCTCGAGGCGCTGTCCGACGAGCCCGTCGCGGATCAGTCCCGGACCGTCGTCGAGCGGGCCTGCCCCGCCGACGACGACGGCCGCCGGTGGATCTCGCTGCGGATCATGGACTTCTGACCGAACAGGTCCGCCCGCCGAGGACCACCCTGCCGGGTTCAGTGCCCGCGGACCACCCAGTCGTCCAGGTGCGGCGCCTCGGCACCGATGGAGGTGTCGTCGCCGTGGCCGGTGTGCACGACGGTGTCGTCGGGAAGGCTGAGCAGCCGGCTGGAGATCGACTCGATGATGGTCGGGAAGTCGGAGAACGACCGTCCGGTGGCGCCGGGTCCGCCGTTGAAGAGGGTGTCCCCGGAGAACACGACGCCGAGCGCCGGGAAGCTGACGCAGACCGCGCCGGGGGAGTGGCCGGGGGTGTGCAGGACGGTGCCCTCGACGTCGGCCACCGCGATGACCTGGCCGTCGGTGAGGTCGGCGTCGGGGCGACGGTCCTGGTGCTTCATCCCCCACAGCGGTGCGTCCGCCGGGTGCAGCAGGATCGGAGCACCGGTGCGCGCCGCGAGCTCCGGGGCGGCATCGATGTGATCGTCGTGCCCGTGGGTGGACAGGATCGCGACCACCTTGCGATCCCCGATCGCCGCTGCGATGGCGTCGGCGTCGTGCGCCGCGTCGATCACCAGCACCTCGCTGTCGTCGCCGACCAGCCAGACGTTGTTGTCGACGTCCCAGGTGCCTCCGTCCAGGGAGAACGTTCCCGAGGTCACGACCTTCTCGACGCGTGCCGCCACTGCTGCTCCTTGCTGCTCGTCCGTGTCCACCAAAGTGGTGGCCCTGTGCGGAAGTGCTCCGGCACAGGGGTGTTCCTGCGTGTCGTCACCGGCTCACCGGCCGCCGCCCGGGCGTGGTGCGTCCCGCGGCAGTGCCCGAACCCTATCGGCCGGTGCCGCCCGCCCTTCCCCGCCGATCGGTCGGTGGGCCGCCGGGGCACCGCCTGGTCCGACCAGGAGTGAGACCCCGACGGCATTCCCGCCGATCGGTCGGTGGGCCGTCGAGCACCGCCTCGGCCCACCGGGACTGAGAATTCGAAGGCCTTCGCGGCCGTTCGATCGCGGATCGGGGGCCCGTCTCGCCGATCGGTCGTGAACCGGGCGCCCGCTCCGGCCGGTCGGTCCGGGCGGCCACTCCGGTCGGTCGACGGCATGCGGGACGATGCCCACCGGCAGCGGGCAACACCGTCCACGCAGTCCCGCTCACCGGTCGCGCGCCCGGCGGCCCCGGGTGATGCTGGTGCGGATCCGGCCTCCGACAAGCGGCCGGGGATGGGACGGATGCACATGGCCGCGTCGACCTGGTCGGCCTTCACGAAGGGGCTGGACCAGCATGATCTCGCCCTGATCCGGCACTACCGCGATGTCTGTCGGGCCCTGCCGGGCGCCGAGGAGCGGGTGCACACGTCGCAGGTGCAGTACGCCCGGAAGCGGATCTTCACCTCGGCCTACGTGAAGAGCCACTACCTGGAGATCGGCCTGGAACTGCTGCGAACGGCCGAACACCCGAAGCTGCGCACGTCGTTCGCCTCGTCGAAGAAGGTGACCATGCACCGGATCACCCTGCGTGAGCTCGACCAGTTCGACGATGCACTGGTCGACCTGCTGCGCGAGTCCTGCGAGACCGTCGGTCCTGGCCTCCGCTGAACCGCCGCCACCTGCGCGCCCGGTTGTCGCGTGGATCATCGACGTTCGCAGGTCGTCCGGGCGGGAAATGTGATCCGTGTGCAGGGAGTCGACGAGTTGCTCCATGCAGGCGCACTGCTCCCCGGCGGTGTCAGCAGGGCCGGCGTGTCAGCAGGGCCGGCGTGTCAGCAGGGCCGGCGTGTCAGCAGGGCCGGTGTGTCAGCAGAGAGGAACGGCGATGGTGTTGCGGGTCCCGCCGACCGGCGGTGAGAAGGAGAGTCTCCGGGTCGCGCTGCAGCGCAGCCGGGACGCCGTGCTCTGGAAGGTGTCTGGGCTGGACGAGGAGGCCGCCCGGCGGCCGATGACACCGTCCGGCACCTCGCTGCTCGGTCTGGTCAAACATCTCGCATCGGTCGAGTACGGCTGGTTCGTCGAGTCTTTCGGCGGGACCACGGAGGTCATGCCGTTCGACGAGACGGACCCGGACGCGGACATGAGGGCGAGGCCCGACGAGAGCACCGCCGACATCCTCGCGTTCCACGGCCGCGCGACCGCCGCGGCCGATGCCTCCATCGAGGCGCACGACCTCGACGATCTGGGCACGGCCTGGTTCGGGCAACAGGTGAGCCTGCGGTGGGTGCTGCTGCACATGATCCAGGAGACCGCGCGGCACGCCGGCCACATGGACATCCTGCGCGAGCTGATCGACGGCACCGTCGGAGACCATCGCCGCTGATCCAGGCGTCCTGGACCAGGGGGCCGGACTCTGATCGCGCGCGGCCCCTTGTCGGTCCGGACTCCTGTCGGGCCGGATTCTGATCGCGCTCGGCCCCATTGTCGGCCCGGCCCTTGTCGCCCGGCTCTGTGTCGCTCGGCTCTTTGTCGGCGCGGACCCTTGCCTGGCCGGGCCCTTGCCGCGGCCGGGCCCTTGCCGGGCCGGACCCTGGCCGGGGCCGGATTCTGATCCCGCTCGGCACCCTTCCTCGGCCAGACCCTTACCGGGTCGGATCCTGAACCCGCTCGGACCCTCGCCGGCCCCCTGCCGGGCCGGACCTTGCCGGGCCGGATTCTGATCCCGCTCGGCCGCCTTCCCGGGCCGGAACGTGGCCGGCCCGAACCGCAGCGCACCGGGCGCGCTCCGAGCTTCCTCTGGTTGCCCGTCGGCATCTATTGAACGCGATCGCGCACTGAAGTTCGGAACCACGTAGTATCCGACGGTATGACGGACAAAGAACTGGAGCACCGTCTTACTGCACTTGAGCGCAGGGTGTCGGACCTCGAGGCCGGGACGGTCGCGAGCGAGGACGCCGACGACTTCTGGGCGTTGCACGGTCTGGAGCAGCGCGTCGATCCGCGGGACGAGGGGACGGTCCTGTTCACGGGCGTCGTCCGCCCTGCTCCCGGCGAGCGCTACGTCTGGCAGCAGGGTGTGCCGGCAGGGTCGGGGTTCGATCATCCGGAACGGGCCGCCAGTGTGCTGTCCGCGCTCGGGCACCCGGTCCGCCTGGCGCTGCTGCAGGCAGCGCTCGCCGGGCACCGATCGACCGGCGTGCTCGCGGAGACGCCCGGACTTGCCACGACCGGTCAGTTGCACCACCACCTGCGGATCCTGGTCGCGGCCGGCTGGTTGGAGACCGCGATCCGAGGTCACTACTCGGTCCCGGCGACCCGGGTGGTCCCGCTACTGGTGGTGCTGGCGGCCGCGGCCGGCGCGCCGGCACCGGTCGGCGCCGACAACCGGGAGGCGGATCCGGGCGATGGTCATGTGCCCGAAGCCGGTCCGAGGGAGAACCGGCCGGGATTGATCGGGAACCACGAGAACCGGCCGGGAGCGAACCGGCCGGGAGGACCCGGGCCGGGATCCGACGCCACTGCGGAGGAGCGGCTGGGATGACCGGGGAGAGAACCATGCCGGACGGGGTCCCGGCGGTGCATCGTCTGCTCGCGCGCACCGGGGGCATCGCGGCTCCGGTCGGTGCCGTCCTGGTGGTCGCGGTCGCTGCGCTCGCGCTGTTCGGTCCGGATCCCGTGCCATCCGGAATCAGGGTCGTGACGCTGCCGGTGGCGGTGATCGGGGTGCTGCTGCTCGGGGCCGGAACCGTCTCCCTGTTCCTCAGGCCGACGCTGCGCCGGTCTCCGGTCCGGCTGGCGCCGCCGGTCACCGGCCGCTGGGTGGCGGTCAACTCGCCGGCGACGAAGGTGCCGAGCCATGGCACCCACGCCTACGGTCAGACCTTTGCGGTGGACCTGGTGCTGGATGATCCGGACTCCGGTCGGCGACGGCCGGAACACGGTGGCGCACAGGCCTTCCGCGCCCCCACCGATTACCCGGCGTTCGGTGTGCCGCTGCGCTCGCCGGTGGACGGGACGGTGGTCCGGGTCCGGGACTCGCAGCGCGACCACCGCGCACGGGCGAACGCGGCCGGGGTCGCCTACATGGTGCTCGACGGGTTGGTCCGGGAACTCGGCGGACCGGGTCGGGTCCTGGGTAACCACCTGGTGCTGCGCGCCGACACCGGCGAGTTCGTGCTGCTCGCCCATCTGCAACAGGGATCGGCCGAGGTCCGGGTCGGCGACCGGGTCGGGATCGGTGATCCGCTGGCCCGCTGCGGCAACACCGGCAACTCCAGCGAACCGCACCTGCACCTGCAGGTCATGGACCATCCGCGGCCGGGTCGCGCGGTGGGGTTGCCGATGACCTTCCGCGGTGAGGGCGCGGCTCCGGACCGGGTGCCTGCCGACAACGAGGCGATGACCGTCTGAGTCCTGGGTCCGTCCGGTATCGCACCGACCCCGGTCCGCCGTTGGTGCCCCAACGGCCGGTCGGTCTTCGATCTCCGTCCGGGTTGTGCGATCCCGGGGCTCGACAACCGGTCAGGTTCCTGCCCCGGTCGCCCAGCATCGGAACCTGCCCGAGCCGGCCCCGCGGGTCGGTCAACTGCGGCCGGCGGGATGGGTGAGTGCCCGGAGTTCCTCCAGCACCCCACGCTGGATGTCCCCGATCGACCGCTGCTCGCCGTCGGCCAGCCACTGGCGGAAGGAAATGCCGAAGACCGTCATCCCTGACTCGGCGGCCAGCGTGGCCTGCGGCTCCGGGACGCCTCGGCGGCGGAGGGCCTCGGCCAGCGATGCCGCGACCGCGGTCAGCTTGAGCAGTTCGCGCTCCTGGAGCCCGGGATGCGCGTCGATGATCGTCTGCCGGAGCCGGGAGTGGGGGCGGCGTTCGTCGGGGAAGAACTCCTCGGCAGCGCCCAGCGCGGACGCGACCATGTCCATCGGCGCGGCGTCGGGGGCGGCGGCGATGCCGTCGACGAACAGCTGCTCGAAGAGTTCCTGTCCGCCGAAGATCACCTCACGCTTGTCGGCGAAGTGTCGGAAGAAGGTGCGTTCGGTCAGGCCGACCGCCTGGGCGATGTCCGCCGCGGTCGTCGCCTCGTACCCGCGCGTCGCGTACAGCTGGAGAGCCGCCTCCATCAGCCGTTCCCGTGCACCGGGTTCCCACCTGCCCACGGTCCCGATCGTAGAACGATCTGCGCAGGGATGACAGCCGCTGACATGAGGCGTACGGTGATGTCAGTCGCTGATATCAGTGACTGACATCGCGGACAGGCCGGACGCTCGTTGCTCCGTTCGGCCACGAGAAGGGAAGTCCCATGCGCGTTTTCATCACCGGTGCCTCCGGGTGGATCGGTTCCGCCGCCGTCGACGAACTGCTGGCCCACGGCTACGACGTCACCGGCCTGGCCCGGTCGGATGCCTCTGCGGCCGCGCTCGCCGCGAAGGGCGCCGCGGTGCTGCGGGGTGATCTGGACGACCTCGACGGGCTCCGCGCCGGGGCCGAGGGTGCGGAGGCGGTCCTGCACCTGGCGAACAAGCACGACTGGGCGAACATGGCGGAATCGAACCGGGCCGAGCGGGCCGCGGTGCAGACGATGCTCGACACGCTGGCCGGCAGCGGCCGCAAGTTCCTGCTGGCCGCGGGCGTGGCCGGGCTGGCGCCGGGTCGCCCGGCCACCGAGCAGGACCGGTCGTCGGCAGTCGGACCTGACTCGCCCCGGGGCGGTACCGAGAACCTGGCGCTGGACTATCTGGAGAAGGACGTCGCGTCGATCGGTCTCCGGTTCTCGCCGACCACGCACGGCACCGGTGACCACGGGTTCATCGCCGCCGTTGTCGCTGCGGCACAGCGCACCGGCACCTCGGCCCACGTCGGCGACGGCGGCAACGCCTGGGCCGCGGTGCACGTCAGTGATGCAGCGCGGATGATCCGGCTGGGACTGGAGAAGGCGCCGGCCGGCAGCCTGCTGCACGCCGTCGGCGAGACGGCCGTGCCGACCAGGGACATCGCCGCGGCCATCGGCGCCGGGCTCGGACTTTCGGTGAGCTCGGTCGACGCTGACGACGCGATCGACCACTTCGGGTTCATCGGCGCGTTCTTCCGGATGGACCTGCGGGCCACCGCCGACGCCACCCGCGAGCTGCTCGGCTGGTCGCCCACGGGGCCGACGCTGCTCGAGGACATCGCCGCCGGCGCCTACTTCCCCGTCTGGTCCCGCTCCTCGAGCACCGCTGCGGGCGGGCACGCATGGCGTGCCCGCCCGTACGGCGTCACCGGGGTCCCCGCCCCGACCACCCGCCCCGTTACCGCGGTGATCAACTTCGCCTGCGCGCACGAACTGGTTGACTGCTGCCCCATCCGTCACATTTCCGGCGATTTCTCACGTGTGGACGAAGTTGATCACCGTGGGGGCCGGGGGGTCGAGCGCGCCGCCCGAGGACGGACGTGATCTGGACGGAGAGTGTCCGGCCGAACTCACTCCAAGGCTCCGGTCGATGCTCACGCCCGGGCCGGGCCGGGCCGGGCTGAGCTGAGCGCTGACCGATTGTTCGACCGCCGGCCGTCGCGATGATCAACTTCGCCTGCGCGTACGAACTGGTTGACAGCTGCACCACCAGTCACATTTCCGGCGATTTCTCACGTGTCGACGAAGTTGATCATCGCGGGAGTCGGGGGTGGGTGCAGCGGTGGACGGTGGAGCGGCGGGTCAGCCGAGGCGTTGGGAGATGCCGTCGAAGTGGGCGGCGACGGCGCGGGCCATGTGGTCGCGGTCGGCGGCGTCGATCGCGGCGAGGATGTCAGCGTGCCAGCCGGCGATGACCTCGGGGGTGGCGGAACCCTGGGGCAGTCGGTCGTCGAGGCGGTGGAAGACGGACCAGAAGACCTCGAGCAATTCCAGGATGAGCCCGTTGCCGATCGGTTCGTACAGCAGCCGGTGGAAGGTCCAGTCAGCAGAGGCCTCGTAATCGCCGTCCGCAGCGGCCCGTTCCATCCGCGACACCGCGGACCGCAGCGCCGGCATGTCCAGCTCGTCCCGCCGGGCGAGCACCTCCCCGGCCAGGCCCGACTCAAGCAACCGGCGCACCTGCAGGAGTTCCCGGGCCGCCAGCAGGTCCCCGTTGAGGGACAGTGCCGCCCGGAACTCCAGGCCCTCGCGCAATGCGGTGAGCGAGCCGATGCCGACGAAAGTGCCGGACCCGTGCCGGATGTCGACGATCCCGACGGCCTCCAGTGCCTTCATCGCCTCGCGCAGCGGGTGCCGGCTGACCCCGAACCGCTCCATCAGCACCTGCTCCGGCGGCATCGGCACCCCGGAGCTCAGCCGCTCGTCGAGGATGTACTCCCGGATGGCCCGCTGCAGCGCCTGTTGATTGGCCCGGGCCCCGGTCGTCCTGGTCGCCGTCATGCTCCGATCCTGCCCTCCTCCCGGTCCCTGGTGTGCCGGGGGTTGCCCTGCGCGCCGTCGAGCCCTACTCTCTGACATAGGACATCCTATGTCTCACCGGTTCGAAGCGCTCCGCCAGGGGTGCCCGGCTCGGGAATCCGCCGGACGTCCGAACGATGTGGTCACCGCGTCCGGCGGAGACGTGTCGAACGGGAAGCACCGCCCCTCGAAGGCCCTGGAAAGCACCGACAGGTGCACCGCAACCAGTTGCGGCACAACAACCGGCACCGCCACACGACCGGAGCCACCACCAGCACCACGACGACCAGCACCACGACGACCAGATGCACCGCCAGGTACATCCACGAGCAGTACCGGGTACTCCCCACCCGGATCGCCCGGCCACGGGCCGACCGGACGGGGCTGCACCCGGACCTCCACCCAACGCACGGCCGGCACGGGACCGGCCACACGAGAGGACGGAACATGGCAACGACGCCGTCGTCGGCACCGGGAGGTGCGACGTCCGCCGCGAGCGGGGTCGGCACCGCCCATTCCTTCGCCACACTGCGGCCCGACCAGAAGAAGGCCTTCGCGGCCGCCTGGCTGGGCTACCTGCTGGACGGGTTCGACTTCGTCCTGATCACCCTGGTGCTCACCGAGATCGCCGCCGAGTTCGAGCTGTCCACGATCCAGGCCGCGACACTGGTGTCCGCGGCCTTCGTGTCGCGCTGGCTCGGCGGCCTCGTGCTGGGCGCCATCGGCGACCACTACGGGCGCAAACCGGCGATGATCCTGTCGATCGTCGCCTACTCGGTGGGCAGCATCCTCTGCGGCTTCTCCTGGGGCTACTGGTCGCTGTTCATCTTCCGCGCGGTGGTCGGCATCGGCATGGCCGGTGAGTACGGTTCCAGCGCAACGTATGTCATGGAATCCTGGCCAAGCAAGATGCGCAACCGGGCGAGCGGCTTCCTGCTGTCCGCCTACCCGATCGGCACCGTGCTGGCCGCGCAGGTCTACCACCTGATCACCCCGCAGCTGAGCTGGCGGTGGCTGTTCTTCATCGGCATCATCCCGATCGCCCTGACCCTTTACCTGCGCCGGGCGCTGCCGGAGGCCGAGGAGTGGAAGGCCGAGGTCGGTGACAAACGTGAACGCGGCCAAGAGGTCTCGACCTCCACCGTGCTGTTCGCGCCGCACCGCCGGGTGCTCAACGGCGTGTTGACGGTGGTGCTCGCCGCCGCGTTGGTGCTGATCTTCTCCGGCAACGTGACCGGCTGGGTCAAGCTGCTGATGGTCGCGGTCGTGATCGCCTGCTTCGTAACGTTCGCGATCCAGCTGGCCGGCCGCAGTTGGGTGACGATGGTGGCGATCATGGGCACGGTGTTCTGTGCCTTCCTGTACTCCTGGCCGGTGCAGTCGCTGCTGCCGACCTACCTCAAGACCGGACTGGGCTACGACGCCGCGCAGGTCTCACTGGCCCTGACCTGGGCCGGCCTCGGGTACGCGGCCGGATCCTGTCTGTCCGGATGGTTGGGTGACAAGATCGGCACCCGCAAGGCGTACGTGACCGGGCTGGTGCTCTCGCTGCTCTTCGTCTTCCCGGTCTTCGCCCTGGACGGCAAGAACGTCGTGCTGCTGTGGCTGCTGCTGTTCCTGCTGCAGGCCACCAACCAGGGCATCTCCGGTCTGCTGCCGAAATTCATCGGCGACCACTTCCCGACCCGGATGCGCGCTGCGGGACTCGGGTTCTCCTACAACGTCGGCGCTCTCGGCGGCGCGGTGGCCCCGCTCGCCGGTGCGGCCCTGGCCGCATCGCTCGCCGGCAGCAGTGATCCGGCCACCGGGCTGGGCCGTGCCCTGATGATCCTGGCCGGCGGCGTCACCGTCGTGGTGGCCCTGATCATCGGCTTCAACATTCCGGCCCGCCTCGGCCGGCTCACCGGGACCGATTGGGAAGCACCCGCTTTCGACCGGACCGCACCCGGGGCCGACGCCGTCGAGGGCTCTCCCGGCGCCGCGACCGACACCCCCCGCCCGGCGACCGCCGGCGCACGAAAGGAACTCTGATGACCGTCCCCGCACTGTACGGGGTGATCCCCCCGCTGGTGACACCGCTCTCCGCCGACGGCAGTGTCGACGAGAAGGCGATGGCCGAGCTGGCCGAGAGTCAGCTGGCCGCCGGCGTCGACGGGCTGTTCGTCGGCGGGTCCTCCGGCGAGGTGGCGCTGCTCGACACCGAGCAGCTGACCGCTGCCGTGTCGGCCGCGGCCCGGGTGGCCGCCGGATCGGTGCCGGTGCTGGCCGGCAGCATCGAGACCGGCACCCGCCGGGTGATCGCCACCGCCCGTCAGGTCGTTGCCGCCGGGGCGGACGCGGTGGTCACCACCGCGCCGTTCTACATCGCCCCGCACGACGACGAGATCATCGGCCACTTCGCCGCTGTCGCCGCGGCGATCGACGCACCCGTGGTCGCCTACGACTACCCGGCCGGCACGGCCCAGCGGCTGCGGCCGCACGTGGTCGCCGAGCTGCACCGGCAGGGTTCGGTGATCGGGCTCAAGGACTCCAGCGGTGACCTGGTCACCTTCCGCGAGATCCTGCGACTGGTACCGGATCTGCCGGTGCTCACCGGCTCGGAGCTGCTGGCCGACACGGCGCTGTCGCTGGGTGCTGCCGGGCTGGTGCCGGGTCTGGGCAACGTCGATCCGGAGGGCTACGTGCGGCTGTACCGGGCGGCGAAGGACGGGCGCTGGGCCGATGCCGCGGCGGAGCAGGACCGGCTGGCGCGGCTCTTCCGCATCGTCTCGGTGGCCGACACCGGCCGGATCGGTTTCACCGCCGGCGCCCTCGGTGCGTTCAAGGCGGCGATGGTGCTGCGCGGGACCATCCCCGACGGCCGGGTGAACCCGCCGATGCTGCCGCTGCAGCAGGACGAGATCGATCGCATCGCCGGGCTGCTCGCCGACGCCGGACTCTGAGGCCACCTGCTGACCAACACTTCGGTCCCGCCACATCATGTGGCGGGGCCGACGTGTGTCCGTCAGGCAAGGTCAGACGTACTCGGGTGCGCTGAGCAGTAGCCACTCGGCGAGGTGCGCGGCGAAGGACGAGCGGACCAGGATCTTGACCAGGTCGTCGTCGGTACGCGCCGGGCCGTCGGCGAACACCACCACCGAGCACTGGGCGAGAACGGTCTGGGCGCAGGTGCTCTCGGGCAGCTTGTCCAGGTCGATCGCCAGGCCGTGGGCCAGCAGGTCCCGGGTCCGTGGGCCGGTCACCCGGATCATCGTCCGGGACGCCGACACGTCGGTCACCGACCCGGAGGCCCCGACAGCGGCGCGCAGCCGGTCCACCAGCTCCGGCCCGTGGCCGGGACCGGACAGCACCAGGAACTCGTCCGGCGCCAGGGCCAGCACCGCGTCGCTGCCGGCGTAGGTCACCGAACCGGTCGCGGCCGGCAACGTGGTGCCGAGTGCGGTATGCACCGCCTCGGCGGCCGGCGTGCCCCGGCGCACCCGCAGGTTCACCTGGGTGCCCAGCGGTGCCTCGCTGATCCGCACCCCGGCATCCGCTCGGCCATGGCACAGGCCGGCGAACCGGTCGGTCCACCCGGCCAGCGGCGAGACCGGCAGGTGCGCCGACGGTGTCACCGGACGCACTGCGGGTACCTCGACGGCGGGATCACCGTCGCGGCGGGCGCCGTCCGGGTCCACCAGCACCATCGAGGTCACCGTCACCGGTCGCGGCACGTCCCCGACCACCACCCACACGGTCTCGCCGATCAGGTCCCGCCCGCCCTTGCACAGTGCCAGCGCGAACGGCCGGCCGAGCGCCGCGGAGCGGTAGGACGAGGTGACGTGACCCAGCATCGGCACCGGCGGTGCGCCGAGCGCGGCGGTCCCGACGATCTGGGATCCCTCCGGCAGCAGCAGGTCCGGGTCCTCCGGCAGCAGCCCGACCAAGTGCTTGCGGTCGGCGCGGGAGTTGTCCGGCCGGGCGTGCGAGCGCTTGCCGATGTAGTCGGCCTTCTTCTTCGACACCACCCACGACATCCCCAGGTCCTGCGGGGTGATCGTACCGTCGGTGTCCTGACCGACGATGGGGAAACCCTTCTCGGCCCGCAGCACGTGCATGGTCTCGGTGCCGTAGGGGGTGAGTCCGATCGGCTCGCCGGCCGCCCAGGCGGCGTCCCAGAGTGCCGCCGCGTCGGACCATGCCACGTTGATCTCGAAGGCCAGCTCGCCGGAGAAGGAGATCCGCGCGACCCGGGCCGGCAGCCCGGCCACCTCGGTGTCCCGCCAGGCCATGAAGGGGAACGACTCCTGGGCCGCGTCGAGACCCGGGGCGAGCGCCCCGACCAGCGTGCGGGACAGCGGTCCCACCACCGCCATGGTCGCCCACTGCTCGGTGACCGAGGTGCACCACACCTGCATCGCAGGCCACTCCGTCTGGTGCCACTCCTCCATCCAGTCCAGGATCTTCGCGGCATTGCCGGTGGTGGTGGTGACGAGGAACCGGTGCTCGTCCAGCCGGAACACGGTGCCGTCGTCGATGACCATGCCGTCGACCCCGCACATCACCCCGTACCGGACCATGCCGACCTTCAGCGTCGACATCAGGTTGGTGTAGAGCAGGTCCAGGAAGGCGCCGGCGTCCGGCCCGGTGACCTCGATCTTGCCCAGGGTCGAACCGTCCATGAAGGCGACACCCGCACGGGCGGCGGCACATTCGCGCAGCACGGCGGCCTCGATGTCCTCGACCCCACCGCCCGGCAGTGTGGCCGGGTAGTACCAGGGGCGCTTCCACTGCCCGACGTTCTCGAACAGCGCGCCGCGCGCGACATGCCAGCCGTGCGCGCCGGTGGTGCGCACCGGGTCGAAGAGCTGCCCGCGCTCGCGCCCGGCCAGGGTGGCGAACGCGATCGGGGTGAACGGCGGCCGGAACGTGGTGGTGCCCAGCTCTCCCGGCTGCACGCCGAGCAGGTGCGCCACCACGCCCGTGGTCAGCACCCCGGAGGTCTTGCCCTGGTCGTGGGCGGTACCTGCGGTGGTGTACCGCTTGACGTGCTCGACGGACAGCAGGCCGGCGCCGGTGGCCCGGGCCAGGTCCGCCACGGTGACATCCCTTTGCAGGTCGACGAAGTGGGTGGTCATCCCGGCGACCGGGACGTCGGGCTCGTCCACCAGGTAGAGCCGGGCGGCGGGTTCCGGGTACTCCGATAGGCCGTCGTCCGGGGCAGCCAGGTCCGGCACCCCGGCGGGCACGAACTCGTGCCGCAGTGCGCCCGCGGTGCCGATCGCGGCCTCGGCGGCGGATGCGCCGGCCCGCTCGCCGTCGTCGACGATCTCGGCGGTGGTGCGCAGACCGGCCGCCGCGCCGGCGACGGTCAGCCGGTGGCGGCCGCCGCCCGCGGGGACGAAAGCACCTGCGGTGTCGGAGAACTCGAGCTTGCCGCCGGCCTGGGAGTACAGGTGCACGGCCGGGTTCCAACCACCGGAGACGGCCAGCACGTCGGCCGGTAGTTCGACGGCCGCGCCGCTGTGCGTCCGCACCCGGACCGCCACCAGTTCGCCGGCCTCGTCGGTCACCGTGCCGGTCACCACGGACCCGGCCAGCACGGTGCCGGTGGGCACCGGCGGCAGCGGCACGTCGGTCGACTGCTCCGGCGGCGTGCGGGGGTCCACCACGACCACCTGGGCGCCGGCGGCGAGCAGGTCCCCGGCCACCGGGTAGGCATCGTCGTGGGTGGTGAACAGCACCACTCGCTCGCCGGCGAGAACTCCGTAGCGGAGCAGGTACTCGCGGACGGCGCCGGCCAGCATCACCCCGGGTGCGTCGTTGCCGGCGAACACCACCGGACGTTCGTGGGCGCCGGTCGCCAGCACGACCTCGGCGGCCCGGATCCTGCGAACCCGCTCGCGGACCGGCGCGAGCGGCTCGGTGAACCGCTGGACCGCGATCAGGTAGTTGTCGTCGTAGTAGCCGGTGACGGTGGTCGACGGCAGGTACGTGACGTTCGGCAGGGCGCCGAGTGCGGCAGCCAGGCCCTCGGCCCAGGCGACACCCGCCTCGGTGAGCAGACTCCCGCCCGGCAGCGGGCGGTCGTCCAGCAACAGCACCCGGGCGCCGGTGCTCGCCGCGGCGACCGCCGCGGCCAGCCCGGCCGGGCCCGCGCCGATCACCGCGACCTCGCAGTGGTGGTGCACGGCGTCGTAGGTCGCCGGGTCCGGATCCTCCGCGAGCCGGCCCTGTCCCCAGATCGACGACGCGGCGAGGCCGTCGACGGCGGGCACCGTGGTGGCGGTGAGCATCGGTTCGGGGAAAGGCTTGTCGACCTGGACCAGGGCGGTGGACTCCTCCACCCCGGCGGAGGTGATGCCGCGCGGACGTCCGAGCATCACCGACCGGGCCACGGTCCGGATGCCCGAGGCGAGCAGCGCGGAGGCCAGGGTGTCGCCGGCATAGGCCTGCAGTGGGGTGCCGTCGAAGCTGACGTCCAGCGGCGTGGCGCGGTCGATGCGGCCGCCGGATGCGAGGCGGGAGGAGGTCATGCCGACACCCCGTCCCGGGAGTGCAGGTGCGGCCGTGGTTGTCCGGCCCGGTAGACGGCGAGGAACTCGTAGGTCACGGTGTCGCGCACGGCGTTGAACCACTGCCGGCAGCCGGCGGAGTGGCACCAGCGCTCGGCGAACGGTCCCTTGGTGTTGTCCCGGAAGAACAGGTACTGCGCCCACTCCTCGTCGGTCAACGACGCGCCGCCGTCGGCCGGATAGGCGACATGCGCCTGACCGCCGTAGTGGAACTCGTTCTCGTTGCGGGGCCCGCACTCCGGGCAGGGGATGAGCATCATGACGGGGTTCTCCTGGAACTTCCGGCCGACGGATGTCAGGGCGACTGGAGTGGCCTGGGTGCCGCTGCCGATCAGTGGGCCACGGCCGCGGCGCCGTGCTCGTCGACCAACCGGCCGGTGGTGAACCGGTCCAGCCCGAACTCGGCGGCGAGGTCGGGAACCTTTCCGGTGTCGAGCATCTCGGCCATCACGTTGCCGACGCCAGGGGTGGCCTTGAACCCGCCGGTGCCCCAGCCGCAGTTGACGAACAGGTTCTCGACCGGGGTGAGCCCCATGATCGCCGAGGCGTCCGGGGTGGTGTCGACGATGCCGCCCCAGGTGCGCAGCACGTGCGCGCGGGCGAAGACCGGGAAGAGTTCGACGGCGGCGGACATCTGGCGTTCGATCACGTGGAAGGCGCCGCGCTGGCCGTAGCCGTTGTAGGTGTCGACGCCGGCTCCCATCACCAGCTCGCCCTTGTGCGCCTGCGACACGTAGACGTGCACCGCGTTGGACATCACGACGGTCGGGTGCACCGGCTGCAGCAGCTCGGACACCAGGGCCTGCAACGGATGTGACTGCACCGGCAGCCGGAACCCGGCCATCCTCGCCAGCACCGCGGAGTGCCCGGCGCCGATCATCGCGACCCGGTCGGCGGTGATCGGGCCGCGCGAGGTCTGCACCCCGCGTACCGTGCCGTGCTCGACGTCGATCCCGGTGACCTCGCAGTTCTGGATGATGTCGATCCCGGCGGCGTCGGCCGACCGGGCGAAACCCCAGGCCACGTAGTCGTGCTTGGCGATGCCGCCGCGCGGCTGGTAGGTCCCGCCGAGCACCGGGTACCGGATGTCGGGGGAGATGTTGAGGATCGGGCAGATCTCCTGGGCGCCGGCCGCGTCCACCCACTCGGCGTCGACGCCGTTGAGCTTGTTGGCCTCCACCCGGCGGCGGGAGTCGCGGATGTCCTGCAGCGAGTGGTCCAGGTTCAGCACCCCGCGCTGGGAGAACAGGATCGGGTAGTCCAGGTCCTCGTCGAGCGACTCCCACAGCTTCATCGAGTGCTCGTAGATCGCCGCCGAGGCGTCCCACAGGTAGTTCGACCGGATGATCGTGGTGTTGCGGGCCATGTTCCCGCCGGCCAGCCAGCCCTTCTCGAGCACCGCGACGTCGGTGACGCCGCGGCGCGCGAGGTAGTGGGCGGTGGCCAGACCGTGACCGCCGCCGCCGATGATGACGACCTGGTAGTGCCGGCGCGGCTCCGGGTTCCGCCAGAGGAACTCGGGATGCTCGGGCAGGTCCGCACCGGGCGGGATGCCAGGGTCCAGCGGCGGGGTCACGGTTCTCCCATCGGGTTACAGGTTGGGGTAGAGCGGGCGGGAGGCGGCCAGGGCGGAGACGCGGGCGCGCAGCGAGGCGGCCAGGTCGGTGTCCAGCTCGCCGACCGGGGCGATCAGCGCGGCGGCGATGATGTCGGCGACCTCGGCGAAGTCGGCGGTGTCGAAGCCGCGGGTGGCCAGCGCCGGGGCGCCGATCCGCAGGCCGGAGGTGACCATCGGCGGGCGCGGGTCGAACGGCACGGCGTTGCGGTTCACCGTGATGCCGATGTCGTGCAGCCGGTCCTCGGCCTGCTTGCCGTCCAGCTCGGAGTCGCGCAGGTCGACCAGCACCAGGTGCACGTCGGTGCCGCCGGTGAGCACCTTGACGCCGGCGGCGGCGCAGTCGTCCTGCACCAGCCGGGCGGCCAGCGCCTGCGCGCCGTCGATCGTGCGCTGCGCGCGCTCGGTGAACTGCGGGTCCGCGGCCATCTTGAAGGCGACGGCCTTGGCGGCGATGACGTGCTCCAACGGGCCGCCCTGCTGGCCGGGGAACACCGCGGAGTTGATCTTCTTGGCCAGGTCGGCGTCGTTGGTGAGGATGACGCCGCCGCGCGGACCGCCCAGGGTCTTGTGCGTGGTGGTCGTGGTGACGTGCGCGTGCGGCACCGGCGACGGGTGCAGCCCGGCGGCCACCAGGCCGGCGAAGTGCGCCATGTCGACCATCAGGTAGGCGCCGACCTCGTCGGCGATCTCCCGGAATCGCGCGAAGTCCAACTGCCGCGGGTAGGCCGACCAGCCGGCGATGATCAGCTTGGGCCGGTGGGCGCGGGCCAGCCGGGCCACCTCCTCCATGTCGACGCGGTGGTCCTCCTTGGACACCTCGTACGCCGCCACGTCGTAGAGCAGGCCGGAGAAGTTGATCCGCATGCCGTGGGTGAGGTGGCCGCCGTGCGCCAGCGACAGGCCGAGGATGGTGTCGCCGGGCTTGATCAGCGCCTGCATCGCGGCGGCGTTCGCCTGGGCGCCGGAGTGCGGCTGGACGTTGGCGAACCCGGCACCGAACAGGCCCTTGATCCGCTCGATGGCCAGCCGCTCGATGACGTCGACGTTCTCGCAGCCACCGTAGTAGCGGCGGCCCGGGTAACCCTCGGCGTACTTGTTGGTCAGCACGCTGCCCTGCGCCTGCATCGCGGCGACCGCCGCGAAGTTCTCGCTGGCGATCATCTCCAGGGTGGACTGCTGGCGGTGCAGCTCGGCCGCGATGGCAGCCGCGACCTCGGGATCGGCCTGCTCCAGGGGTGCGTCCAGGCCCGGCCAGGTGGTCGTGTCGGTGGCTGCGGTCATGGGTGTCGTGTCTCCTGCGGGTCGTGCCCGCGGCCGCGGGCGATGACATGCGACGGCAGCAGCGCCGGTCGCACCGCGGACAACGGTAGTGACCCGGCGCCGGAACGACGAACCGGGACGGCCGCGCAGGTCAGGATCACAGGCGCAAGGTCCGGGGGCAGGGCGGTCAGCACCGGATCTTCTTCATCTCCGGGTCGAAGGCCGGCTCGGCGGTGACCACGGCGCGGTAACGCCGGTCGAACCAGCCCACCTCCACCTCGCTGCCGGGCACGGCGAGGGCAGTCGGCAGCCAGGCGTAGGCGAGCGGGACACCCAGCGTGTAGGAGTAGGCCGCGGAGGTCACGTAGCCGACCGCCGTGTCCGCAGTGCCGGCAGCACTCTCGGCGCTGACCGCATAGACCGGCTCGGAGCCGAGGACGATGTGGTCGGGGCCGTCGCCGCCGGCCGGCGACTCCAGGGTGAGCAGGCAGAGCCGGGACGTCGGCGCCGGCCGGGCTGCCAGGCCGGCCTTGCCGTGGAACTCCAGGTCGCCCTTGACCGCGAAGGACAGCCCGGACTCGTCCGGGCCGTGCTCGCCGGTCATGTCACCGCCGAAGGACCGGTAGCCCTTCTCGATGCGGAGCGCGTTGAACGCGCCGCGGCCGGCGGCGATGATGCCGTGCTCGGCGCCGGTCCGCATCAGCAGGTCCCACAGCGCCAGCCCCTGGTCGGCGGTGGTGTAGAGCTCCCAGCCCAGCTCGCCGACGTAGGACAGCCGCATCGCGGTGACCTTCACCGTGCCCAGGTAGCACTCCTTGGCGCGGAAGTACTTGAAGCCGGCGTGCGAGAAGTCCTCGCCGGTGAGCTGCTGGACGACCTCGCGGGCCTTCGGGCCCCAGATGCCGATGCAGCAGGTGCCGGCCGTGATGTCCCGGACCTGCACGGTGTCCGCCTGGTCGCTGCGGCGCAGTGCGCGCAGCAACCAGTCGAGGTCGATCGCGCCGTTGGCGCCGACCTGGTACCGCTCCGGCGCGAGCCGGGCGACGGTGACGTCGGACCGCACGCCGCCGTCGGCGTCGAGCATCAGGCAGTAGGTGACCGACCCGACCGACTTGTCGATCTTGCCGGTGACCATCGACTGCAGGAAGACGGTGGCCCCGGGACCGGTGACCTCCAGCCGCTTGAGCGCGGTCATGTCGTAGAGCGCCACGTCGGTGCGGGTGATGGAGGCCTCCGCGGCGATGACCGGGGACCAGAACTGCGCCGCCCAGTCGTCGGGGGAGGGCATGTGCCAGCCGGTGTTGCGGTCGGAGTCCAGCAGGCCGGCGTTCGCCTCGTACCAGTGCGGCCGCTCCCAGCCGTTGGCCTCCAGGAAGACCGCGCCGAGTTCCTGTTGCCGCGGGTAGAAGGGCGAGGTGCGCAGCGGCCGGGAGTGCTCCATCGGCTGCAGCGGGTGCAGGATGTCGTAGACCTCGACGAAGTTCTGGCAGTCCTTGGCCTCGATGTAGGCCGGCGCCAGCTGGTGCACCTCGAACCGGTTGAGGTCGCAGGAGTGCAGGTCGAACGTGGAGTGCCCGTCGACGATCCACTCGGCCATCGCCTTCGCGACGCCGGCGGAGTGGGTCACCCACACCGCCTCGGCGGTCCAGAACCCGTCCAGGGTGGCGTGCGGACCGAGCAGCGGCATGTTGTCGGTGGTGAACGAGAAGACACCGTTGAACGGGTTCGCGAGCTCGAGATGCCCGTCCGCGTCGAAGATCCCGGGCATGATCCGCCGGGTCTCCGCGATCGGGAACTCGAAGTCGGCGGGGGTGAACTCCAGCACCGAGGGTTGGCCGTGCAGGGAGTCCATGGAGTCGAAGTCGGACCAGGCCCGCAGCTCGTCCTGCCGGACGGGCATCGGCCGGTGCCGGTAGGAGCCGATGCCCATCCCGGTGCCGTTCTCCCGGTAGTACAGGTCGGCGTCCTGGTGACGCAGCACCGGGCGGACCGACTCGGTGGTGCGGCCGGCGAGCGGGGCGACCGGTCCGGTCCAGGCGAACTGGTGGGCGAGTGGCGTCAGCGCCAGCGTCTGGCCGACCAGGCCGGCCACCGTCGGACCCCAGATGCCGGCACAGCAGACGACGACATCGGCGTCCAGATCACCGTTGTCGGTGCGGACCCCGGTGACCTTGTCGCCGCTGGTGAGGATGTCGAGCACCTGGGTGCGGTCGCGTACGGTCGCACCGCGCTCGGTGGCGCGGGCCAGCTGGGCGGCGACGGCGCGGACGGCCTTGGCGATGCCGTCCTGCGGCACGAACAGCCCGCCGTGCACCGTCGACGGCTCGAGCAGGTCCCACATCGCGACGGTCTGCTCCGGGTCCAGCAGCTGTGCCCCGGGGACGCCCCACGACTGCGCAAATCCGAAGCGGCGCTGCAGTTCCCGGGCGCGCTCAGGGGTGGTGGCGATCTCCAGGCCGCCGACCGGCAGGTAGCAGGGATCGCCCTGCCAGGTCAGCGCGGAAAACTTCTCCACCGTGTAGCGGGCGAAGTCGCTCATCACCTTGGTGCCGTTGGTCTGGAAGACGACACCTGGTGCGTGCGAGGTGGATCCGCCGGCGGCGGGCAGCGGACCGGCTTCCAGCACGGTGATCTCGGTCCAGCCGCGCGCGGTCAGTTCGTCGGCCAGGCTGGCGCCGACGATCCCGGCGCCGATGATGACGACCTTGGGTCCCGTCATGGATACCTCCGCCGGATGTGCGCACTGGGGCTGGGATGCCGGTCTGTGCCTGATGTTTCGGGTGTGCGGTACTGCAGGGTTTTGGTGCTGTGGGTGATCGAGCTGCGGGGCACCCAGTTGCGAACTGTGCAACGCGATGCATCTGGTGCAACACCAGCCTAGGTGACCGGTGGTGGGTGTCAAGTGGTGGGGGCCGGATCACCGTGTGGCCGTTGGGGGTCCGTCGATGGGGGGTGGCGTCACGGTCCTCGATGCCGCGGCGTGGTGCGGACCGACAGCCGTGGTGCCGGGGTCCCGCCGTCGTGCCCCGGCGCCCCCGGCATCCGACGGGCGGTTCCGCCGAGGTCGCTCCGGGTGTCGTCGGGCCGATGCCCGCTGCTGCCAGCGGCGGAGACGCTGTGGCCTGCGGACCGGCCGGGCACCACGGGATCGCGGTGCCCGGCCGGCCGGTGTTCAGGACGGGATCACTTGCCCAGCCAGGCGTTCACCTTGTCGGGGTTGTCGGTCACCCACTTCTCGGCGGCGGCCTCGGGGGTCATGCCGTCGGCGGTGATGTACTTCGCGACCAGGTTCTGGTCGTCGTTGGTCCAGTTGAAGTTCTTCATCAGCGCGGCGCCGCTGGAGCCGCCCTCGGCGAAGGTCTTCGACATGATCTTGTTCAGCTTGTACTCGGGGTAGTCGCAGGCGACCTTCTCGGCATCGGCGTCACAGCCCTCGGTGTACGGCGGCAGCGCGACCTTCTCCAGCGGGACCTCGGAGAGGAACCACTGCGGCGAGTAGAAGTAGCCGAGCACCCACTTCTTGTTGGTCTCGGCATCCTGGAAGGCCTTGATCAGCGCGGCTTCCGAACCGGCGTAGACGACCTCGAAGTTCAGGTCGAGGTTCTGCACCAGGGCCTCGTCGTTGGTGACGAAGGTCGGGTCGCCGTCGAGCAGCTGGCCCTTGTCGCCGGACTCGGAGGTCTTGAAGTTCTCGGCGTACTTGTTCAGGTTCTCCCACTGCAGGATGTCCGGGTGCTCCTTGGCCAGCCACGGCGGCACGTACCAGCCGATGTACCCGATGTTGCCGGTGGGCCCGCCGTCCACGGCGGTCTGCTGCTGGTCGATGTACTTCTCGACCAGGTCGGCGTGGCCCCAGTTCTCGATGACGGCATCGACCTGGCCGGAACCGAAGCCCTGCCAGGCGATCTCCTCCTTGAGCGACTTCTGCTCGACCTTGCAGCCGAGCTCCTTCTCCGCCACGTAGGTGTAGACGGCGGCGTCGGCGGTGTAGCCCACCCAGTCGTTCATCGCCAGGTTGACGGTGCCGCACTCGCCGGTGACCGGGACCATGCTGCCGGTCGCGGAACCCGTGGCCGAGCCGGTCGCAGAGCCCGTCGCGGTTCCGGTGGCCGACCCGGATGCGCTCGCGCCGGTCGCCGCCGGGCTGGTGGCCGCAGGGGTGGTGGCGCCGGCGCCGGTGTCGTTCACCGTGGCGCCGCCACAGGCCGCTGCGGTGAGCAGCAGGGTCGCGGTGGCGACCCCGGCGGACAGCCGGGTGGCCGTCCGTCCGGATCGCCGGGTCGATCGCAGTGACATCGATTCTCCTCGTGGGTGACTGGCCGGGACCGGCCGATCGGTGGGCGGGGATCGCTGGATGTCGGTCGGGCGGATGCCGGCCGGCGGCGGTGCAGATGGTGCGTCGTGGGTCTTGGCAGTGGATGGATGGTGGCGGCGGGTCGGTGGTGGTGGATGGGCCGTAGGGTCGGACCGTCAGACGCCGGCGGCGGCCGGCGCGGTGGCGGTCAGGGTGGGATCGGTGGTGCCGGAGGTGGTCTTCCTGCGCGGCGGGATCGCCGGTCCGGAGGCGCGCCCGGACCGGTCGGCCGCGGCCTGGGTGATGCGGTCGAGCACGATGCCCATCACCACCAAGGTCAGTCCGGCGGACAGCCCCTTGCCGAAGAGGTCGAGCTGGTTGAGCCCGGCGATCACGTCGTAGCCGAGGGCGCCGGCTCCGACCATGCCGCCGATGACCACCATCGACAGCGAGTAGATGAGCCCCTGGTTGAAGGCCAGGCCGATGGACTTGGCGGCCATCGGGATCTGCACCTTGGTGATCACCTGCCAGTTCGTCGATCCGGTGGAGATCGCCGCCTCCACCGTCGTCGACGGCACCTGGGAGATACCGTCGGTGATGATCTTGATGGCGGCGGGGGCCGCGTAGACCACCGCGGCGATGATCGCGGTGAAGCGGCTGGAACCGAACAGCGCGAGGAAGGGCACCAGGTAGACGAACGGCGGCATCGTCTGCGCGGCGTCCAGCAGCGGCCGGATGACCTTGTCGGCGGTCGACGAGCGGCCCATCCAGACGCCGAACACCACGCCGAGGATCATCACGAAGACCGTCGCCAGCAGGGTGGCGGCCAGCGTGACCATCGCGTCGTTCCAGACGCCCAGCAGCACCATCAGGCCGACCCCGACCGCGGCGATCACCGCCACCCGGATGCGGCCGGCGAGGTAGCCGAGCACCACCAGCACGGCGCCGACGACGAACCACGGCGAGTTGGACAGCAGGTCCTGCAACGGGTTCAGGATCGCCTCGGTCAGGTTGTCCCGCATGCTCTGGGTGAACCAGGCCAGGTTGTCCTGCAGCCACTGCGCCACGGTGTTGCCGACGGTGGCGATGCCCTCGCCCAGGTCCGGCAGCACGGGCGGCTCCGCGGCCCACAGCATGGTCCGGGACAGGTAGATCGCGACCACGGCCAGGACCAGCGCACCGATCACCGCGTACCGCCGGACCAGCCGCACGTGCGGGGCCGCCCGGCGCAGGTTCTCCGACCGCACGCTGGCGGCGGTGGTCACCCGGTCGAAGATGATGGCCAGCAGCACGATCGCGATGCCCGCGTTCAGGGCGGCGCCGACGTCCAGGGTCTGCAGCGCCTGGGTCACGGACAGGCCGAGACCGGGTGCGCCGATCAGCGCGGCGATGGTCACCATGGAGAGCGCAGCCATGATCGTCTGGTTGATGCCGATCACGATGGTCCGCTTGGCCATCGGCAGCAGCATGGTGCGGAGGCGTTGCACGCCACCGGCTCCCAGCGAGTCGACGGCCTCGCGGGTGGTGGCCGGTACCTGCCGGATGCCGTGCGCGGTCAGCCGGATGACCGGCGGGATGGCGTAGATCCAGGTGGTGACCACCGCCGGGGCCGGGCCGATCATGAAGATCAGCGCCAGCGGGGCCAGGTAGGCGAACGCCGGCAGGATCTGCATGAAGTCCAGCACCGGGGTCACGATCTTGTTGACCCGGCTGTTCACGCCGGCCCAGATGCCCAGCGGCAGACCGATGATCAGCGCCAGCAGCACGGCGAGGGCGACCAGCGAGAAGGTGTCCATCGCCTCCGCCCACAGCCCTTGGGCGACGATGACGAGCAGCCCGACCAGGGTCAGTGCCGCGACCCGGGCGTTGCCGACCACGAACGCGACGGCGGTGAGCAGTGCGGTGGTGCCCAGCCAGCCGATCTCCGGCAGCTCGCGACCGACGTCGGTGTGCGAGAACAGCTGGGTGAAGAAGTCGGCCGCACCCTCGATGCCGAGCTGGATGTAGTTGAAGAAGTAGAGGAAGACCGGGCTGGTGTCGCGGTTCGCACCGACCCAGTCGTTGACGTCGTTGAGGGTCCGGTGCAGCGGCGTCAGCTCGGACCGGCCGATGTCGAGGTTCCAGCGGCCGTCGAAGATCTTCCAGAGGACGATCCAGACCACCAGCGTGCCGAGCAGCACGGTGGCGCCGGTGCCGAGCGGCCAACCGCGGCGCCGGACCGGACCGGGCGGCGGGGTGATGCCGGACGGCGCGTCCGGGGCCTGGGTCGTCCCGGGTGCGGTGGGGGCGGCCATCAGGCCGCGTCCGGGTCCACGGTGGCGGAGGCCGCCCCGACCTCGGTGACGCCGTGCCCGGAACTGGTGATCAGGTGCAGGATGTCGTCCCGGCCGACCACCCCGAGGGTGACCCCGCCGTCGACCACCCGGACCGGGCCGGGGGTGCCCAGCACGGTGGGGATCGCGGACCGGATCACCGTGTCGGCGGACAGCGCGGGTGCGGTGGACAGGTCGGTGCCGTCCGGCACCGGCGAGGCGATCCAGCGGAGTGTCAGGACGTCGGCCCGCGGTACCTCGGAGACGAAGTCGGCCACGTACTCGTCCGCCGGCGCGCCGACGAGTTCGTCGCCGCGGCCGATCTGGACCAGCTCACCATGCCGCATGATCAGGATCCGGTCGCCCAGCTTGAGCGCCTCGGAGAGGTCGTGGGTGATGAAGACCATCGTCTTGCCCATCTCGCGGTGCAGCCGGATCACCTCCGCCTGCATGTCCCGCCGGATCAGCGGGTCGAGGGCGGAGAACGGCTCGTCGAAGAGCAGCACGTCGGGATCGCCGGCCAGCGCGCGGGCCAGGCCGACCCGCTGCTGCATGCCGCCGGACAGCTGGTCCGGGAAGCGGTCCTCGTAGCCGTGCAGGCCGACCAGCTCGATGATCTCGCGGGCCCGGGTGTGCCGGGCGCCCTTGCCGGTGCCGCGGATCTCCAGGCCGTAGGAGACGTTGTCCAGCACGGTGCGGTGCGGGAGCAGGCCGAAGTGCTGGAACACCATCGACATCTTGCGGCGGCGGAGCTCGCGCAGGTCGCTCTCCGAGGCCTTCATGATGTCCAGGCCCTCGAGCAGCACCTGGCCGGCGGTGGGTTCGATCAGCCGGGTGAGACACCGGACCAGGGTGGACTTCCCGGAGCCGGACAGACCCATCACCACGAAGACCTCGCCGCGGCCGACGTCGAAGCTCATGTCGCGGACGGCGGGCACGCACCCGGTGCGCTCGAGGATCTCCGGTCCGGTCAGGCCCGCCAGCTGCGGGTCACCGGGGATGCGATCGGCCTTGTGGCCGAACACCTTCCAGAGGTTGCGGACGGAGAAGTCCGGTTCGGCGGACGGAGTCGCGCCCTTGGCGAGGAGGGGGGCGGATGTGGTGCTCATGTCGGGCTCCTTCGATGCAGGGGCGGGCCTGCGTCGGTGGGACTACCTGATGGCGCCGTGCTGGAGTCGTGGTGCTCGCTGGATGGTGCTGGGCTCCAAGTGTTGCGGGGTAGTGCTGTGCTGCGGGGTGGTGATGTGCTGCTGGTTGGTCCGGGTTCGTGCTGGGTGGTGATGTGCAGCGGGTGGTGGTGTGCTGCAGGGGTGGTGCGGGACTGCCCGGCTGCGGCGGTGTTTCGAGCCGGCTACTTCGAGAACCAGTACTGCGCTGTGGGTGCGGTGTTCTGCCAGATGTGCTTGATCTCGCGGTACTCGGCGAGTCCGGTGGGGCCGAGCTCGCGACCGTTGCCGGAGCGGCCGAAGCCGCCCCACTCGGCCTGCGGCACGTAGGGGTGGTAGTCGTTGATCCAGACGGTGCCGTGCCGCAGGGCTTGGGCGACCCGCTGCGCACGGCCGGCGTCCTGCGTCCAGACGGCGCCGGCCAGGCCGTACTCGGTGTCGTTGGCGATCGCGATCGCCTCGGCCTCGTCGGTGAAGGTCTCCACGGTCAGCACCGGGCCGAAGGACTCCTCCTGCACGCAGCGCATCGAGGCATCGCAGCCGTCCAGCACGGTCGGCGGGTAGTAGAAGCCGTCGGCCAGTGCCGGATCGCCGGGAACCGCTCCGCCGCAACGGAGTTCGGCGCCTTCCGCGACCGCGGACCGGACGTAGGAGTGCACCTTCTCGCGGTGCGCGGCCGAGATCAGCGGACCGGTCTCGGCCTTCTCGTCGAACGGCCCGCCCAGCCGGATGCGGCCGGCGCGCTCGGCCAACTCGGCGACGAACTCGTCGTGGATGCTGTCCTGCACCACCAGCCGGGCGCCGGCCGAGCAGACCTGACCGGAATGCAGGAACACGGCGGTGAGGGCGTTGTCGAGTGCCGCCTCGCGGTCCGCGTCGGCGAACACGATGTTCGGGTTCTTGCCGCCCAGCTCGAGGGCGACCCGCTTCACCGTGTCGGCGCCGGCCGCCATGATCGCCTTGCCGGTCGCCAGACCGCCGGTGAAGCTGACCATGTCGACGCGCGGGTCGGTGGTCAGGACGGCACCGACCCCGGTGCCGGTGCCGGTGACCAGGTTCGCGACGCCGGCCGGAAGGCCGGCCTCGGCGAGGGTGGACATCAGCAGGATCGCCGTCGACGGGGTGAGCTCGGAGGGCTTGAGGACGAAGGTGTTCCCGGCCAGCAGTGCGGGCGCCACCTTCCAGGAGACCTGGAGCAATGGGTAGTTCCACGGGGTGATCAGCGAGCAGACGCCGATCGGCGCGTACACGATGCGGCTCAACGCATCCGGGCGGCCGGTGTCCACCACGCGACCGGAGTCGGTGCCGGCGATGCCGCCGTAGTAGCGGAAGGCCGAGGTCACGTCGTCGATGTCGTACTCGGCCTCGACCAGCCGCTTGCCGGTGTCCAGTGCCTCGGCGCGGGCGTAGGCCGCCCGGTCGCGCTGGAGCAGGTCGGCCACCCGGAGCAGCAGGGCACCGCGCTCGATCTCCGGGACGGCCGACCAGACGCCGGAGTCGAACGCGGCGCGGGCCGCATCGATCGCGGCGCTCGCGTCCGCGGCGGTACCCTCCGTCACCGTCGCGACCAGCGAACCATCAGCAGGGCAACGGATCTCGCGGATACCAGTGCCCGTCGAGACCGCCCGGGCGCCATCGATCCAGAGGCCGTCGACGGCGGTCGGCGTGGCGCCGTCGCTGTCCACGGTCGCGGTCACCCTGTGCCTGCCCTCTCCTGGATCCTGTTGCGTATCGCGCACCTGAGTGCTCTGTGAGCAACAGAATGGAACGGTGGGCAGGGGCTGTCAAGGCTCCTGGAGACGTCGTGCGACAGCTGTAACGTGCTTTTGACACACAGCCCGGCAGCGGTGTGACGGGAGATCACCAGGGTGCGAACCGCTGCTCCGGATGAGTTGCGGAGCTGCCCGTGGCATCCGGACGAGCCGGGCGGTTCCGACCTCGCGAGCTCCGCGGGTGGTGGGTGCGTTCAACTTGGTGGCGACGCGGCGGAACGGGGGAATCCGTCGTCGGGACTCGAAGTGGCAGGGCATGCGGGTGTGCCGGCCGGTTCCGACCTCGGGGCGACCGGCGTGCGAGGCCGGCCCGGCCCATGCCGGGACTCCGTGAGAGAGGCCGGCCCGGCCCATGCCGGGACTCCGTGAGAGCGGCGTTGACCATTGCCTGCCGGACCGTGCGGTGGGACTCCGTGAGTGCGGCGTGGACCACCGCGGTCGCAGGTCTCAGGACGACAGACCCTCGGGGCCGGTCCCACCCCATGTGGGACACGGCGAGCGCGGCGTTGACCAATGCGGCTACCGAGTCGAGGCGACGGGCGCAACGGCCTGCCATGCCGTGCCGTGGGACACCGCGACCGCGGCGTCGACCCGTGCGGCGGCCGGGTTCAGGACGACAGGCGTGACGGGCCGGCCCAGCCCATGCGGTGCGACACCGCGACCGCGGCGCTCATCACCGCCGCCACCACACCGTCGAGCCGGTCCGCGACCCGGAAGGTCGGGCCGGATGCGGAGAGGGAGGCGATGACGGACCCGTCGGTGCCGCGGATCGGCGCCGCTACGGCGGTCAGGCCGATCTCGAGTTCGTCGCGGGCCACGGCGTACCCGCGTGCCCGGACCTGCTCCAGCTCGGCGAGCAACCCGGCCCGACTGGTCACCGTGTGCTCGGTGAGCCGCGGCAGGGAGCCCGCCGACCCCACCGACGCCGCGAGGAGTGCGTCCCGCTCGGTGTCGGAGATGTGGGCGAGCAGTACCCGGCCGTTCGCCGTGGCGTGCAGCGGGTTCCGCTTGCCGACCCAGTTGTGGATGCGCAGCGCCGAGGTCCCGGCGACCTGGTCCAGGTAGAGCGTCTCCCGGCCGGACAGGATCACGATGTTGACCGTCTCGCCGATCTCGGTGGCCAGTGCCTTGGTGACCGGCCGGCTCTCCTGCACGACGTCGAGGCGGGACCGAGTGGCGCCGGCCAGCCGCAGCACCCCGACGCCGAGCCGGTACCGGCCGCGATCGGGCAGTTGCTCGGCGAGGCCGTGCGACTCGAGGGTGGCCAGCAGCCGGGAGGCCGTCGACTTGTGCACGCCGAGCAGGCCGGCGATCTCGGTGACGCCGAGCTGACCGTCCGCGGCGAGCAGTTCGAGGATGGTCAGTGCACGGTCCACCGACTGCACGGCGCCTGCCTCGGCGCCGCGGAGCGGGACGACGGGCTCGGACATGCAGGAAGCCTAGGCGGTCGGGTGGTGGTGCGGCGTGGACCTGGGATCGGACATTCCGCGCAGTGGTCTTGACCGGCGATCAGCGACCGATCATGCTGGATGCGGTTGCGCGATACGCAGTCAGTTGCGTAATACGCACTTCCAGATGTGTTGCCCTGCTCGTCCGCCCGCTGCTCGTCCCTGGGTCGCCCCCGGCCGGTATCCCCTGATCTTGGTCCCCCCCCGTCCCGCTGTCCACCCGGCCTGACTCTGCCGCGACCCGCTGCCGGTGTCCACGATGTCCACGTGGCTGACCCGCCGGCTGCTGTGCACCACCCGATGCTGATCGGCAACGCCCCCCGTCGTCCTCGCCACCGCTCGAACCCATTCGCAACGCCCGCAGGATCCGCACCACCTCGACGATCCGCACCGCCTCGACGATCCGCACCGCCTCGACGATCCGCACCGCCTCGACGATCCCGCACCGCCCGACTTCTCCCCGGAGGTACCCGTGTCCCCTCGCCCGGCACCCGGCCGCGAGTTCGTGCTGACCCTGTCCTGCCAGGACGGGCCCGGCCTGGTCTACGCCGTCACCGGCTACCTGGTGCGTTGCGGTGCGGACATCCTGGCCAGCCAGCAGTTCGACGACCGGCTCACAGGGCGGTTCTTCATGCGGGTGCACTTCGACGTGCCGGATGGCGGTCTTTCGATCGCGGAGCTGCGGCGGGAGTTCGACGACGTCTCGCAGGCTCACGCCATGACGTACGACCTGGTCGACGTCACCACGCCGACCCGCACGCTGCTGATGGTCAGCAAGTTCGGGCACTGCCTGAACGATCTGCTCTACCGGTATCGCATCGGCACCCTCAACATCGAGATCCCGGTGATCGTCTCCAACCACCCGGATTACGCGGCGCTCGCTGCGTCGTACGAGATCCCTTACGTACACATCCCTGTCACCCGGGAGACGAAGCCGGAGGCGGAAGCGCAGCTGCTCCGGCTGATCAAGGAGCACGACGTCGACCTGGTGGTGCTGGCCCGGTACATGCAGGTGCTCAGCGAACAGACCAGCCACGAGCTGTCCGGCCGGGCGATCAACATCCACCACTCGTTCCTGCCGAGCTTCAAGGGCGCGAAGCCGTACCACCAGGCGCACGACCGCGGGGTCAAGCTGATCGGGGCGACCGCGCACTACGTCAACGACGACCTCGACGAGGGGCCGATCATCGAGCAGGACGTGGTGCGGGTGGACCACAACCTGGGGCCGGACGACCTGGTCGCCGCCGGCCGCGACGTCGAGACCCAGGTGCTGTCCAGGGCCGTGCAATGGCACAGCGAGCGCCGGGTGATGCTCAACGGCGCCCGCACCGTGGTTTTTCGGTAGTCGGGGCAGACGCCTGGCCGGACGGCTGCTGTTCGTCGTGGCGTTTGCAGAGGGCCGTCGGTGCATCAGGGGTGTGGGCTGGGCGTCCCCGCTTGGGGCACTGGCGTCGCGACATGCCCGATCGGGCTCAGGAGTGGTGCCGGGGTCAGTGGCGCCCGGGTCGGTTCGCCTCTCAGAACAGGGTCTGCGCCTCGACGCCGAGCAGGATGTGCTTGCGCTCCATGCCGCCGCCGAACCCGACCATCGACCCGTCGGCACCGATGACCCGATGGCAGGGCACGACGATCGGGAGCGGATTCACGTGGTTGGCCGATCCGACGGCCCGCGCCGCTCCGGGCCGCCCGATGCGCTCGGCGATGTCGCCGTAGGAGGCGGTCTCGCCGTAGGGGATCTGCGTGAGTGCGGCCCAGACCCGCATCGCGAAGAGCGGGCCGGTGGGTGCGAGTCGGAGGTCGAACGACTGCCGCTCGCCCGCGAAGTACTCGTGCAGCTGCCGCCGGGCGTCGGCGAAGGCGGCGTCGTCGCGCGGCAACGGGCAGGCCGGGGCGATGCCGGCGTCGTCGGCGAAAAAGGTGCCGAGCAGTTGTTCGCCGTTCCCGGTCATCAAGAACTCGCCGACGGGCGTGGGCAGCACCGTGCACCGGTCGGCCGGGGCCAGCGGAACCTCGAACGGCGCCGGCGGCAGGGAAGCGCCGGTCGCCGGGGCCGGGCCATCGACGGTCTGGGTCACGGGGCCATCATGCGCCGCAGGCCCGACAGGATCGCTCACCTGCGCAGACGACGCTCCGATGACGTGGTCGGTCCGGCCGCCGCCGAACGGCTGCGCCGCAAGCCGTGCAACGGTCAAGCGCCGGCGCAGGCCTCCTGGCAGGCCATTTCCGAGACAGCCCTGTTCGCCGTCGAGCAGTCCAGCCCGTCGGGCAGCCGGGCACCCCCGGTCACATGGCCACTGCCGCGCAGTCCTGTTCGCCGTCGAGCGGTCCGGCCCGTCGGGCAGGCTGGCACCCCCGGTCACATGGCCCTGCCGCGCAGTCCTGTTCGCCGTCGAGCGGTCCGGCCCGTCTGGCAGCCTGGCACCTCCGGTCACATGGCCACTGCCGCGCAATGCTGTTCGCCGTCGAGCGGTCCGGCCCGTCGGGCAGGCTGGCACCTCCGGTCACATGGCCACTGCCGCGCAATGCTGTTCGCCGTCGAGCAGTCCAGCCCGCGGAAGTCCACGCCGTGCCGACAGGTTGCCGACCAGCCACGGCTGTCGTCGATGCCGCCGCGCGCATGCCGGCTTCCGCCACGCCGGAACTCATCGGGTGTCGGGCGGGGACTCGCGCTGCTGTGACGCAGGTCGCGACCGGTGCCGGCGGGCGTCCGGAGCGGTCCGGAGCGGCAGGTCCGGACCGTTAGGCTCCACGTCGTGTCCAAGGTTCTGACGTCCCTCCCGGCCGGCGAGAAGGTCGGCATCGCGTTCTCCGGTGGTCTCGACACCTCGGTGGCGGTCGCCTGGATGCGCGAGCACGGCGCCGTGCCGTGCGCGTACACCGCCGACATCGGCCAGTACGACGAGCCCGATCTGTCCGGCGTGCCGTCCCGGGCGCAGCAGTACGGCGCCGACATCGCGCGACTGGTCGACTGCCGCGCAGCGCTGGTGGAGGAGGGCCTGGTCGCCCTCGCCTGCGGCGCCTTCCACATCCGTTCCGGCGGTTTGCCGTACTTCAACACCACGCCGCTCGGTCGCGCGGTGACCGGCACCCTGCTGGTCCGTGCGATGCACGAGGACGGCGTCTCGATCTGGGGCGACGGCTCGACCTACAAGGGCAACGACATCGAGCGGTTCTACCGCTACGGCCTGCTGGCGAACCCGCGGCTGCGGATCTACAAGCCGTGGCTGGACGAGGCCTTCGTCTCCGAGCTGGGCGGCCGCACCGAGATGTCCGAGTGGCTGACCGCCCGCGACCTGCCCTACCGCGCGTCGGTGGAGAAGGCGTACTCGACGGACGCCAACATCTGGGGTGCCACCCACGAGGCGAAGAAGCTCGAGTTCCTCGACGCCTCGATCGAGATCGTCGAGCCCATCATGGGTGTCGCGCACTGGGACGCCTCGGTCGACATCCCCGCCGAGGACGTCACTGTCACGTTCGAGCGCGGCCGTCCCGTCGCGATCAACGGGCAGACGTTCGCGTCGGCGGTCGACCTGGTGATGGAGGCGAACGCGGTCGGCGGCCGGCACGGACTGGGCATGACCGACCAGATCGAGAACCGGATCATCGAGGCCAAGTCGCGCGGCATCTACGAGGCCCCGGGCATGGCGCTGCTGTTCACCGCGTACGAGCGGCTCGTCAATGCGGTGCACAACGAGGACACCATCGCGACCTACCACGCCGAAGGGCGGCGGCTGGGCCGGCTGCTCTACGAAGGCCGCTGGCTGGACCCGCAGTCGCTGATGCTGCGCGAGTCGCTGCAGCGCTGGGTCGGGTCGGCCGTGACCGGGACCGTGACGCTGCGCCTGCGTCGTGGCTGGGACTACACGGTGCTGGACACCGTGGGCGAGAACCTCAGCTACCACCCGGAGAAGCTGTCCATGGAGCGCGTCGAGGACGCGGCCTTCGGGCCGACGGACCGCATCGGCCAGCTGACCATGCGGAACCTCGACATCGCCGACTCCCGGTCGAAGCTGGAGCTCTATGCCGGTCTCGGTCAGCTGGACGCCGAGCGCACCCTCGTCGGAGCGCTGGAGCCAGGGGAGAGCGCGGCGATCGCGTCCCTCTCCCCTTCCGACCAGCCCGACGAGGCGATGGACGAGGCCGTCGACCGCGCGCAGATGGAGTTCGGCGCCGACTGAACTGAGTGGCTCTTGCGGTTCGGTGCCGGCTCGTCGGCGGTCCTGCTGGATCCGGCCGATGGACGAGGCCGTCGACCGGGCAAAGATGGAGTTCGGCGCCGACTGAGCTGAGTGGCTCTTGCGGTTCGGTGCTCCGGTCTTCCGGCGCCCGGCATGTTCCTCTGCCGGGTAGAGCACGTTGTGCGTGCCGATCGGTCCGGCGGCGACGGGTGAGCCGAGCTCTGCGTGACTGTGCCCGATCAACGGCGTCCGACTGGCACGCCGGTGCACTTTTCGCCTGCCGCTCCGGTGCATCCTGTGCGCGCCGATGATTCCGTGGGCGACGTCGGGTCCAACAGGCAGGTGGACAGCGGATCCCCGACGTCCGGACGGTGAGAGGAAGAACTCGATGAAGTGGCTGCTCGAAGTGGTTCAGGTGCCGGTCGCCGATGTCGATCGTGCGAAGTCGTTCTACGCCGACGGGCTCGGGTTCGTCGTGGACTTCGATATGCCCGCCGGTGAGGGACGTCGTTTCGTCCAGCTGACCCCGCCGGGGTCCGGCTGCTCGATCCAGATCTCCACCGGCATGCACGCCGATCTGGTGCCGGGCACGTTGCGCGGCCTGGTGCTGGTGGTGCCCGACATCCTCGCTGCTCATGCGGAACTCGCCGGTCGTGGGGTGGAGACCAGCGGCGTGACCGTGATCGACCGTGACCTCGGGTCCCGTCCGCCGCGGGAGGGCGATGACCTCGACAACGTCGGAATGGTCCACCTCTCGGATCCCGACGGGAACCAGTGGGTCGTGCAGCAGATCAGCAGCCGCGCCGACTGACACTGGCTGGTCGAGATTCTCGTTCGGTCGCAATCCGTAGGTACTGGTGGCGTAGCAACGCTGTCGCCTCTGCCGCGCGTCGTCCATTGGCTGCCGCCTCGGTCCTGGAGACAGCACGACCACCCCGGCCGGCGTGGGTATTTCGCCGATCGGGGTGGTCGTGTGCTGTTGAAACAGGTCTGCCGGACCACTTCCCGATCGCCGGGATGTGTTGCTGTGGTTCGGGTGTCAGCCGCTGCTGGTGCCGGATGCGCGGTGGGGTGGGTGGTGGGTGTTGCGGCGTGGTCGTTGTCCGGGGTCGAGCCAGGGGGGTGGGATGAATTCGGGGAGCCGGTCTTCGGGGTTGAGCTGGATGGTCCAGTCCTGTTGGTGGATCAGGCGGTGGTGGTGTCCGCAGAGCAGGACGCCGTTGTCCAGGCTGGTGACGCCGAGGTCGCGGGCCCAGAACTGGATGTGGTGGGCGTCGCACCAGGCGGGGGGTCGGTCGCAGCCGGGGAACGCGCACCCGCGGTCGCGGAGGATGAGTGCTCCGCGCAGGGCTTTGGGGACGGTGCGGCGGGCGCGGCCGACATCCAACGGCACCCCGAGGGCGTCCAGCACGGCGGGGATGACTTTGGTGTCGCACAGCAGCCTGCGGGTTTCGG